>JAHZHS010000026.1:6556-12938 GCA_019420135.1 Oscillospiraceae bacterium | reverse complement strand
GTACATCTTGGCCAGGGGGCAGACCATGCCGGTGTCGCAGAAATCGTAGGCGAACTTTCCCCGGGTGAAGCTGGGACAGGAGGCAGGCTCCACCGCAATGAAGCGGTAATCCGCCTCGCCCCGGAGCTTCTGGCCCATGAAGGGGGAAATCAGGCCGCCCAGGTTGCTGCCGCCCCCCGCACAGCCGATGATGATGTCGGGCTTGACGCCGTATTTGTCCAGGGCGGTCTTGGTCTCCAGGCCGATGACGCTCTGGTGCAGCAGCACCTGGTTGAGGACGCTGCCCAGCACATAGCGGTAGCCGGGGGTGGTGGTGGCCTTTTCCACCGCCTCGCTGATGGCGCAGCCCAGGGAACCGGTGGTGCCGGGATGCTCGGCCAGGATGCGGCGGCCCACCTCGGTCTCCATAGACGGGGAGGGCGTCACCGAGGCACCGTAGACCCGCATGACCTCCCGGCGGAAGGGCTTCTGCTCATAGGAGCACTTGACCATATAGACCTTGCAGTCCAGGCCCAGATAGGCGCAGGCCATGGAGAGGGCGGTGCCCCACTGACCGGCTCCCGTCTCGGTGGTCGCCGTATCATTAAAAAGCTTTTTGGCGTAGTAGGCCTGGGCGATGGCGCTGTTGAGCTTGTGGCTGCCGGAGGTGTTGTTGCCCTCGAATTTATAGTAGATCCTGGCGGGGGTCTGGAGTTTTTTCTCCAGGCAGTAGGCCCGGATCAAGGGGGAAGGTCTATACATTTTGTAGAAATTCCGGATTTCATCCGGGATGGGAATTTCCCGGGTATCGTTGTCCAGTTCCTGGCGGATGAGCTCATCACAGAAGACGGGGCGCAGATCCTCGTAGCCCATGGGCTGGCCGGTGGCCGGGTTGAGCAGCGGGGCGGGCTTGTGCTTCATGTCCGCCCGGACGTTGTACCAGGTGCGGGGCAGTTCCTCTTCGGACAGGTAGATCTTGTACGGGATGTTTGTCGCGGCCATGATTTCGGCTCCTTTCTGTGCGCCGTGCGGGACCAAAACAAAAAGGCCTTTGTCCCACAGGGCATGTGTAAAAATACCCTTTGGGACAAAAGCCTTGCGACTTCTGCGGTGCCACCCAAATTGACGAGGGGATTCCTCGCCCACTCTCTCGATGTGCCAACACACACCGTTCCCTGTAACGGTGGAATTCCGTCGGTTCCTACTGGGGAAATTCCCGTTCGGTCCGCCCTCGGCAGTCCATTCGGCAAGGGACTTTCCGCCGCGCTCTCACCTGCCCGCGGCTCTCTTGGGGAAAAGGATCCTTGCGTACTCCTCTGCGTCATCGGTTTGGGATTCAACACTTTATCTTGTTGAATTGCCATGAGTGTACCGGACTTCACAAATGTTGTCAAGCGCTTTTTTAATTTTCGGCGTTATGACGGTGTCCATCCGCTTTTTTTGTTGCATTTCACAGTATCGAACTATTCATAGCTGAGCACGATCCCGTCCAGCAGGCCGGAGGCCCGGGCGAGATTGCGCACCGCTTCGGCGCAGAAATCCATATCCGCCACCGTGTAGTCAAAGTGGAGGCCGTCCGCCTGGAACAGTGCCGGGTCATACCAGGTGACCGCGGTGAAATAGGAGGAGAATTCCTCATACAGTCCCGCGTCCCGCATGGCCTGTTCCAGCTGCGCCATGGCGGCACGGCGTTCCTCGGTGTCCGCCACAGGGGCGGGCAGCAGGTGCAGGGCGGCGCCCCGCTCCCGGCAGAGCTCCGACAGATGTTCCAGATTCCGCCGGGCCGCCGGGGTCAGCGGTCCCTGGCCCTGGTCGGAATTCCTTGCCTCCACCCAGTTCAGATAGAGCTTTTTCACCAGCGGGGAGGCATCCGCCCATGCGGCAAAAGTTCCGCTCAGGAAGGGCGCGCCGTAGTCCGCCCGCAGTTCCGCCAGCGTTTCCCCGTCCAGCTTGTCCAGAAGCCCCGCCCGGGCAAAGGGGGCCACCGCATACTGGTAGGCCAGCCCGCTGCCCAGCTGCGCCGCAAAGCTGTCGGTGGTCAGGACCAGATACACGTCGGTGGCCTCCGGATGGGCGTCCAGAAAGGCCCGGGCCAGCAGATACTGTCCCGCCAGCGTCACCGCCCGGTTGCTGGCCTCGATGCGGTACTGATCGTTGCACAGCCGGAAGGGGCCCAGGATCTGATAGCAGACACTGTCCCCCAGGATCAGGGCAGTGGCGCCGTCCGGGGCAGAGGCACCGTCGATGTGAGCCCCCATCTCCTCGGCCACCGAGGCATCGTATCCGATGGAGGCGGTGAGCTTGGCCAGGATCCGGGAAAAAGGTTCCACCGCCGAGATCCCCAGCACCCCCGCAAACAGCAGCAGGGCGGCCAGCAGAAAGACCACCAGACGCCATAGAAATTGCTTCATGTCTCTGCCTCCGCCTCAAAACTGTGCATAGTAGAAGGATGCCGCATCCCCGCCCACCAGCCGGCAGGCGAACAGCAGCGCGGTCACGGCCAGGATCAGCAGGGAGGCTGTGCGCACCGTCCCCGGCAGGGTGAGGAATACCTCATACAGACAGGAGCCCTTTGCCTCCGCCCGCTCGGCAATGCAGTCCAGGACAAAGACCACCGCCAGGGCGGCCGCCGCAAAGGCCAGCTCGGTGCCGCTGACCCCCAGGTCCAGGGGCCCCAGACCGGTCTGGCCAGCGAACATCCGCCCCACCATGCCCAGGCCCTGGGCGATGCTGCCGGCATTGAAAAAGACCAGCGTGAACCCGAAACAGAGGGTGACAAAAGCTCTGCGCCCCCAGACCATGACGATGCCGCCCCGCCCGGCCAGCGGTCGGCGCAGCGGCCGGGTCAGCAGTCCGGCAATCTGCAGCAGGGCATGCAGAAAGCCCCAGAACAGATAGTGCCAGGCGCTGCCATGCCACAGTCCGCTGACCAGAAAAACGGCCAGCAGGTTGAGCATGCGGCGGGGCATTCCCCGGCGGCCGCCGCCCAGGGGAATGTAGATGTAATCCCGCAGCCATCCCGAGAGGGAGATGTGCCATCGCTGCCAGAATTCGCCCATGCTCTGGGCAAAGAAGGGACGCCGGAAGTTGGCGGGCAGTTCAATTCCCAGTACCCGGGCGGCCCCCAGGGCCAGATGGCTGTACCCTGCAAAATCGAAATAGAGGGAGAACGCAAACAGCAGCCCCCCTGCCAGCACCACCGGAGAGCTGCACTCGGTCCAGCGCTCATAGACCGGCGTCACCCAGTCGGACAGCAGATCGGCGAGCACCAGCTTTTCGGCCCAGCCGCCCAGCATGGTGACGAGGCCCCGGCGCATCTGCGCGGCATCGCACCGGCGGCGTCCCGAACAGAGTTCCTCCAGCTGTGGGAAAAAATCCCCCGCCCTGCCGATGGGCCCGCTGAGGACCCGGGGGAAAAAGCTGGTGTAGACAGCATAGCGGAGCAGGCTTTTTTCCACCGGGCACCGGCCCAGATAGACATCCGCCAGATAGGATGCCGCCTGCAGTCCGTAGAAGGCCAGGCCGGTGGCCGTGACCAGGACGGCCCCGGGATGCACCAGCGGTATGGCCTTGCGGGCGAACAGGTATCCGGCGCTGGCCGCAAGGCCCAGGATCAGAAAAGCCCGCCGGGACACCGTGGTGTGCGCCGCCGCCACGCCCCGGCCGCAGACCCAGGTCAGGACCGTCACCGCCGCCAGCACCGCCAGGGACGCCATGCCCCAGGACGCCATATAGCAGATTCCGGCCGCCAGCAGGACCACGCCCCGGGCCCGGGGCGGCACCACCCAGAACAGCAGGACCGCCACGGCAAAAAACAATGGAAATGCAAGGGAATAGTAGGTCATTTCAGCATACCTTTCGGAAAACGCCCGGCGTTTCTGGGAAAATCCGCGCCGGGGAAAATGGGAATTCCTTGCTTATTATACCAACGCCGGTCAGATGCCGCAAGAACATCCCCTGCCGCCGGGCGGAGGGCCGGGATGTCCCGGGAAAGCTCCTTTTTGCCGGGGCGCCGGGGCGCTTCTCATCCGGGGAGGCGGGTGTTGGGCAGTTCTGTTGCAAATCCGAACCATCCGTCCGCATAGTCCACGGCACAGAGCGAATGATACTTTTCCAGTGTGGTCTGCACATTCTGCAAGCCATAGCCGTGCAGCGACGACGGCTCCTTGGTCGTGGCGGGCAAACGCCCCGGCAGGACTTCCACCGGCAGGGAACGGTTGCGCACCGCGTAGAACAGCACATCTTCCTCCATCAGGACCTTCACAAAAATCTGTCTGTCCCCTTCCGGCAGTTTTTCACACGCTTCCACGGCATTGTCCAGTGTGTTGCTGATGAGGACGGCAAGATCCTCCGTCGGAATGTTCACGGCGGACAGATCGTTGACCGAAAACTGAATATCGATCTTCCGGTTCTGCGCCACCAGTGCTTTCTGGTTCAGCAGCGCATCCAGCGCCGCATGATGTGTGTTGACGAGCAGCAGGCGGCTGGTCTGCGCCGCCCGCAGGCTGTCCAGATACCGCTGTGCCTCCCGGACATCGTGAGGGTTCTGTGCCAGCAGGCCGGACAGCAGATCCAGATGTGCCTGGAAATCATGGGTCAGTTTCCGCTGCCGGGCATAGGCCGCCCCCAGGGCCTCCATGCTTTCCTGCTGCGCCCGGGATTGTGTCTGCAGGCTGAGGGTTTCCTCCCGCAGGCGGGCATTGCGTTCCATCCAGCTGATCAGCAGCAGCGCCGCCATCTGCAAAAAGACGATGAAAGCTGCGCAGACAAAGAGGGGCAGCGCGGACATTTGCCCGTTCAAAAAACAAGCCGCGAAAAAGAAGATGAGCGCGATGCTGATCTGGGAAAGCAGGGCAGGGACCGCATACCATTTCCAGCCTGTGGTTCCCGGGGTTTTGCCCCTGCGCATGTACCGGAGCAAACCGAAAATCCCGATTACCGCGCCGTGGATCAGGAGTACCAGGAAGATGTCATCTCCCGCCGAGATGTCGTCCGGCGTGCCGCCGGACAGCAGAAGGGCAAAGGTGACGCAGAAGTTGTCGATGTTGCACATGAGTGCGTAGCAGATCACCGCGAGGTACAGGCTGAACACCCGGCTGCCCCGGTACAGAAGGACATGCATCGCGAAGAAGATCGCCTCGGCACACAGCACCCGGATCAGGCTGGACGCACCCGGATCCATCAGGTTCAGGGCGGCTGCATTCCCCGCAATAAAACATGCGGCAACCGTCCAATGTACGGAGGGCTTTCGTTTTCTCTCCGAAAATCCGTCGAACAGCAGGATGGCCGCAAGGTCTTCCAGCCCCACCCACAGACATGTCAGCAGTTCCTCTTTCACAGCGATGTCCCCCACTGTTTGTTTTTCCATCCCAGATACCGGATCTTGATCTGTGCATACCGCTTCTGGCTGACGGTCAGTTCCTTTCCGCTGCTCAGGATGACCCGGTCATAATTCAGCTTTCTGATGTGCGCCATGTTGACGAGATAGCTTTTCTGAATACGGAGAAAGCCTTCCGGTTCCAGCTCCCTGGTCAGGTCCTCCAGTTTGCCGTAAAAGTGATCCCCTGCCTGCAGCGGATTCACCGTATACAGGTAGATCACCCGCTGATTGCTTTCCAGGTAGAGGATGTCCTTGCAGGGGACGCTGTACGGCTGCCCGTTGACGGAAAACCGAAGCGTCTGCCTGCCGCGGGAAAGCTCGGCCAGTGCATCCCGGTAGTAGGCGGGCAGCTTCTGTTCCAGTTCCTGCTTCAGCAGATACCGGAACGCCCGGACCTCGTATCCTTCCAGGGAAAACTGCGGGTAGTTGGTCACAAAAATGATGACGGTGTCCAGGCCCAGCTGCCGGACCCGCCTTGCAATGTCCATGCCGCTGCGCTGCTCCATGTCGATGTCCAGCAAGAGGATGGCAAACCGGGACAGTTCCCGGTCGCTCAGCTCCGCCGGGCTGCTGCTCCGGGTGACGGCCACAGAAATGCCTTCCGGCACCGGCTGCCCCAGGACAGCATCTGCCATCCGCTGCAAAAATGCCTCGTCGTCGTCACAGAGCAAAATGTTGATTTTCATATCTGCATCCTCGCTTTTTGTCTTGCCCCGGCAGCCTGCCGCGGGCCGGGTGCAGGATGGGTCGGCATCCCGAGTATCATTTTATGGTGCACCGGCGCCATTTGGCAAGTATGGATTGCATCCGCTCCCTTTCCCCGCCGCCCGGTCCGCCCGGCAGGAGGGGTTCCGTCGGGCCCGGGCACAGCGGTCCTCCCCCACTGGGCACTCCCCTTTCATGTCAAAAAACTGTCGCTTGGAGTCAGTTTCGTCGCACGGCGGATTGTTCCATGGTATGGTAGTGGAAAAGGCATTTTTTCCCGGGGCC
This sequence comes from Oscillospiraceae bacterium, assembly GCA_019420135.1. Taxonomy (GTDB): domain Bacteria; phylum Bacillota; class Clostridia; order Oscillospirales; family Ruminococcaceae; genus Gemmiger. Next base: position 6,589 of record JAHZHS010000026.1, on the reverse strand, counting down.
GGTCCCGCCTCCCGCCATGCGGCCGGGCCCCGT
>JAHZHS010000026.1:0-6546 GCA_019420135.1 Oscillospiraceae bacterium | reverse complement strand
GGCTTCGGTTTATGGAAAACACCCTGCAGATCCGGGATGTCAGCAAACGGTATTCCCGCGTTCCCATCCTGCACCGCATCTCCCACACCTTTCTTCCCGGCAGGATCTATGCCATCACCGGGGAATCCGGTGTGGGCAAAACCACCTTGGTGCGGATCCTGGCCGGGCTGGCTCCGGCAGATCAGGGCAGCGTGACCTGGAACGGCATGGACCTTGCCCGATGCACCGGGCGGGAGATCTGCCGGTTCCGCCGGGAGGAACTGGGCATCCAGCTGCAGAGCAATCTCCTGATTTCCTCCCTGAGCGGGACCGACCATGCGGCGCTGCCCCTCCTGCTGCAGGGGCGGCCGGTGGACGAGAGCCGAAGGCGGGCCGCCGCTCTTTTGCAGACCCTGGATCTGGGGGAATCCGCCGCCAAAAAGGTGGAGAAACTGTCCGGCGGTCAAAAGAAGCGGGTCGCCATCGCCTGTGCGCTGATCCACACCCCCCGCCTTGTGATTCTGGACGAGCCCACCGGCAACCTGGACGCCCGGCACGAAACCCAGATTATGGACCTGCTGCAGGAGTACCGGGCCCGGGAACACGCCTGTATCATCCTGATAACCCACAGCAAGGCCGCCGCGGGGATGGCGGATCACCGGCTGGCCCTGGTCCGCACCGGGGAGGGGGGACAACTCTATGAAGAATAAGCTGGTGCTCTGGCGGATCTGGGATGCTGTGGTCTGGGGAAGCCCCCGGGCCATGCTGCGCCACGCCCTGCTTCTGCTTCTCCTTCTGTGCCTTTCCACCGCCTCCGCCTCCTTCGGGTTCTACGTCATGAAGTATGTCACCCTCTCTCTGGAGACCAGCGCCGAGGCCCGGTCCGCCTATGTCTATGCCCCGCCCGAGGAGGTCCGGGAAGCCCTGAGCGGCCATGAAAATGCCGTTGATGCCGTCCTCGACGCCAATGCCTTTGCCTGCTATGGTTCTGTGCAGACGGCGGCGGGCAACCAGGAGATCCGGCTGGCCAACGCGACCCCCGGCGCCTTTCTTCCCCTGGTCCGGGGGCGACTGCCGGAGGACGGCCAGGGGCGGGAGCTCCTTCTGCCCCGGTCTTTTCTGGATGGCGGGGGGAGGGAGCAGAGCTGCGAATCCTGTCTGGGCCAGACGCTGCACCTCACCTTTGTCAACGTGGCCGACGGGCAGCCGGTGGTCATGGCGTTTCAGGTAGTGGGACTGTACGACGAGCGCCGGGTCCTGACCGAGCGGAACACGGTATTTGCCCCCGTATCCGCCGTAGCGGAATGCAGCGCTCTCCAGCTGGAAGGCTATGAACTGCCCCAAGGCCAGTCCCAGCCCCAGGCCATTGTCGTTGCCCGTTCCCGCGGGCAGCTGTCCCCCCTGCTGCGTGTCCTATCCCGGGCCGGTCTGGAGACCGAGCCCCTGATGGTCATTTCCTCCCTGGAACTGGGCGGGACCATCTGTGCGGCGGTCGTGGTCTTTTTTGCAAGCTTTCTGTTACTTATCCGGCTGGCGCTGTCCTTTTTCTCCACCCTTCTGGTCCAGGGCCGCAGACGGATGCTGCGGCTGGTGGTGCTGGGACAGCCCTTTGATGCGGTCCGGCGGGCTTACTTCCGCCACTATCTGGCCATGCTCTGCGCCCTTGCCCTGGGTTCCCTGCTGTTGTGCCTGCCGGTTGTCCGGCAAATCGGCCCCCGGCTGGTCAGCCATCAGTTCCCCACCCACACCGGCAACCCCTTCGCCCTGGCGCAGGCAGCTCTGCTGATCCTGGCCTGTATGCCCGGCCTGCGCGCCTGTCTGCGCCGCACCGACTGCCCATGGGAGATTCTGGATGATGACTCGGACGAATATGATTGACCGGATTTTCGACCTCTACTGGGCGAACCAGCCGGTCCTCCCCCGCCGTCAGAGACGCCTTGCCCGGCTGATCCTGGCTCTGGATCTGCTGGTTCTGGTTCCGGGACTGCTGCACCTTCAGACGGCGCCGGGCCGCCTTGCCGCCATGATAATCCATCTGGTGGATACCGTGATGCCGCCCTTCTGCCTGGCGGTCTGCTGCGTCCTGGCCTGTCTGGGAAAAGCCGCCCTGAACGACTTTCCCGCGCTCTGCCGGTTTCTGCGGCTCCACGGCATTGCCGCCCCTTCCCTCCTGCGGCTGATCTGCCGCGCCGTCCTCCGGCTGTACCGCCCCTGCCTGACCGGGCTTTGTGTGTTTCTCTGCCTGTCCGGCCTGCTCTGCCTCCTCCCGGGCCGCCGGGAAGCGGTGCTGCTGCCGGCACTCATCGGGTGCCATCTCCTCATCTGGATTCTCACCGGTCTGTTTCTATGGGGTTCCTCCGCGCCGGACAGGCTTTCCCGGCGCTGACCCGCCCCTCCCCGCAGATGTAAAAATATTCCTCTTTTCCCGCTTTCTTATGGAAACGCTCTCCCAGCCATGTTACAATAAAAAAAGCAAACATTTCCTGACATCCCCGCCACCGGGCGGAGGGCCGCCGCTTTGCCGGCCGCGCCGAAACGGTTTCCGGGGATTTCACGGGGCTTCTCCGGGCGCCGCGGGACTGCCGTTTCCCGCATCCGCCGGATGCCGCCCGCCTCGCACGTTTTTTTCAGCAGCACACAAACAGGACATACCATCATGAAGAAAGGGAATTTTCCCCTTTCCGGCAAGACAGCCGGGGAGGGGCTGAACAAGAAACACAAGGCATATTCCGCAGGTCTGTGGGGGTATCTGCTGATCCTCCCCAGTTTTGCCGGGGTGTGCCTTTTTCAGTTGATCCCCTATCTCCGCAGCCTGTTCTACACCTTCACCCAGGGGATCGTGACCCCGCGGTTTGTGGGGCTGGACAACTTTGCCGGTCTCCTCTCCGACCCGCTGTTTTTGCAGGCGGCGGGAAACACCTTTCTGTTTTTGTTTGTGGGCGGGGTGTTTCTGCTGGCCCTGTCGCTGTTTGTCAGCATCGTCTGCGCAAAAGCCCGGTTTGCCTGGCAGCGGTGGGCCATTCTTCTGCCGCTGGTGGTGCCGGTGGCCAGCCTTGCCCTGGGCTGGCAGTCCGTCTTTGGGGCGGAGGGCCTGATCAACCAGATTCTTTCCCTGCTGGGACTGCCCGCCCGGGATTTCCTGTACGGGGAGGCCGCCTTTCCCCTGATGGTCCTTTTGTATCTGCTGAAAAACGCAGGATACCTGAGCATCATTCTGCTGGATGCCATCCAGCGGTTTCCCCAGGAGCAGAAGGACAATTATCTGCTGGACAGCAACAGCGAGACCGGCTACGTCTTTTCCATCCTGCTGCCCCAGCTGAAATCCACCGTGCTGTTCTGCTCCATTGTGGCCGTCTCCAACTCTTTTCTCATGTTCCGGGCCATCTACGCCCTGTACGGCGACACTCCGCCCGGCCGGCTGTATATGCTCCAGCATTTCATGAACCGCAATTTCTACCAGCTGAATTATCAGCGGCTGAGCACCGCGGCCTTTCTGACTTCCTTTGCCATGGCGGTGCTGATCGTTTTCTGGCTGTATACCCGGAGGAGGCGCAATCATGTGGAATAAAGGCACCCGTTTTCTCCTGCAGCGGATCGCCCTGAGCCTTTTTGCCCTCCTCTGCCTTGTGCCCGCGGTGCTGCTGGTGCTGAACTCCTTTGTGCTGTACGGCGGGGCATCCCTGTCCCAGTACGAGGATATCCTGTTCTACCAAAAGGAGTTTTACCTCTGGTTCTGGAACAGCGTGGGCTACACCGCCGCCATCCTGGTGATCCATCTGCCCGTCAGCGTCCTGGCCGCCTACGGCTTTACCCAATACCAGTTCCGGGGCAAAAAACTCCTGATGGGGCTGTACATCCTGTTCATGCTCCTGCCCTTTCAGGCCACCGTCGTCTCCCAGTACATCACGCTGGACGCCCTGAACCTGCTGGACACTCCCCTGGCCATCATCCTGCCCAATGCGTACAGCACCTTCGGGGCCTTTCTGCTCACCCAGTTCATGCGGGGCATCCCTCCGGAGGTGATCCAGGCCGCCCGGGTGGAGGGCGCCAACGGGCGGCAGATCTTTTTCCGCATCGTGCTGCCTCTCTGCCGCCCCGCCATCATCTCCCTCACCGTTCTGCAGCTGTTTACCTGCTGGTCCCTCATCGATCAGCCCATGCTGTTTTTGCGCGGCAGCGGGCTGCACAACCTGGCCCTGGAACTGACCAGCACACAATTCGGGGCTTCCGCCTCCGCGGCCGGCGTAGTCTACGCCATCCTGCCGCTGCTTGTCTATCTCTACTGCAAGGGCTATCTGCAGCAGGGGATCTCGCTGGTGGATGCCCCCGCAGGAGGTGTGGAATGAAAACGCTTCCCCGTCTGATCCGGGATTTTCTGCTGGTCATGCTGGTGCTGACCTTTTTCTGCTGGAAGCTGGATGCCCTGCGCACCCCCGTGGTGGAGACCACCGCCCCCGTTTCCGGAAGCCTGACCGATGCCTCCGGCACAGAAACAACCTACGACTGCATCGTCCCCCTGCAGGCCCTCTCTTACCAGGACAATTTCTGGTATGTCTATGTGTACGACCCCACCGCGGCGCAGGAGTTTCCTGGTACCGCCACCGGCGCAGCCGTCCGCACCATGGTGACCATCCAGGCGCAGGAGGGCAACCTTGCCGCCATTGAGGGGTATCTGTCCGGTGACGCCCGGGTGATCCTCTACGCCACCTCTCCCCTGCGGGGGGAGCGGGTTGCCGTCAGAGCCGAAAAGGAGGGGTCCGCTTGAGCCGCCGTCCTTTGCTGCTGCCGCTGTCTGTGGCGCTTGTGCTGGCAGCCGCCATCATCGTTTTCCAGGCCTTCCCCGCCCGGAACCTTCCGGAAAACCGGGTGGAGGTCCTGTTGTCCGGCCCGGCCTCCCCCGCCTCCCAGGTACAGGAGGTCATTGAGGCGGCTCTGCAGGAGGACAGCGGGGCCCCGTCAGGTCTTTCCCTCCGGCAGGAGGGCGATCGGTGGACGGTGGAGGGTGCGGGGCTTTTCACCGCCCGGCGCCTGGAATCCGCCCTGAGCGGCGCCGGTCTGCCGGAGGACGGGTATCAGGTGCTGGATTACAGCTGGGCCCGGGACACCGCCGCCACCGCCGCACAGCTCTGGCAGACGGCGGCCGCCTTCTGTCTGCTGGTGCTGCTGGGGCATCTGGCCGCTGGGCTTCTCCGGCGGGAGCGTCAGCATATGGCCGCCTGCCTGAAGACCATGTACCCCGCCGAGTTTTTGCAGCAAAACGGTGAGCGCCTGGTCAAGGTTCTCATCCTCCTGGTGCCGCTGATTCTGGCGGCCGCCCTGCTCCTCCGCTGGCTGTGGGGCGTCCATTATTGTCTGCCCGCAGGGTTTCTGCCCGAGGGCAGCCTGTTCGATGGTGCCCATTACTCCCGGTGGCTCGCCGCCGCCTTTCCCCGGGGCAGCCTCTCCCCCTACGCCGCACAGCTGGAGGAGACCCTCTCCCTTGCCTATCTGGGGGCCGGGGTCATCTCCCTGCTCTGGGTAATCCTGACCCTCTCTCTCCTCCCCATCCGGGCGAAACAGCGATGAATCCGCGTCCCCTTCCCCCCATCCGCCGGAACCCGCCATGCCCTTTCCGGCGCGGTCCCCGGTCCTGTCATCAAGCGAGGTGTATTGCATGAAAGAGAACAACAAAAAAAGCAACAGGAATCTCCTGTTGCTGCTTGTGCTCCTTGTGGTCTGCATTGCGGGGGCGGTACTGTTCTTCCTGCTGAGCGGGCGGCAGACTGCCGATGGAGCCGACGCCACGGCGGGATCCGCCCCTTCCTCCACCGCCGAAGGGGTGTCCCAGACCATCGACCCGGCCCGGCAGCGGTATCAGTTTTCCCTGGCCGACAGCCAGGAACAGGAGACTTCGGATAACTTTTCTTTCTACCAGAAATATTTCTGGCTCGGCGATCAGCTGGTGCGCCTGGCACCCGGCGGGGCAGAGAATAGCGAGCTCGACATCTGCGAGGCCGCCTCCGGCGAGGTGATGCAAAGCATCCCCTACGATGATGTGGCGGCGATCCTGGAACAGGAGGACGCGGTTCTTTCGGGCATTTCCCTGGAGGCGGACGGCACCCTGCGGCTGCTGACCTGCAGCGGGGATTCCACCTACACCCTGTGGCAGTGCCCCCAGGAGGGTGCTTCCCCGGTCACCGTCGGGCCCTGCCAGTTTTTGTATCCCGGGTGCGAGGACTTTGCCCTCTGGGACCAGTATGTGGTGGTCCTCGGCGCCGGGGACGGTCAGCTCGGTTCCCGGCTGTGCCTCTACAATCTGGCCGACGGCAGCACCGAGACCATGGAGGATGTGGCGGCGTTCTGCCTGGACAGCGCGGGCCGTCTCTATTACGCCGACCTCCAGTCCGGGTATCTGGTCTGCCGGGACCTGACCACCGGCAATACCCTCTGGCAGCAGAAGGCGAACTGCCGGCAGCTTTTTTACCATCCGCAGTACGGTCTGTTTGCCTGCGCCTCCAGAACCGGCCAGATCCAGTGTCACGACCCCGAAACCGGCAAAGTCCGGTACGAGCTTTTCGACTGGAGCGA
>JAHZHS010000259.1 GCA_019420135.1 Oscillospiraceae bacterium | reverse complement strand
GTTCCCATTCCGGGAAGGGCAGGCAGCCGTTTTTTGGCCTTCTCCGGGGCGGGACGACTAAACCGCCTGCCCTCCGCGTACAATAGACAGAGTGAACCGGGAGGAGGGACCAAGGATGTCACAGCTTTCCAAAGACCGGCCCGGGGCTGCCGGGGCGCTGGCCCGGGTACGGCAGCGAATAGCCCGGGCCCCGGCGCTGGATCTGCCTTTTCTCGTGATTTTGCTGCTGCTGCTCTGCTTCGGGCTGATGATGCTCTTCTCGGCCGGGTATGCGGTGGCCCTTTATCGCCGGGGGGATGCCTATACCTATATCCGCCCTCAGCTGCTGTTTGCCGTGCTGGGGGTCATCGCCATGTACGGGGCGTCCTTCATCGACTATCACATCTGGCACAAATTGGCCTGGCCCATGATGGGTATTTCCCTGGTGCTTCTGACCATCGTGCTGTTCATGCCGGAGTACAACGGCTGCAAGCGCTGGATCGTGCTGCCGGGACTGGGCACTCTGCAGCCCAGCGAGATCGCCAAATTCTCGGTGGTGCTGGTGTTCTCCCATATCATCTCCCTCAACCATGACCGGATGAAGACCTTTTCCACCGGGGTGCTGCCCTTTGTCCTGATTCTCGGCGTGGTCACGGTGCTCATGCTGCTGGAGCCTCATCTGTCGGGCACCCTGCTGATCCTGGGCATCGGGGCGGTGCTGATGTTTGTGGGCGGGACCGGGCTCAAGTGGTTCGGGCTGGCCGGGGGCGCGGCGGCAGGGGCCATCGCGGCGGCGGTGGTATTGCTGCCGGAACTGGTCCCCTATGCCACCGACCGCCTGGAATCCTGGCAGAATCCCTTTGCCGACCCGCTGGGGGAGGGGCACCAGACCATCCAGAGCCTCTATGCCATTGCGTCGGGCGGACTGGCCGGGCTGGGGCTGGGCAACAGCCGCCAGAAATATCTCTACGTCCCCGAGCCCCAGAACGACTTTATTTTCTCCATCCTGTGCGAGGAGCTGGGCTTTGTGGGGGCGGCGCTGGTCATGCTGCTGTTTCTGCTGCTGCTGTTACGTGGACTGTCCATCGCGGTGCGAGCCAGGGACCGGTTCGGCGCCCTGCTGGTGGTGGGATTCGTGGTGCAGGTCATTCTGCAGGCGGTGCTGAACATTGCCGTCGTCACCAACACCATCCCCAACACCGGCATCAGCCTGCCCTTTTTCTCCTCCGGCGGCACCAGCCTGATGATGCTGCTGGGGGAGATGGGCATTGTGCTGTCGGTGTCCCGGCAGGCCGATTAGCCGCGGTTGAAGCATCCGGGGTTTTCCACTATAATAAGAGGGCAGCGGCGGACCGCCTGCCCTCTTTTTGTGTTTCATCCGGGGACGGCCGCCGCAAGTCTGCCAGACTCCCAAAAGGAGGCCCCATATGTTCAATTCCCATCCGCAAACGCCTGCTGCCCTGCGCTTTGCAGGCCGTGCGGTTCTGTCCGCTGTTGCGGCGGTACTGATTCTCTTTTTGCTTCTCCTCGCGGCCTATGCTCTGCCGGGGGAACCGGTGCGGAAAAACATTGCCCGGTCGGTGCCGCTGCTGCAGGAAGAAGGGCTGTACCCGGAATATTTCGGCTTCAAGCTCTTCCAGATGGACAACTACACCGATACCATCATGCTGTTTGAGGCGGCCAGCGCCGACGAGACCACCCCGCTGCAGGCCATGATGACCTCCACCGCCTACAATGTGGACAACTTCGAAACGCTGCACGACGACCTGGCCGCCTACCTGGATGCCCGCTCCCAGGGCAGGACCGGTGCCGATACCGGACTGGAACCCTTTTCCTATGCCCGGTACTGGCACGGCTACCTGATCTGGCTGCGGCCCCTTCTCCTGGTTCTGACCTACGGACAGGTGCGGGTGGCCAACTATCTGCTCTTTGCGGCGCTGGCCTGCCTGCTGCTGTGGCAGTTGTGGCGGGCCTGCGGCTGGCGGGCTGTCCTCTGGTTCGCGGTGAGTCAGCTGCTGGTGTCCTGCTTCTTTGTGCCCCGGCAGATGCAGTTCTTCACCTGTTTCGCGGTGGCCTATGCGGCCTGCATCTGGGTGCTGGCGCGCCCCCGCAGGGCGGACACCCTGGCGGTGG
>JAHZHS010000258.1 GCA_019420135.1 Oscillospiraceae bacterium | reverse complement strand
CCGTTGTGGGTGCGCCAGTCCCCCAGCGTCCGGCTGTACACCAGATCGTCCCCGCTGAAGGCCAGGGCAATCTCACCATCCACGGGCGCAGTGTAGGAGCTGGCTGACGGTGCCGACGATCCGGCAGATCCGCCAGACCCGCCCTGCACGGCGGCAGATTGTGACGATGCCCCAGAGGATGACGACGAGGCAGACGGCACCTCCGACGGCTTGGGCGTGCTCTGCGGCACATTGGAAGCCGGATTGTTTACGGCAGTGTCGGGCTGATTCCATGTGGTTCCCTCCTGGGTGGTGTTGTCAAGTTCTTCAACGCCGCGCACGACGTTGCGGATTGCCCAGATGCTGGTCACCGTGGCAGCCAGGACCAGACCCAGGCAGATCAAGTACAGACCTTTTTCTCTAAAAAATGCTTTCAAGCTGTCCATTGTCCTCCGTCCTTTTCCGCGAAAGATTCTGCGCAGGAAAGCCCTGCGCCGTGGTTCTGCCCTTAGTGTGGCGTCTGTCCGCACCGATTATACAGCCGGCTGAAAAATTCCTTTGCACCGGCTGGAGGGATCTAGTATAATGTACAGGAATCAAACGGCACCGAGGTGCCGCATCAACCCAAAAGGCGGTAATCATCTGTATGAAATTCGACATCAAAAAGGACGGCATGCGGCTTGTCGTCATCTGTCTGGCTGCTATCATCATGGCGGTCAACATCAAGTCCTTCGTGCGCACGGGCGGCCTGTACCCGGGCGGCGCCACCGGCCTGACCCTGCTGTTGCAGCGCGTGTTTGAGCTGTGGTTCCACATTGAGCTGCCCTACACTCTGGTCAACGTCATCCTCAACGCCTTCCCTGTCTACCTGGGCTTCCGGTTCATCGGCAAAAAGTTCACCCTCTACTCGGTGCTGATGATCATGCTCACCAACCTGCTCACCGACTTTCTGCCCGCTTTTCCCATCACCTACGATACCCTGCTCATCAGCATCTTCGGCGGCCTGATCAACGGCTTTGTCATCAGCCTCTGCCTGGCCATGAACGCCACCACCGGCGGCACCGATTTCATCGCCATCTACCTCTCCGAGAAAAAGGAGATCGATGCCTGGAACATGGTGCTGGTGCTCAACGTATTCATCCTGGCAGCGGCCGGCCTGCTCTTCGGCTGGGACAAGGCGCTGTACTCCATCATCTTCCAGTTTGCCTCCACCCAGGTGCTCCACATGATGTACAAGCGTTACCAGCAAAAAACCCTCTTTGTGGTCACCAACCACGCTCAGGCGGTCTACGAGGAAATCTCCAAGATCAGCCATCACGGCGCCACCGTCATGGACGGCGAAGGTTCCTACCAGCATGAGGAGCGCAAGGTCGTCTACTCGGTGGTGTCCAGCGATGAGGCCAAGGCCGTCATCCGCGCAGTGCGCCACGCCGATCCCAAGGCTTTCATCAATGTCATCAAGACCGACCAGGTCCAGGGCCGCTTCTATCAGCGTCCCAACGAGTAATTTTTCCTATTGTCTGTCTCAGGCAGCCGCAGGCCCGAATGTCCGGGCGGCGGCTGTTTTTTTGTATGGGAGCCCCTGTTTTTTCCCTTGTCCCTGTTTTCTCTCTGCAAATGTGAAAGCTCCGCGAAAATTGGTGCATTATGGGGGAAAATATGCTATCATAAACTGTGTAATGCCTTGCGGCGGCAAGCGCTTTTCTGCCTGCCGGGCTGCTCTGTGCATGTGCAAAAATCATACGTTTTTACGTATTTTATTTTAGGGGAACATTATGACACAACAAGACAAGGAACCCAAAGCATCGGCAGGTACCGAGACTTCACCTGCCGATTCCTCTTCCGCCGGCAACGCGGAGGAAGCCTCCCGTACCCCCGACAGCATCGCAGCCGGGTCTGTCCCCCAGGGCAGTTCCGATGATCCCGCCGGGAAAGAATCCGATTCCGAGGCTTCCGAGGATCCCCCAACAGTGGAAAGCCCTTCTCAGACCAGCAGCAAGAAAAAGCATTCTCTCCCTCTGTGGGGGCGGATCCTGCTGGGCATCCTCTGTGTGCTGGTGATTGTGGTGGGCGCGGCTGCGCTGTACATCAACGGAAAGCTGGATCTGATCCGCTACGACGACGGCAGTGTGGACTCGGTGGGCAGC
>JAHZHS010000257.1 GCA_019420135.1 Oscillospiraceae bacterium | reverse complement strand
CCGGGAGTTGGCCGGCTACCCCACCGAGCCCCCCAAGACGCTGGACAGCGATATCCGTGTGCTGGAATTTGCCCAGGGGGTGACCTATGCCCCGCTGCAGAAGGAGGCCATCCGCCTGGCGCTGTCCTCCCGCGTCATGGTGCTGACCGGCGGCCCCGGCACCGGCAAGACCACCACAGTCAATGCAATTCTCTCACTGTATGAGGCATCCTATGACCGGGTGTCACTCTGCGCCCCCACCGGCAGGGCGGCCAAACGGCTGAGCGAGCTGACCGGCCACAAAGCATCCACCATCCACCGCCTGCTGGAGGTGGATTACACCTCCGGCACCCTGAGATTCATCCACAATGCCAAGAATCTGCTGAAATGTGATGTTGTCATCCTGGATGAGGTCAGCATGGTGGATGTGAAGCTGTTCCAGGCCCTGTTGGCAGCGCTGCGGCCTTCCTGCCGTATTGTGCTGGTGGGGGACGCCGACCAGCTGCCCAGCGTGGGCCCCGGCAATATCCTGAGCGAGATCCTGCGTGCGGGAACTCTGCCCACCGTCCGGCTCAGCCAGGTGTTCCGCCAGGCAGGGGAGAGCCTGATTGTGCGCAATGCCCACCGCATTGTCAACGGACAGATGCCCCAGAAAGGCGGCCGCAAGGACGACTTTTTCATGATTGAGTCGGTGGGACTGGCCTGCCAGCGGCTGGTCTGTGATCTGGTGTCAGCCCGTCTTCCCCAGGCCTATGGATTCGATCCGGTGCGGGACATCCAGGTGCTTTGCCCCACAAAGGTGGGGCCTACCGGCAGTGTGGAACTCAACCGCCGCCTGCAGGAACTGCTCAACCCGCCCGGCCCCGGCAAGCCGCAGATCGGCTCGGCAGATGGCGGCAGAGTGCTGCGCCTGGGCGATAAGGTCATGCAGATCAAGAATGATTATGATATCACCTATGAGCGCAACGGCGCCGAGGCAGGCGTCGGCGCATATAACGGGGATATGGGCATTGTGACGGCGGTAGATACCGAAAACCGTACCGTCACGGTGCAGATGGACGACCGCCGCTACACCTATGTGGCGGATCAGCTGTCCGAACTGGAACCGGCCTACGCGGTGACGGTTCACAAAAGCCAGGGCTCGGAGTTCCCGGCGGTGGTGCTTCCGGCCGCCGATGTCCCGGCCCGGCTCTGCTACCGGAATCTTCTGTATACCGGTGTCACCCGGGCCCGGAAACTCTGTGTGCTGGTGGGCAGCAGCCGTACCGAACGTACCATGGTGGAAAATGTCCGGCAAAACCTGAGATTCAGTGGTTTGCGGTATCTGCTTGATCCGGGATGTGATGCGCATTGAAATCTACCATACTGCATGATGTGTGGGAAATCATTGTGCTTTTGTGCTTTCCCCGGCGGTGCCCGTTGTGCGACAGCGTATTGGATGGGGATTCCGTCGACAGACTGCTCTGCCTGTCCTGTGCGGCCAAAGAAAGGGGTCTGCGGCATATGCCGCCGCGCCTTCCCGCCACCGAACACTGTTTTTATGCGGTGGCGGGCGCGGCCAGCGCCTACTATTATGAACAGGAAATCCGTCAGGCGATTCTGCGCTGCAAACTCCACGGACATCTTTGGTATCTGCGGGAACTGACCGACCTTGCGACGCTGCGGATGTTTCCCGCACAGCCGGCGGATCAGCCGGGCCGGCTGCCGGTCTACCTGGGGGTGCCGCATCTGCGCCCGTTTGACTGCATTGTGCCGGTTCCGCCGCGTCTCGGGGAGGAAAGAAAGCCGCGGATCCCCGAGTACATAGCCCGGCGCATGGGCCGGATTCTGGACTTGCCGGTCCATCGGGCCCTGCGTCCGGTCCGGCGGATGCAGCCGCAGAAAGACCTGGATCTTGCGGGGCGGCTGCAGAACCGGAAAAAGGGCTATGCGGTGTGCGACTATCCGGCAGTGGTAGGGCGACGGATCCTTCTGGTGGATGATGTCATCACCAGCGGGGCAACGGTGTCGGCTTGTGCCCAGGCCCTGTTTGAGGGCGGTGCAGCGGATGTGTTTGCCGTCAGCCTGGCCGTGGAGGAGGACCGGCCCGGTCTATTACGAAACAACAAGGAGAACAGATATGAAGCAGCAGGACATCGGCATTGATCTGGGGACGACGTCCATCATCA
>JAHZHS010000256.1 GCA_019420135.1 Oscillospiraceae bacterium | reverse complement strand
GCCGATTTGAACACCGTCATCACCTATGCCTACCAGAACGCCTTCGTTTCTAACCACTGCGGCCTGTCCAGCGCGGTGAGTATGCTGTTGCTTGTGCGCAGCATCCTGTTTTCACTGGCCACCAACCGAAGCCTGCGGGAGGAATGACCTATGGATAAAAACAGAAAAAAGCGGACGCTGGGCATCCTGAGGCTGACGGTGCTGAACGGGGCGTTCCTGCTGCTTTGCCTGGTAGCACTGGTGCCGGTGCTCTATGCGCTCACCCTTTCTTTCAGCGGCAGCGGCGCGGCACTCTCCTCGCGCTTTTCCTTCTGGCCCACCCAGCCCACTTTGGAAAACTATCGGGCGATCTTGTTTGACGAGCCATTCCTTTTGTGGTTCCGCAACTCGGTGATTTTGAGCGTGGGCACCGTATTCTTTTCTATGCTCTGCGCGGTGCCGGCGGCCTATGCCTTTTCCCGCTGGAGGTTTGCCGGTCGACGGTTCACATTGAAGCTGCTGCTGGTGCTCAACGCCTTCCCGCAGATCCTGTCAATGTTCGCCCTCTTCCGGGTACTCAAGACCATCGGCCTGCTGAACACTCACGGAGGACTCATTTTGATTTACGCGGGCTCCATGTGCGTGTTCGCCTTGTGGAACATGAAGGGATATTTCGACACCATCCCGGTGGAGATCGAGGAGGCCTCCCGCATCGACGGCGCCAGTGACCGGCAGATGATCCTGCGCATTGTGCTCCCTTTGGCCAAACCGGCCATCGTGGTCACCTGTGTGATGGTGCTCATCACCGTGTGGAATGAGTATCTTTTTGCCACCACCTTTTTGCTGGACAGCACCAGCTACTCCCTGGCGGGCGGGCTGTATCAACTGCAATCCAACGACTACAGCCGCAGCTGGCCTCTCTTCTCGGCAGCGGCGGTTCTGGTGTCGCTGCCCATTCTGGCGGTGTTCTTTAAGATACAGAAATACATGGTCTCCGGCCTCACCGCCGGTGGCGTGAAGGGATAGGTGACGGTTTTGTGATAGATAAGGCAGCGATTCTTCATATCCCCTGTTCAGAGTATGCCTATCCCCTGGACGAGGAGACCTTCTGCGTGCGGCTGCGGGCTGGGCGCAGGGATCTGGTCAGCTGCGAACTGTACGTGGCAGACCGGGCCTGTGAGACCACCCCTATCCGCTTTGAGGGCCTGCCCATGGAGCGCATTGCCCGGGATGAGCGATTCGACTTTTTCCAAGCGGTCTTTCCCATCCGTCATACCCGCCTTTGTTATTATTTTCGCCTGCAGGGTCAGGAGGAATGGACCTATTATTACGGCGACATCTTCACCCGGGAACTGGCCGACCTGCAGATGGAGCGAAACTGGGTAGACGGGCGCAGCGAATACTTTCAGTACCCGGCCATCCTGCGCACCGAAATCGCCCGGCCACCCAAGTGGATGAACACCGCCTGTTTTTACAACGTCTTCCCGGACAGCTTCGCAGACGGCTCCGAGGCGTTGGCCGGCCCGGCGAAGAGTGGCGGGCGGCTGGGCGGCACACTGCGGGGCGTGACGGAAAATCTGGAGCACATTGCCCGGCTGGGGTGTAACGGCCTGTATCTGAATCCGATCTTCACCGCAAAGAGCTACCACAAATACGACACCATCGACTATTACCATGTGGACCCCTGCTTCGGCACCGACGATGACCTGCGTGCTCTCGTTCAAAAGGCCCACAAAATGGGGATGCGGGTGGTGCTGGACGGGGTGTTCAACCATAGCGGCACCGGCTTTTTTGCCTTTCAGGACGTGTTGAAGCGTGGAGCGTCGTCGCCCTATTTTCACTGGTATGATTTCGTTCCGCCAACGGGTCCCGGGCTGGACGAGCAGGGCCACCCCAATTACGCCTGCTTCGCCTATGTGCCGGAAATGCCCAAGCTGAACACCGCCAATCCTCAGGTGCAGGCATATTTTGCAGAGGTGGGCCGCTACTGGGTGGAAGAATTCAGGGTAGACGGCTGGCGGCTGGATGTGGCCAATGAGATATCCAAGGAGTTCTGGCGGGTCTTTCGCCGGGCGGTGAAGGCCGCTGACCCCGATTGTGTGCTTATCGGGGAGGTGTGGGGGAACCCCCGGGACTCGCTGCGGTACGATCTGCTGGACTCGGTGCTGAACTACGGTTT
>JAHZHS010000255.1 GCA_019420135.1 Oscillospiraceae bacterium | reverse complement strand
GGCTGCGACATCGCCAACCCCGGCGACGTTGCCACCGTCGGTTCCGGCGTGCGCATCGGCAAGGGCGCTACCGTCGGCCCCAAAGCGATGGTCTCCAATGATGTAAAGGATGGTGAGGAGCAATGGTAAGCAGCAACGCAAGCGCCCTGGGCGTCATTTTTGCCAATACGTATGATAACCTTGTCCCGGAACTGGTGGCGGAGCGCACGATGGCCTCCATCCCGTTCGGCGGACGTTACCGCATGATCGACTTTGTTCTGTCCAACATGGCAAACTCCGGCATCGATAATGTGTCGGTCATCGTGCGGAAGAACTACCACTCCCTGATGGATCACCTGGGCGCAGGCCGTGAATGGGACCTGACCCGCAAGCGCGGCGGTCTGAACATTGTCCCGCCCTTTGCAGAGCGCAGCGTCAAGATGTATTCCGGACGTGTGGATGCCATGGCCAGCATTCTGTCCTGGATCAGCGCCCAGAAGGAAAAGTATGTTATCCTGTCCGATGCCTGCATTGCCATGAACTTCGACTTCAACAAGCTGATCGAGGAGCATGTCAAGAGCGGCGCCGATGTCACCATGGTCTATAACCGCTCCGAGATCCCCGAGGGTGCTCGCAACGATAACTACACCGTCCAGATCAAGGATGGCCGTGTCACCGAGCTCCTCTCCAACGATTACCGTCCCGGCGTGCAGAATCTCGCCATGAACATCTACATCATCGAGCGGGAGAGCCTGATCCAGCTGATCCGCGATGCTTCCGTCCGCGGCCTCGTTTACTTTGAGCGCGACATCCTGGCCCGCAACCTGAGCCTGCTCAATGTCCATGCCTACGAGTACACCGGATACGCCGCCCGCATCTCGGATATGAAGAGTTACTTCGACGAGAACATGCGCCTGTTGGAAGGCGATAACGTCGATGCGCTGTTTGACCCGGCCAATCCCATCTACACCAAGATTCGCGACGACAACCCCTCCCGCTATCTCACCGGCAGCAAGGTCAAGAACTCTCTGCTGGCCGACGGCTGTGTGATCGAAGGTACTGTGGAAAACAGCGTTCTGTTCCGCGGCTGCCAGGTCGAGAAGGGCGCCGTTGTCAAAAACTGCGTCTTGATGCAGGACACCGTCGTGGAGGCAGGCTCCTCGGTGGAGTATGTTGTCACTGACAAGAACGTCCATATCACCGCGGACAAGAAACTCAGTGGTACCGAATCCTTCCCGGTGTTTGTCGCCAAGAATCACACCGTGTAATCCAAGCCTCAATGGGCCGGGCGGCCAAATCTCCCCGGCAGTCCGGCCTTTGAGAGGGCGGGAGAGGGGCCGATGACGGAAGAGCACGGCCCGTCCCCGGGCCAGCATCGCCCGTGCGCACAGGCGCTTGGGTGCGGTTGCCCGGCTGCGCCGCCGCTGGCAGGCAGCAGTCCTGCCGCACCCGGTGTCCGCTGCCGCGGGTCCCGATGCGCTTTTCTGTCCCGGTTTCCCGGCTCCCGCCCCTTCTTTTGTTTTTGGTGCACATCCTGTTTGCGGGTGCGCCGTCAGATACCGGCCCGGACGCTCTGCCCGGCGGCAGAGTTCACGGGCCACGACCAAGGAGGACAAAATGAGAATCCTTTACGCTGCCAGCGAGGCGGCTCCCTTTGCAAAATCCGGCGGCCTGGCCGACGTTGCGGGTGCATTGCCCAAGGCTCTGGTCAAGGACGGCATTGACTGCCGTGTTGTTATGCCGCTGTACGGTGACCTGAAATTCCGTGACCGGCTGACCTATGTCACCAATTTCAGCGTGCCGGTAGGCTGGCGCAGCCAGTACTGTGGTCTGTTCAAGGCCGAGAACGACGGCGTGACCTTCTACTTCATTGACAACGAGTACTATTTCAAGCGCAGCGGCCTCTACGGCTTCTACGATGACGGTGAGCGCTTTGCCTTCTTTGCCCGCGCTATTCTGGAGATGCTGTTCTACACCGACTTTGAGCCGGACATCATCAACTGCAATGACTGGCAGACCGCACTGACTCCTGTTTACCTGAACCTGTACTACCGCCATCTGGACAAGTTCAACCGCATCAAGACGGTGTTCACCATCCATAATATCGCCTACCAGGGCAAGTACGGCCTGGATATCCTGGAGGATACCTGCGGCATCGGCGCCCGGGATGCCCATGTGG
>JAHZHS010000254.1 GCA_019420135.1 Oscillospiraceae bacterium | reverse complement strand
GCAGGCTTTGCAGAATTTCCATCTGCACCTCGCCCATGAGCTGAAGGTGCACCTCACCCAGCCGCTCGTCCCACACCACATGGAGCAGGGGGTCCTCCTGCTCCAGCTCCCGCAGCTGGCGCAGGGCGGTGTGGACGTCGCAGTGTTCCGGCAGCTGCACCCGGTAGCGCAGCACCGGTTCCAGGGCCGGGGCGGCGGCGTCCGGCTCAAAGCCCAGCCCCTCCCCGGGGTAGGTGTCGGTCAGGCCTGTCACGGCGCAGACCGCTCCCGGCAACGCCTTGCCGATGGGCTGGAATTTTGCCCCCGAGTAGAGCCGCAGCTGATCGGCCTTGCCCTGCCAGGAAACGCGGGCGTCGGGGCGGGAGGAGAGCTCCGCCTTGACGTTCAGTTCCCCGCCCGTCACTTTCAGCCAGGTCAGGCGGGTGCCGGTATCGTCCCGGGTGATCTTGAAGATGCGGGCGCCGAATTCCGCCGGTGCCTCCGGCTGGCGGGTGAGGGTGTCCAGGGCGTCGGTGAGGGCATCCACCCCGTCCAGGCGCAGGGCTGCCCCGAAAAAGCAGGGAAACACCTCCCGCCGGGCAATGGCCCCGGCCAGCTGATCCTTGGTGGGCGTTTTGCCCGCGGTGACGGTCTCCAGCAGCTCCTCGCTGCACAGAGCCAGATCGTCGGCGCTGTCGGGGGCGGTGAGATCGACGCAGCCGTCCCCGAAGCGGCGGCGCAGCTCCGCCAGGCGCAGGGCCCGGTCGGCCCCCGCCAGATCCATCTTGTTCACAAAGACGAACACCGGCACCCGGTAGCGCTCCAGAAGCCGCCACAGGGTCTCGGTATGGCTCTGGATGCCGTCGGTGCCGCTGATGACCAGGATGGCATAGTCCATGACCTGCAGGGCCCGCTCGGCCTCGGCGGAAAAGTCCACGTGGCCGGGGGTGTCCAGCAGGGTGATCTCGGTATCGGGCAGGCGCAGCACCGCCTGCTTGGCAAAAATGGTAATGCCCCGGGCCCGCTCCAGTGCGTCGGTGTCCAGAAAGGCGTCCCGGTGATCCACCCGGCCCAGCTTGCGCAGCGCTCCCGCGTGGTAGAGCATCGCCTCGCTCAGCGTCGTCTTGCCCGAGTCCACGTGGGCCAATATGCCGATGACCAGCCTTTTCATAGTCCTTGTTCCTTCCCTGTTGTGTCGTATTTTTGTATTATACTCCATGGGGCGGCCGGTTGTACAGCATCCCCCGCTCTCCTGCCGTCCGGCATTTCCACAGAAATCTCAAGCTTTCACTATCGCCAAATAGAATTTCCTATGTTATAATAATTTGGTATGATATTACATTTGTAAACACATATCCGGCCGTTTTTTCGTCATTTCCCGACAACGTGTCCCCTTGCAGAAAAGACACCGGGTTCTGTATCTTTTTATACCGGACGGACACTCTGTCCGCGCCGAATTCCTGCCGGAGAGGGAGTTGCTCCGGCTTCTGAAACAACGATCGTGAAGGGCGGCACCTATGCTGAAAAAACTCAACTACATCCTGGACTCCAGACAAAAATGGCAGCTGCTGTTTCTGCTCATCACCTTCATCCTGGGCAGTTTTCTGGAGTTGCTGGGCGTTTCCGCCATACTGCCCCTGGTCAACGTCATTATGGATGCCGACATTCTCCAGAGCGGTTACTATGCCCTGTTGGGACAGATTCTGGCGGCCGCCGATGTCCGGGACTTCATCATCAAATACTGCGTGCTTCTGATCGCTCTGTACATCTTCAAGGACCTGTATCTGCTGTTCATGTACAATCTGCAGTTTGCCTTTACCTACCGCAACAAGGCCTGCATCTCCAACCGGATGATGAAAATCTACATGCAGCAGGACTATCTCAACCTCATCGACCACAATGTGACCGATCTGCTGCGCAGCCTTTCCGCCGACATCGACCTGTGTTTCGCCCTGATCCTGGCACTGCTCAACATTCTGTGCGAGAGCCTCACCGCCCTGACCCTCATTGTCTATCTGACAGTCCAGTCGCCGCGGACCATGGTGTCCCTGATGATCATCATGGGTGCCTTTGTCCTGGTCTTTACCCGCTTTTACCGCCGCCGGCTGGCCATCTGCGGGGAACGCTTCCGCACCCTCTACGCGGAGAAAGAGAAATGGCTGCTCCAGACCTTCCACGGCATCAAGGAGATCAAGGTCATGGGCCGGG
>JAHZHS010000253.1 GCA_019420135.1 Oscillospiraceae bacterium | reverse complement strand
TAGCTACGTTCTGCCCTCCAACAGCATCGAGATCAAAATTGAGGATGATGGTATGAACGTTGACGGAAACAGGGACCCCAACGGCAAAACCGAGAAGCATGAGAAGGGCGAAGAAGATGCTGATATCGAAAGTGAAAACGACTCCGGTTACGTCTCTCTGGAAGTTCTGAACCATCACGGCTTCTCCCTGCCCACACCCGGCGGTACGGGCACTGTCCTGTTCACCGCTGCGGGCATCGCCCTCATGGGCGTGGGCCTGGCTGTGCTGGTGACCTTCCTGCGCCGCCGCTCCGACAAGTAATGCCGGACATCACCCTTTTCTAACCCTCACACAATGGCATCAGCCGGGGCCGTTTGCGCCCCGGCTCTTTGCCATGAAAGGAAACATTCATGCAATCCCGCCCCATCGCTCCCATCGCTGCTGCCCTTCTGCTCTTCCTTGGCGGGGCCGCCGTCTTCTGCTATCCGGCCATCAGCAGCTGGCTGGCAGACAAGAACCAGGCCCAGGTGGTCCAGACCTATGAACAGACCGTCGCCGCCGAGGACCAGGCCTCCCTGGACGAACAGTGGGCCCTGGCCGAGGAATACAACGAGAATCTGGCCGGTGACCCCGTCCACGATCCCTTTGTGCCGGGTAGCGGGTATGCTCTGCCGGACAACTATCTGGAAGTGCTCAATACCGACGGCATCATGGGCCGTCTCACCATCCCCAAAATCGGGGTGGACCTGCCCATCTACCACGGCAGCGACGAGGAAGTCCTCCAGAAAGGGGTGGGCCATATTGAATCCACCTCCCTGCCCATCGGCGGCGAGTACCGCCACGCGGTGCTCACCGGCCACCGGGGCCTGCCCAATGCCGAGCTCTTCACCCGTCTGGATGAACTGGTGGTGGGGGATACCTTCTACATCCACGTGCTGGACCGTACCCTCGCCTACCAGGTGGACCAGATCACCACCGTCGAGCCCGACGAACTGGAAAACCTCCGGGCTGAACCGGGCCAGGACTACATTACGCTGGTGACCTGCACCCCCTACGGCATCAACACCCACCGCCTGCTGGTGCGGGGTACCCGCGTGCCCTACACCCCCGGCGAGGAAGAGACTGCGGCCTCCTCTCCCACCGTTTCGGTGCTGGGCGGCCGCACCAATACCCGCTACTTCTTCATTGGGGCGGGTGTGGGCCTGCTGATCCTGCTGGAACTGCTTCTGGTGGGCTGGGCGGTTCGGCGCATCCGGCAGCTTCTGCGCCCGGAGGCCGAACTCCGGCAAAGGAGGGCCAAACACCATGGATAAACCTGCAAAGCAAAAATTTCCCTGGCCCCTGGTCCTGGCCCTGGCCCTCATGGCCGCGGGTGCGGGCGTGATGCTGTATCCCCGCTGGACGGCCTGGCAGTACCGCGGGGAGGTGACCACTCTTCACCAGTCCTTTGAGGAGACGGTGGTGGAACCTGAGGAAGAATCCCCCCTGGACCGGCTGTATGCCGAACTCCAGCGCCGCAATCAGGAACTTTTTGATACCCACCAGGCTGCCCTCACCGACCCCTTTGCCTACGAGCAGACGGCGGTCTCCCTGGAAGAGTACGGCCTGAAAGACAACATCATCGGATTCCTGCGCATTCCGGCCATCGACCTGGAACTGCCCATCCTGCTGGGCGCCAGCAAGGAAAACCTGGAACTGGGCGCCGCGCACCTGACCCCGACCTCCTATCCCATCGGGGGCAACAACACCAACTGTGTGCTGGCCGCCCACCGGGGCTACTACAAGGCCCCCATGCTGCGGGAGGTGGAACAGCTGGAGATCGGGGACAAAGTGGAGGTGGAAAACTTCCGGGAAACCCTGACCTACACCGTGTGCGAAACCCGCATCATCGAGCCCACCGGCATCGACCAGCTGCTCATCCAGCCCGACCGGGACCTGCTGACGCTGGTGACCTGCCATCCCCTGGGCAGCAATGCCCAGCGGTATGTGGTCTTTTGCGAGCGGGAAAACTGAACCATAAGGCAAAAAGGAGCCGGGCAAATGCCCGGCTCCTTTTGACGATACAGCCATAGGAAAAAGAAAAAACACGGCCGCAGCAGATCCGGCACGGCGGGGGAGAGGCCTTCTGCCCGCACAGGGCTATGCCGTACCGGACAAATACAAAAAGAGCGCCCTGCCGCAAAATGCGGCAGGGCGCCATACTGGCGGAGCAGCAGGGATTT
>JAHZHS010000252.1 GCA_019420135.1 Oscillospiraceae bacterium | reverse complement strand
CTGGGGGCGACGGTCTACACCGGACGCCCGGGGACGAAATTCGTCTTTCAGATGAACGAGGCCGAAAAGGCGGAGGTCCGCGCCCTGCAGAATGCCCAGCTGGCCCCGGCGCTGGAAACGGATTGTGACCTGCTGGTGCTGGACGAGGCCTGTGCCGCCCTGCGGCTGGGCATGGTGGAGGAGGCCCTTCTCCGCCGTGCTGTGCTGGACCGCCCCGGGAACCGGGAAGTGGTCCTGACCGGGCGGGACCCGGCCCCCTGGCTGATGGAAGCCGCCGACTATATCACCGAGATGCGCTGTGAGCGTCACCCCTACCAGAGGGGCATCCCGGCCAGAAAGGGTGTGGAATACTGATGGTACAGCACAAAACCCCCGGTGACATCGAGCGCACCAGCATGGGAATTATTCTGGAGGAGCTGGCGGCCCAGGGACTGACCCCGCCCCCCGAGCACCAGGCCGTCGTATGCCGGGTGGTGCACGCCACAGCGGATTTTGACTACGCCCGCAATCTGGTCTTTACCCCCGATGCGGTGCAAAAGGGCATCGACGCCCTGCTGGCGGGAGCGCCCATTGTCACCGACACCAACATGGCAAAGGCGGGGGTCAGCCGTCCCTGCCTGCAAAAACTGGGGGGAGAGACACTCTGCTTCATGGCGGACGCGGAGGTGGCGGCCTCCGCCCGGGAGAAGGGCACCACCCGGGCCGTGGCGGCGATGGACAAGGTGGCGGCGCAGTACCCCGGCGCGGTGCTGGCCTTCGGCAATGCGCCCACGGGCCTTCTGCGGGCTGCCCGGTGGATTGAGCAGGGGTACCGCCCCGCCCTGGTCATCGGGGCGCCGGTGGGCTTTGTCAACGTGGTGGAAAGCAAGGAGCACGCCCTGGAGGTCTGCCGCAGGGCGGGGGTACCCGCCATTCTGGCCATGGGCCGCAAGGGCGGCAGCGGCGTGGCGGCGGCCATCTGCAATGCCTTGCTCTACACCGCCTGCGGTACCCTGGACCCTGCAGCCCGGGGCTGGAACTGAATCAAACCAATACACCCCGGAAGGGACTGCGCTGTGCAGCCTGTTCCGGGGTGTTGCTTTGTTCAGGAAAGGGGTTCGTGCAGGGTCGGGGGCAGATGCCGGGCTCTGCGGGAGAGAATGACAGCCGCCACCGTGACGATGGCCTCGGTGACGGGGAAGGCGCACCAGACACCCACAAGCCCGAAAGCCGCCGCCAGAGCAAAGGCCATGGGCAGAATCACCCCGAAGCCCCGCAGCAGGGCGATGATCTGCCCGGGCAGGGGATGTTCGATGGAGGAAAAGTATACCGACAGAATGATGTTGACTCCCGCAAAGGGACAGCCGATGAAATACAGGCGCAGGCCCACCTCGGCGATCTGCTGGAGCTGGGCGTTGCCCTCGCTGTTGAAGACGGCAGCCACCGGCCCCGCCCAGAAAAAGGTCACGGCATAGACAGCGGCAGCGATGACCACGGCGGTGACCAGGGCATAGCGCAGGATGGCCCCCAGTTCCCGGCGGTGGCCGGAACCGTAGTGGCGGCTGAGAAGGGGCTGGATGCCCTGGGAGATGCCGGTGAAGATGGCAATGACCACCAGGGACAGGTTGGCGATGACACCGTAGGCCGCCACGCCCACGCTGCCGCAGATGGCGAGGAGGATGGCATTGAAGGCGATGATGACCACGCCGGAGGAGAGCTCGGTGATGAGGGAGGGCACTCCTGCCGAGCAGATGCTCCCCAGCAGCCGCGGCCGCGGCCGGGACAGCCGCAGATGGAAGCGGTTGCGCCTTTGCAGACGGTAGGAGGAGAGGATCCCCATGCTGATGACGGGAGCCACGCCGGTGGCCAGTGCCGCGCCGAAGATGCCCAGCCCCAGGGGAAAGATGAAGACATAGTCCAGCACCACGTTGGACAGACTGCCCAGCACCATGGCGGCCATGGCCAGCTGGGGGGCGCCGTCGTTGCGGACAAAGCAGAGGAAGAGGTTGTTGAACAGAAACATGGGGGCAAACAGCAGAATGACCTGCAGATAGGTCTTTGTCATCCCGAAGACGGCACCCTCGGCGCCCAGCAGCCGGGCCAGAGGGCCGGGCTGCAGAAGACCCGCCCCGAAAAAGATCACCGCAAACCCCAGGGCCAGGAGCACCCCGGAGGAGAAGGCCCGGTCGGCCTCCTCCGGCTCCCCCTGGTTCCGGCGGATGGAATACTTGGTCCCGC
>JAHZHS010000251.1:1909-2238 GCA_019420135.1 Oscillospiraceae bacterium | reverse complement strand
AGTTTGCCAACTTCAAAGAGGTTAATCTCTTTTTGCGGGGCATGGTACCGCTGGTGGGATTCAAGAGCACCAGCGTGGCCTATGAACGCCACGAGCGTCTGGCCGGGGAAAGTCACTATCCCCTGTCCAAAATGCTGGCTCTCGCCTTCGACGGCATCACCAGCCTTTCGGTCAAGCCCATCCGGCTCATCACAGGGTTCGGCGTGATTGTGGCACTCATCAGTTTTATCGGGGTCATCTGGGCCGTCATCCAGGCTGTTCTGGGGCATACGGTTTCCGGCTGGGCCAGCACAACAAGCATCATCTGCTTTGTATCCGGCGTCCAGCTG
>JAHZHS010000251.1:320-1764 GCA_019420135.1 Oscillospiraceae bacterium | reverse complement strand
CCCCGAACCGCCGGTACTGGTCAGCTGCGGCCCTGCGGACCATCCCAACCTTATCACGGTGGGTTGGTGCGGAACCATCTGCACCCAGCCGCCCATGGTGAGCATCAGCGTGCGGCCGGAACGGTACAGCCACGGTCTGATCTGCGACAGCGGCGAGTTTGTCATCAATCTGCCCACCGAAAGCCTGACCCGGGCCGTGGACTGGTGCGGCGTCAAGAGCGGCCGGGAGGTGGACAAATTCAGCGCCATGAAGCTCTCTGCCCTGCCTGCCGCCAAGCTCGGCACGGTACTGCTGGAACAGAGCCCCGTCAATCTGGAATGCAAGGTCACCCAGCGTATTCCTCTGGGCAGCCATGATCTGTTTCTGGCCGAAGTAGTGGCCGTGGACGTGGATGAAAGCCTGCTGGACGAAAACGGCCGTCTCTGTCTTAACCGCGCCAAACTGATCGTCTACTCCCATGGAGATTATCTGGCGCTCGGCCGCCGGCTGGGCAAATTCGGATACAGTGTGCGCAAAAAATCCCGCCGTGCCGCCAAATAAGCACGTCACAGGTCCTATCAACAAATCAAAAAGCCCCCGGGGCAGCGGCATGGGATTTTCTTCCGGAGACAGCAGAAGTCAGGATGCTGTCGAAGAAGGAATCCCATTCCTATTCTGCCCAACGGGGGCTTTTTTCTATCGTTACATTGTACGGCGGCCTTTTTCCCGGGAATACGCCTTACTCTCTGAGCCTGTTTGCCGTCCCGACGGAAGAGCAGCCGTCCGGGTCATTCCGTCTTCCAGAACATGCAGGAGTACGGAGGCAGATCACTGCCGCCGCCGAAGTCGTGCACATCGCCGGTGATGAGATCCACGGCACGGCCCGCCTCCGCGTTGAAGTCGGCATGGTAAGTCTTGTCATCGGCATTGATGGCCACCAGAACCCGGTCATCCCCGCAGCGGCGCTCAAAAATCAGCTGTTTGGGCTGTACCATGACATTGCGGTAGCTGCCATTGCACAGGGCCGGGCTGGCCGTGCGCGCCCCGGCCAGGGCAGTGATCCACTGGGTCAGCTCGTTTTCCTCCGGCTTGACAATCTCGGGGCGCAGGGAGGGGTCGCCGTTTTTCTTGTCGCCCTCCACGCCCCACTCGCTGCCGTAGTAGACCGCCGGCGTGCCCGGCATGCCAAACAGCAGACCATAGATGGGCTTGAGACAGTTTTTATCGGTGAGGATGGTGGCAATGCGGCTGACATCATGGTTGTCCACGAAGTTGAGCAGGTGCTTGCCGGTGTACAGGCACCACTGCTCTGAGCCAAACTGGCGGTTGAGGCTGTAGGAAATCTCATGCATATTGGCCGAGTTGAAGCTGGAATACAGCCCCTTGTAGCACTCATAGTTGGTGACTGAATGGCAGGCATGGTCATTCATCCAGCGGTTGTAGTCGCCGTGGAGGGTCTCGCCC
>JAHZHS010000251.1:0-310 GCA_019420135.1 Oscillospiraceae bacterium | reverse complement strand
CAAAAATCCCAGATCCAGGCAGTAGGCCACGTCCAGGCGGAGGCCGTCGATGTCATAGTCCCGCACCCAGGCGCGGACAGCGTCAAAGATATACTGGCGGACTTCGGGATTCTGGAGATTGAGCTTGACCAGCTCGTTGCAGCCTTCCCACGCCTCGTACCAGAAGCCGTCCCCATAATTGGTATTGCCGTCAAAAGAGATATGGAACCAGTCCTTGTACCGGCTGGCATGGCGGTTCTGGCGCACATCCTCAAAGGCCCAGAATCCACGGCCCACATGGTTGAAGACGCCGTCCAGCATGACCTTGAGG
>JAHZHS010000250.1 GCA_019420135.1 Oscillospiraceae bacterium | reverse complement strand
TGCCCAGGGCAAGGGATATTCGGAAAACATTGAATCCGAGATCGACAATGAGATCCGCGACATCATGGATGAGTCTTATGAGACCGCCCGCCGCATCCTGTCCGATCATATGGATAAGCTGCATGCGGTGGCGCAGGTCCTGATGCAGAAGGAAAAAATCTCCGGCGAAGATTTCCGCGCTCTGATGGAAGGTTCCTATGTGCCCGAGGATGAGCCGGAGGCAAAGACGGAGACCGCAGAAGGGAAAGAAGCGGCAAAGGAAACTTCCCAGACGGAGGTTCCTGGCGGGGAAACGCCGGCCGGGAATGTTCCTGCCGAGGATTCCCCCGCACAGCAAGAATAAAAGAAGGATGACGCGGCGCGACCCTGATTGCCGCTGCAAGGGACAGCAACAATTAAGCAAGGTGAGTGAAGCATGGATCAGAATTTCTCTTTGATGGCCCAATCCCGTGCCAACTATTATACGGCGGGCAGTCCGGTGCAGTTCGTTCGCGTGGAACTGCTGAAAGGGGATACGACCGGCGAGATCGCCGTCTGCCTGACCTTCAAGAATGTGGGAACCGAACCGCTGACGGGGCTTGTGATCCATTTCAAGTGCAAAGATGCAGCGGGACAGGTCCTGTGTGAAGACGATTTCTACTATGAACAGCTGGATGCCCAGCCGGGGGATATGTTCGGCAGCGACGATGCCGTCTATGTCAGCGACACTCCGGTGTCCAGCGTGGAGATCGAGCAGGATCGTGCTTTCCTCAATGGCCGTGGCGTGGATCTGCGGGGGTATAAGCGTGTCCGTCTGCAGACGCCGCGGGTTCTGCCGGCGTCCATCGCCAAGACACTGCAGCAGCGCACCGGAAACGATGCCCTGATCTGTGTGCCACAGGATATCGAGCAAGGCTGGTTCTGTGCCTGCGGTGCGTTCCATCCCAATGAGGAAAACACGCAGGTTTGCAGCGAGTGCGGTGGCGACCGCGCCTACATTAAGGCGGCTCTGACGCATGTGCTGGAGGAAGCCCGTCAGGCTGCCGAACAGCAGCAGCGGGAGATCAATGCAGTGGCAAATTCTGATCCGCAGCAGGATGCAGCAGCCGCCACAGCGGCAGCCGCCCAGGCTGCTATTGCCGAGGAGCCTACGGCCCAATTTGCGCCGCCGCGGGAGGAGAGCAATCCCGAGCTGGATCGCGTCCGCCGCTATGCCAATAAAGGCATTTTGATGGACGAGGAAGAGGACGACGAGGATGAGGACGGCACCCGGATGTTTGATGCCGAGGAAGCCTCGGGCGAGCTGGACTATGACGGTGATTACGACGAGGAAGAGGAGGACGAGTACGACCGTCCCCGCCGCCGTGGCCGTTATGCCGACGACAGCGAGGAGAGTGCTGACGATGTCATGGCGGAGCGGATCATCCGCTGGGCGCCGCCCATCACCGCCGTCATCTGTGCGCTGATCATTGCAGTTGCGGTGATTTACCGCTTCCTCATTGCTTGATCCGGAAAGTAAAACCAATAAAGGCACCGTCAGTCCTGACGGTGCCTTTTTGTGTATGGGCTATCGGTCTGCTCCGGTACGATATATGGAGAGATGGGAGCAGAAAGGGCGAAGGCGGCGGAAGGAAAAAATCAATCCTCCTTTTTTCCCTTGGCCGGGGCACCTGCGCACAGTTTCTCAAACTGCTCCAGGATGCCAGGCTTGTCCAGTTTGATCACCCGTCCGGACAGGTAGTGAAGCGTGTTCTCTTCCGGAATCTGTCCGAAGGTCAGCCGTTGGGCGCACAGTGCCTGGGTGCGCAGGCCGGTGCGCTCATTCATTTTGCGGTTGCCGTATTTGATGTCTCCCAACACCGGATGACCAAGGTAGGCAAGATGAGCGCGGATCTGATGGGTGCGGCCGGTGATCAGTCCGATTCGGCACAGGGCAAAAGGTCCGGACTGGCGGATCACCGTCACATCGGTGATGATCTGCTTGTAGCCCTCGCTTTCCCGGGCGTGGATGCGGACCTTGTTGTTTTTCTCGCTGTGCTGCAGCCAGGCAATGTGACGCCCCTGGGGCGGTGCGCCTACCGTAATGGTCAGGTACTCTTTTTTCATCCAGTTCTCCCGGATGATCTCGTTCATGTCGCGCAGGGCTGCCTGCGATTTGGCGGCCAGAACAAGCCCCTCGGTGCCGCGGTCCAGGCGGTTGCAGATGGCAGGAGCAAAACGTTTTTCCGCCTTGGGGTCATAGACTCCCCGGGCAGTCAGCT
>JAHZHS010000025.1:10628-17668 GCA_019420135.1 Oscillospiraceae bacterium | reverse complement strand
ACCGTGTCGCCGGTGTAGCCGTCCTGGGTGCAGGTGGCTTCCCGGGCGCCCTGGACCTCGGTCTGGTGGCCGGTGGCGGGGATGGCCTCGGTCCGGGTCTCGCTGCAGCGGGAGCAGGTGAAGGTTTTCACGCCGTCCACGGTGCAGGTGGCCGCCTGGGTCTCCGTGCCCTCGTCCCAGTCATGGCCCAGGGCATCGGTGTAATTGTCCTTGTAGGACTTGCTGTCGTCCTCCTGGCAGGTGTGCAGGGTGTAGCCCTGCTCGGTGCAGGTGGGAGCGACCACCGTATCCACGTAGGTGTAGGTGGGCTGCGCCGGGGTCAGCGGCTCACCGAAGAACATCTGCACTGCGTAGGTGGTGTTGGTGGCAGAATCATAAAAGACGCCCACCGCCATGGACACATAATTGCTGCTCAGGATGTTGGCCCGGTGTCCCTCCGAACCCATCCACAGCTCCAGGAACCGCTGGGCCGAAGCCTCGCCCTGGATGTAGGCAATGTTCTCTCCCTCATAGGTGTAGGAGCCGGTCACCGCCGTGAAGCAGCTGCTGCCGTCGGGGCGGGTATGGGAGAAAACCTGGGCCAGTTCCCTGGCGCGGGTATCGGCAGCGGTCTGCTCCGATGCGGCGCTCAGGGCGGCGAGGCCGTTCTCCTGACGGGCCTGGTTGGTCAGCGCCAGGATATCCGCTCCCTGAACCGGGGTCTGGGCGGAAGGCTGGGACGGGGTATCCTGTCCGTCGCCCGGCTGTCCGCTCTGCTGGCCTTCCTCCTGGCCGCCCTGCTGGCTGTCATTGCCGCCGGGCTGGGCGGTGGGCTGGGGATTTGCCTGCTGCTGATCCCCCACCTGGACGGCGCCGCTGCCCTGATTGCCGCTGTCGGTCCCGGTGGTGTCCGCCGCGGCGGGCTCCGCATCGGGCGTCACGGTCTGGGCGGCGGGTTCCGCCGGAGCTGCTGCCGGGGCTTGGGTTGCGGTCTGCTTTTCCGCGGACACCGTGTCGGAGGTGCTGTCCGGGGTGGTTTCGGTGATCTCCGGCCCGGTTTCCTCCTGGACGGTATCGGGCTCCTCCTGATTGACGGCGGGAGAGGTGGTGGATTCCGGGGCGGTGCTGTCCTCCTCGGCGGGCTGGACGGCGACGGGAAGCGCCGCCTCCGGCCCCACCTGGGGGCGCAGGGCGATATAGGAGACGGCGCCGACTCCCAGCAGAGCGGCGGCCACGATGGCTGCAATGGATTTCCGATTCATGATTTTTCCCTCTTTCTGGCAGTTTTTGCCGGTCTTGTTGTCCGAATTGGGATGATACGAATGCTTCTCAAACATGATACTTTCCTCCTCAAACCTTTTTCTCTATGTAAACTGTTGTCGAACCGTTTTCCGGACCGCCGGAGCGATCCCTCCGCCGGGGCGGAGCTGGAAGCGGGCCGCTGGACGGGTGCGGCTCACCGGGGTATCCCCTGATGCGGTCTGGTGTCCCGCCGGCCCTTGGCACTTGGCTGCCAGGTTGGCCCCGCATCCTCGTTCCCGGTGCGGTGGGGAGGTGTTTGCCTCTCTGTTGATTTGATAGGGGCGGGATTCCGGGGCGATTCACCTTCTGCGGGGAAAACTTTTTGGTTTTCTCCGCAGGGCCGACCGGGTTCCGGGGTTTTCCGCCCCCACAGAATGGATACGGCCGGAAAAAGGGACCAGTTCACCGGAAAAGGCAAAAAAGCGCAAAAAAATCAGCCCCAACCCTTTGCAGAGTCTGCAAAGGGTTGGAGCCGTTGGATAGTACGGTGTTTTTCCCGGGGTGGGGATTACTGGGGCAGCACCTGGGAGGCGTCCACCGTGCTCATGGAATAGGTGGTCATGTAGGGAGCGATCCAGTCGTTCTCAAAATCCACCTGCTGGGAATACACCTGTTGGGCAATCGAGAACTGAGAGGAATCCACCTCCGCGTTGCCGTCGCCGTCCACGATCAGGTTATCCACATAAATGCAGCCGGTGGCGGCGGGGACGGTCTCGGTGACAGAATCGCCGTGATAGGGCACCAGATCATAGCCGATGGTATACTCGATCATCAGCCGGCTTTCCGGTTCTTTCCATCCCAGATCTTCAGGATTCTTGGCATGGAGAAGGACACAGCTTGTATAGCTCAGGCCGTACATCTGGGAATATCTCAGGGAATGATAGTCCTCCGTCTCAATGACCCGGTTACCATTGGGGACAAAGATGCCGCTTTCGTCCGGGGTGCCGATCTTGGCAAGGACCACCTCATCCAGGGCCGTCTTGATCTTGGCCCAGGAGTCGGCGTTGAGCTCATCCAGGGAGGTAATGTAGTGGTTGTTCACCTCCGCCTTGATGACAAGGGTCTTGGTTTTCAGCCGGTAGACGTCACTGTCCAGGGTGGCGGTGATGGTGATGTTCTGCTGGTCGGCGATCTCCTCATAAGTGTCGGCCTCATAGATGATCTGGGAGGCCGGGTTGTCCGACGGCAGATTGTTGCTGATGATGAGGGTCCCGTCGGGGGAGATGCCGCTGAATTTCAGCTCCACGCCGTCGGGGGTATTGAAGAAGGAGGGGTCAAAGGGGTCGATGACATTGGGATCGGATGCCTGGCTGGTCCCTGTGCCTGCCGTGCCCGCCGTGCTCGCAGCGGCGGACGTATTGACGGGGGCATCGTTTTTGGCGGGGAACAGCACCTCCGCAAAGCCGCTGACCATCCAGATCACCGCGGCGATCACCACAATCAGCAGCGGCAGGGGCACCTTCCACTTGTTCCCGGCCTCCCCTGCACGGGAGGCGGCGCCGGACTTGGGCGCTTTTTTCCCTGCGGAAGCCGACGCCGACAGGCGGTGCATTTCCTCTATGGCATTGCGGGCGTCCTCGTCCCCCTGATCCGCGGCTTTTCCCAGCCAGTACAGCGCCTTGTCGGTGTCGGCGGGAACGCCTTTGCCGTCCCGGTAGCAGATTCCCAGATTATACTGGGCCTCCGGCATGCCCTGGTCCGCCGCTTTCTGGAACCATTCCGCCGCCTTTCGCAGGTCAACGACCACGCCTTTCCCCTGCCGATAGCAGATGCCCAGATTATGCTGGGCCTTCGCCACACCCTGCTCCGCCGCTTTCCGATACCATTGCGCTGCCTGGACAAAATCTTTTTCCACGCCGTTGCCGCAGTAATAGCAGCTTCCCAGACCGCACTGAGCCTCCGCCATGCCCTGCTCCGCCGCTTTCCGGTACCATTCCGCCGCCTTTCGCGGGTCAGCGGCCACGCCTTCCCCATCAGCATAGCAGACGCCAAGATTATACTGGGCCTCCGCCACGCCCTGTTCCGCCGCTTTTTGGAACCATTCCGCCGCCTGGGCAAAATCTTTTTCCACACCGTCGCCGCTGTAATAGCAGTTTCCCAGGTTGTACTGGGCTTCCGCCACGCCCTGCTCCGCTGCTTTCCGGAACCATTCCGCCGCCTTTTGCGGGTCGGCTGCCACGCCCTTGCCGTCCTGATAGCATTTGCCCAGGTTGCTCTGGGCGTTGCTATGTCCCTGTTCGGCCGCCTGACTGAACCAGTAGAATGCCTGTTCCAGGTCGGCGGATACCCCGTCGCCGTCCTGGCAGCAGACGCCCAGACTGTACTGGGCATCTGTATTGCCCTGGTCCGCCGCCTGACGGAACCAGTAGATCATTTTTTCCGGGTCGGCGGCCACACCGTTGCCGTCCCGGTAGGAAATTCCCAGATTATACTGCGCTGTGGCATCTCCGGCCTCAGCGCCCTTTTCAAACCAGGAGAACGCCCGGCGGGGATCCTTGGGCACCCCTTTGCCCACGACGTAATGGTATCCCAGGGCATTGTAAATGCTGGTATCCCCCTGATCCGCCGCATACTCCATCCACTCGATGCCCACAGCGGGGTCGGTATTTTTGCCGATGAGCCCCGCCTGCCGGGCGTCAAAGGGCAGGCCCGCCTCCCGGGCATGCTCCATGGTGCCGTAAGGTTCCGCCAGCGCCAGCAGAGGAATGCCCAGGTCTTCCCGCTTGCCGTCCTCCACCGGGTTTACCTGGATCTTCTGGCCGTCATAGTGCTGCCAGGCCCACTGCGCCGTCTCCGGCGTCAGGGGCGCGGCGCCCAGATAGGCCATGAGCAGGCGGCAGGCCTGCTTGGTCTCGGGATCCTGGGCGGTGTTCATGGCCTGCTCCATCAGCATAGCGGCGTCCATCCGCTTGCCGGTGGTCATCAGCTGCAGGGCAAAGCCGTATTTCTCCATGGGGCCGCCCCGCTCGGCACTGATGGCCTCATAGTGGAGGGCCTTTTCCTCATCCTTCTCGCAGCCGTAGCCGTTGCGGCACTGCTCGGCGTAGGCGGCCGCCGCCTCGGCATTGTGCAGCTCCGCCGCCATGCCGTAGGCCCGGTGACATTTTTCGGGGTCGTTCAGTTCCTTGCTGCCCCACAGTCTGGCCAGCTTCAGCCAGATCTGCTGGCATTCCTCCTCGGTGTAAAGATTGCGGTCGATCAGGTCCGCCGCTTTCTGCAAAAAGCGCACCGCCCGCTCCAGCTCCCCCATGCGGGTGCAGGCATCCGCCGCCGGAATCAGGGATTCGGGCTGGCCTTTCTCGGCACTGCGGATCAGCTCGGTCAGACCGGAGGGCGCCTGGGTAGTCCTGGGCGCCGCAGGAGCCTTCGTCAGCTGCTCCAGTTCCCGGGCCGCCGCCTCGCTGCCCGCCTGGGCGGCGCTGCGCAGATATTTTTCATACATTTCCTGGCTGGGTTCCACCCCCTTGCCGGTGCGGCAGAACTGTGCCATGGCATACAGGGCTTCGGGGCTGTCGGGGTCAATTTCTTCCGAATTGCAAAGAGTTTCAAAATCCAAATCCTCATACTGGAACATATCTCTCATCCTTTCTTGTGGAGGACCGTCTGGGGCAGACGGTCTGCCATTTCCGATCCTGTCGGAAATATAGGAGGTGCTTTTTGAAAGAGTTCACCCTCGTGTGTGTAAAAAGCAGAAACGACATTATTTTCATTATACTGGATCGCCATTTTTTTGCAATCCGGGAAGCCTCCACGCGGCGAAATTTCAGATTTTGTTGCGGCCGAGGTTGAACCGGCCGGATTCTTGGGACTATAATACCTGATGTAAGGAATTTGCCGCCTTTTCCCCATGACAAGGAGGTTTTTTTATATGGATCAAGCCAACGACAGCCGCCGGGCCGCGCTGTACACCGACCGTCTGATGCAGCAGGCCACCTCGCTGCAGAAGGCCGTGCTGAACTTTATGGCAGCCACCTTGCAGAGCATCATTCCCGAGGACAAGTTTGCCGCCATCTTCCGCGCCGGATGCGCCCAGCCGGAGCAGGAAAAGCAGCGCTCGGTCATCGACCGCAGCCGCGTCTGGGAAGCCCTGCCCGACAACGCCGGCAACGGCCAGAGAAAGCCCCGCGCCAACTCCCCCGCCTTTGACGACTATCTGGAGAAGGTGCTGGCCGCTCCCCTTTCCCCCGACCTGCGCCGGGATCTGCTGGGCAAGCTGGATATGCAGGCCTGCTTCAAACTGTTTGTCTATCTGCCCGAGAACAAGGCAGGATGCAGCATGGCCGACCTGGCCCGCAGGCACTGTCCCAAGTTTGCCCGCATGCGCAAATTCCAGTGGGAGGAGCTCTTTCACGCCGCCATCCATCTGCGCAACGATTTTGCCCACGCCTCCACCTCCTCCGACAAGCCCGAGACGGCGGCGGACTGGCAAAAGATCTACGAACCCTGGATGAAGGTGGTGGACTGTCTGCAAAGCGACGCCACCAAAGCCGAATACGACGAGGTTCACCGCATCTATGACGGGGCGGCTTCCATCGCCTTTTACTCGGTGGAGGAGATCGCCAAGGAGATGCAGGGCCTGCTGACCCCGGACCGGGTCCGGGAGATGCTGGACCAGGGGGGCTTTCCCTTCACCGACGGCTTTGTGGATGCGCCCCTGGACAATGTGCTGCGGTATCTGTCGGATGCCGTGCGCCGGGAGGAGGAACACGCCCGGGAAGCACAGGAGCGGGAGGAGCTGCGCGCCGAAAACGCAGCCCTGGCCGCGCAGAACCGGGCCCTTCAGCAGCAGCAGGACGTCCGCCGCCAGCAGGAGGAGGACATCCGCCTGCGCATGGCCAAAAAGAAGCTGGACAGCATTCCCTCCCTGGATCTTCTGAGCCGCTATGCGGGGGGCAGCATGGACCAGCGCACCCTGCAGGAACTGGTGCGCACCCATCAGATCATCCTCACCCCCAGCCTGCTCAAGAGCGCGGGCGGCAAATACTTTCTGGGCAGCCGGCTGTACCCCGCCGCCCGCAGTGCCGGACGCCCCCTCTGTGTGGAGCGTACCGCCATGCTGCGCCTGATCCGGGACATCGACCGGCTGGACGCTCTGCGGCAGAAATACCAGCTTCTGGTCCCCATGGGCTCCGCCTATGAGGAGCAGCGCCGTGCTCTGGAAACGGAGATGGCCCCGCTGGAGCAGTCCAAAGGCACCTACGTATTCGCCATGGATCAGCTGAAGGTAAAGCTGACCGGCGTGGCGGACCCGCTGTATACCGACGACGAGGCCCTGGTGCGCACCCTGCAGGACCATCCCTTTGAGCGGTACTGCATTTTTGTCAGCGGCGCCACCAGCCTGCCCAAGCTCATCGACCGGGCCCGGCTGCCCTTTGTGACGGTGGTGCGGGTGCAGGGCAACGAGCTGGTGGGCGTGGACTGCATGGTGCTGCGCCACTTCCTGCCCTTTGCCGCCCCCAGCCTGGACGACCCGCTGGTGATGCCGCTGGTCAAGGAGAGCTTTGTCCGCACCGACCGTCTGCTCAAAGAGATGATGGAGGAGAACGCCTCCCCCATTTCGAAAGACCGGACAGCTCCCGCGGAAACGTCGCGGGATTCCGCGGCTCCCGCTGCCGCCCCGGCTCCCGCCCCTGCGCCGGCCCCTGTTTCCACGCCCGCGCCCACTCCCGTTTCCGCTTCTGACCCGGCCGGCGCAGCCTTTCCCCGGGTGACCCCGTCCCCGGCTGCCCCGGCTCCCGCCCCCGCGCCCGCGGCGGAGA
>JAHZHS010000025.1:0-10618 GCA_019420135.1 Oscillospiraceae bacterium | reverse complement strand
CCGAGATTTCCCAGTCCGAACCCCGGCCTCCTGCCGCCGTGTCGGTCTCCCATCTGCCCGAACGGGGCCCTGTTTCCTTCTCCGACGCCGGGACTGCATCCCCTGAAGCTCCGGCTTCCGCCCCTGCTTTTCCTCCTGTTTCCACCCCTGTTTCCGCTCCTGCTTTTCCCCCGGCCCCCGCACCGCAGGAGCCGGCCGCCCCGGCGCCTGATGCCGGTACGCCGGAGAAACACAACGCCCCCGCCCCCAAACGCAAGGGTACCTCCTTTCCCAGGAACCCTTTCCTGCGGGTGATGGATGAGACGCTGCTGCCCTTCCCCGGGGACGGAAAAAGCGGCATGGTCCTGTACACCGAGGATCACGCCCCCGTCACCCTGGGCGGCCTGCTGACCGAGGACGGCGAACCCGCCGAGGGCGGTGAGGGTATGCTGTTTGTCACCGGCGACGAGGGCATTGTGGCCAAGATCTACAACCGGGAACACCTGACGGTGGGCCGCCGGGACAAGCTGACCGAGATGCTGGCCCACGATCCCGGCATGGCGGAGCTCTGCTGGCCCACCCACATGCTCTACACCGAAACCGGGGATTTCTGCGGCTACACCATGCCCCGCGCTCCCCAAAACGCCCTGCCTTTTGCCAAGTCGGTGCTGAAGATCGGCTCTCCCAGCCAGCGCCAGGCCCTGATGGCAAACTGGACCCGCAAGGACCTGATCCGCACCGCCCTGGCGGCGGCCCGCATCATGGCCCAGCTGCACAAACACAACATCCTCATGGGGGATGTGAACGGCGGCAACTTCATGGTGGACCTGAAAAACAGCAGCCGGGTCTTTGTGGTGGATACCGACAGCTTC
This sequence comes from Oscillospiraceae bacterium, assembly GCA_019420135.1. GTDB lineage: Bacteria > Bacillota > Clostridia > Oscillospirales > Ruminococcaceae > Gemmiger. The sequence goes on along the minus strand of JAHZHS010000025.1, from coordinate 9,767 downwards.
CAGTTCGCAGGCTTCCCCTGCCCGGTGGGCATTGAAAAATTCACCCATCCCGGCATCCGGGAGCGGCTGAACATCCGCGGTCCCCTGGACTTCAAGACCATTCTGCGCACCGAGGGCGAGGACGACTACGCCTTTGCCATCCTGCTGTTCGAGATCCTCTTTTTGGGGCAGAACCCCTTTGCCACCAAGACCGACCTGGACTTCACCCAGGCCATGGCCCAGCGCCGCTTTGCCTACGCCGAGGTAGAGCGCAACAGCGGCGACTTTGAGGTGCCCGACGGCGACAACTGGATGATCTGGAAAAACCTGCCCAAAAAGGTGTGCGAAGCCTTCGGCCGCACCTTCCTGGACTGGAAATCCACCACCGCCGCCGAGTGGGCCGACCTGATGAGCTCCTACCTCTACTGTGTGGAGCGGCTGGGCTTCAGCGACGAGCTGTCCCCCGCCAAATACCACGAGTTCAACCCCGAAAACCCCACCTACGTGGATCTGGTCTGTCCCTTCTGCCACCGGGAGTTCAACCTTCACAAAAAGCAGGTGGAGCGGCTGAAAGCCCAGGGCAGGCCCATCTTCTGCCGCAACTGCCTCAATTCCCTGGAAAATCACAAAAACGACCGCTGCCGGGTGACCTGTTCCTCCTGCGGCAAGGTGTATGAGACTTCGGTGGAGGACGCCGTGCTCATTGAGTCCGGCCTGGCCGAGGCCCTGTGCGACACCTGCCGCTACACCACCGTCACCTGCGACGGCTGCGGGAAGTCCTTCCGCATCGAAAAGAAGCGGCTGGCCGAGCTGAAGCAGAAGGGGGTCCGGGAGATCTACTGTTCCGACTGCCGCACCCAGGTCCAGGTGGTCTGCGAGAGCTGCGGCAAATCCTTTGAGATACTCAAGGGGCGGAAGATTTCCCTGGAAAAGAAGGATCAGCATATCTACTGCTCCGATTGCTGGAAGCGCACCACCGTCACCTGTGGCCGCTGCGGCACCCAGTTCCTCATGCCTGTATGGCAGCAGAACCAGAACAGGAGCCGGGGCCGCAGTCCCCTCTGCGACAAGTGCCGACAGCAGATCCGTGCCCGCCGGAGATAACCCTTTTTCCTCACTGAAAGGAGAGATTTTTTATGGCTATGGAAAACACCCCCACAGCCCGGGACCTGTTTCTTCAGGACAGCCAGATGGCCAACAACCGCAGCGTCCGCATTCTCATCTGCCTGTGCATCGACTGTTCCATCTCCATGCAGATCAGCGGCGCCATCCAGGAGATCCGTTCCGGGGTCACCGCTTTCCTGAAAAAGGTGGACGACAACTCCCTGGCCCGGGATGCCGCCGAAATCTGCCTGGTGACCTTCGGCAACGAGGCCCGGGTACTCTGTGAGTTCGGCTCCGCCGAGGCCGCCCTGAAACAGCTTTCCGCCACCCCTCTTACGGCCCGGGATTCCGAGACCTCCCTGGCCGCCGGGGTACAGCTGGCCCTGGATCAGATCGAGGATTACCGCCAGCGCCTGTCCAGCGTCAACAACAACTGCTACACCCCCTGGCTCATCATCATCAGCGACGGGGACTCCTCCGAGCTGGACCGGGTGGTGCGCCAGGCCGCCGACCGGGTGCAGCACCTGCTGCGCACCTTCAAGCTCAAGACCATGTGCCTGAGCATGGGGGACGGCACCCGCAGCCTGAACGATTTCAGCATCGACGGCAAGGTGGACCGTCTGGAAAACATGATCGTCTCGAAATTTTTCGACAATCTCAGCCGCAATGTCAGCCAGGCCAGCCGGGATACCGTGGAACACGGCGGCATGGACGCCCCCACCGACTGGCACTGAGGCCTGCCTGTACTTCTGAACCCATTGGGAGGTATATGTGATGCAAGCGAAATTTGCCGCCGGCGTGGTGTGCGGCCGCAGCCATGCCGCGGCGGGACTGCCCTGCCAGGACCGCACCGGGGGATACCGGGACGACAGCCTGGCCGTCGTTGTCCTCTGCGACGGCGCCGGCAGCTGCCCCCACAGCGAGCGCGCCGCCGAGACGGTGGTGAACTGGCTGCCGGAGTACCTCTCCCGGCATTTTGAGGATCTCTATGACAGCACAGACGCCGACGTTGCCCGGTGCCTGGCCGATGACGGCCAGCAGGCCCTGGAGGTGCTGGGCCTGCCCATGGAGGAGTGCTACTGCACCCTGCTGTTCTACGCCCGCCACCGGGACGGGCGCTGGCTGTGCGGGCACATCGGGGACGGCTTTGTCTTTGAGAGCGACGCCCGGGGGGTGCGGGTCCTCTCCTACCCGGAAAACGGCCTCTATTCCTACGAAACCTACTTTCTCTCCCAGCCCGATGCGGCGGAACATCTGCGCCTGCAGCGGGGCATCTGTGAGGGAGAGCGCTGCGTCCTGCTGGCCAGCGACGGCAGCGCCGACGGCCTCTATGACCAGGAGGAGCATGTTCCCGCCCCGGCGGTGGAGGTGCTGTGCAGCTGGCTGGCCAGCCCTGCCAACCCGCCGGAGACAGTACAGCAAGCCTATCTCCGCGCCATGGAGGACAAGCTGTCCTCCCACACCCACGACGATATGAGCCTGGCCGCCCTGTGGTGCAGCGGCCGGGATGTTCCTTCCCTCTCCGAGCAGGAATGAGGCAGCGCCGCACAACCGAGTATCACAGGAGGAATCCATGGCAAAGACACTGTATTTCACCCGACACGGGGAGACATTCTGGAATGTGGAGAACAAGATCTGCGGGGCCACCGACATCGCCCTGACCCCCAAGGGCAAGGAGCAGGCCGCCGCCCTGGGACGCCGGCTCCGGGAGATGGCCCTGCCCATTGACCTGATGCTGGCCTCCCCCCTCTGCCGGGCCGCCGATACCGCCCGCATCCTGGGCCGGGAGGCGGGGCTTCCGGTGGAGGTCGAACCCCGCCTGACCGAGCAGAACTTCGGGGTCTTTGAGGGCACACCCCGCAACGGTGCCGACTTTCACGCCGCCAAGGCCCACTTTGCCAACCGCTTCGGCACGGGGGAATCCATGCTCCAGATGTCCGCCCGCATCTATCCTTTGCTGGACGAGCTGCGCCGACAGGACAAGACCTTCCTGCTGGTGGCCCACAACGGCATTGCCCGCATCGTCCACAGCTATTTTTACTCCATGTCCAACGAGGAGTTTGCCTCCTTTGCCATCGGCAACTGCGAGCTGCGGCAGTATGTTTTTGAGGGAGGATCCCCCTCATCGCAATGATATTTTTTGTTGTTCCCATGTGATTTTGTTTGTGTCATTTTTCAAAACAGGATTGGCAACTATTGACAAATACGTTCTGTCGTGCTAAACTCCCAGACAATAACCAACGAAACAAAGACGTTTCACACCCGCGGGGTGTGGAGCGTCTTTCTTTTTTACCACCGGGAGGGAGCATGGCATGATCAAGCTGGAAAAGGTCAACAAGTACTTCGGGGACCTGCACGTCCTGAAGGATGTCTCTCTGGAGGTGGCCGAGGGCGAAAAACTCGTCATCATCGGGCCGTCCGGTTCTGGCAAGTCCACCACAGTGCGGTGCATGAATTTTCTGGAGGAACCCACCAGCGGCCACGTCTACATCAACGGCGTGGAGCTGACCCACAAGAACAAGCGCCAGATCGTCCGGGACAACATGTCCATGGTGTTCCAGCAGTTCAATCTCTACCCCCACATGACGGTTCTGAAAAACCTGACCCTGGCCCCCGTCAAGCTGCACCACAAGTCCCGCAAGGAGGCGGAGGAGCTGGCCTATCACTATCTGGACGTGGTGGGACTCACCGACAAGGCCCACGCCTACCCCACCATGCTGTCCGGCGGCCAGCAGCAGCGCATTGCCATCGCCCGGGCCCTGTGCGTCCAGAGCAAGATCATCCTGTTTGACGAGCCCACCTCCGCCCTGGACCCCGAGACCATCCAGGAGGTTCTGGACGTCATGATCCGCCTGGCCAAGGAGAACATCACCATGGTGGTCGTCACCCACGAGATGGGCTTTGCCCGCCAGGTGGCCGACCGGGTGGTCTTTATGGCCGACGGCCAGATCCTGGAGGAGGGTACCCCCGAGCACTTCTTCACCAACCCCGACAACGAGCGGGTGAAGCAGTTCCTGGGCAAGATCCTGCACTGATTTTGATACCCGATGCCCCGCGGCATCCGGATATAGAGGGAAATTTTCATATATTAGGAGGAAATCACCATGAAAAAGCGCAATGCCATTCTTTCGTCTGTCCTGGCCGGCGCCATGCTGCTGAGCCTTTCCGCCTGCGGCGGCACCGACGATTCGTCTTCTTCCAGCGCAGCAGCGACCGGGGACTCTTCCTCCGCTGCCGCCACCGGTGAGGCATCCGGCGAGGCCCTGGGCGCCGATACCCAGGCCATTGTGGACCGGGGCGTCCTGCGGGTCGGCGTCAAGAACGCCGTGGTGGGCTTCGGCTACCAGGATCCCGCCACCGGCGAATACTCCGGCATGGAGATCGAGCTGGCCAAGAAGCTGGCCGACCAGCTGGGCGTTGACGTGGAGTTCACCACCGTCACCGCCGCCACCCGCACCGAGCTGCTGGATTCCGGCGACATCGACTGCGTGCTGGCCACCTTCACCATCACCGACGAGCGCAAGCAGAGCTGGGACTTCACCACCCCCTACTACACCGACTACGTCACCGTGCTGGTGGAGGATTCCTCCGGCATCACCTCTCTGGCCGACCTGAAGGGCAAGCTGGTGGGTGTCTCCTCCGGTTCCACCTCCGCCCGCTCCCTGGTGGAAGCCATGATCGAGGACGGCGACATTGATGGCACCGGCTTCTCCGCCGACACCTTCGACCCCGCCACCTGGACCGACGGCGTCACCTTCCAGCAGTTCGACGACTACCCGGCCATCTCCACTGCCCTGAGCGCCGGCACTGTGGACGCCTTCTGCGTGGATAAGTCCATCCTGGCTGTCTACAAGACCGAGGGCCGCAGCTACATCGACGCCCAGTTCGCACCCCAGGAGTACGGCATCGCCACCAAGAAGGGCAGCGACTTCTCCACCTACTGCAACGACTTTGTGGAGGCCTGCCTGGCCGACGGCACCATCGACGGCTACATCAGCGAGTTCAACCTGGGCTGATGACTTCCCGGCACTGACCGGGCAATTCCAAGGATCCAACGGGGCGGGCTGGGGCTGATCCCCGGGCCCGCCCCTTTTTTCGCAGGAGGGAAACAGGTATGGCAGAGCTGCTTTCGCCCGAGGCCTGGGGCAAGGTCTGGACCTATCGCGGCACCTTTCTCATGGGATTCGGCAACACGCTGGAGACAGCCATCTTCGGCCTGCTGCTGGCCCTGGCACTGGGCATCGTATTCGGCCTGATGGCCACCAGCGGCAAAAAGCCCCTGATGGCGGTGGCCCGGGTCTACGTGGAATTTTTCCAGAACACCCCCATCGTGCTTCAGATGTGCTTTCTCTATTATGTGCTGGCGTTTTCCGGCGCCAAGGTCAGCATCATCCTCACCGGCATCGTCAGCCTGGGCATCTACACCGGCGCCTACATGGCCGAGGTGGTCCGCGCCGGCATCCAGGCGGTGCCCAAGGGCCAGTTTGAGGCGGCGGCCAGCCAGGGCTTCGGCTATGTGGAGACGATGTACTACATCATCTTTCCCCAGAGCCTCAAGATCATCCTGCCGCCCATGGTCAACCAGGCGGTGAACCTCTTCAAGAACACCAGCTGCCTCTACATCGTGGGCGGCGCCGATCTGATCTCGCTGACTTACAGCTTTGTCACCGGCGCCACCACCGGCGGCGCCTACGCCCCCGCCTATCTGGTGTGCGGCGCTCTGTTCTTCGTGGTCTGCTTCCCCCTGTCCACCCTGGCTTCCACCTGGGAGAACAACCTCAAACGCCGGGACCGCCGCAGTGCGGCCATCGTCAAACAGCTGGAAACGGAGGTGGCGTAAATGATCGACTGGCAGGCAAGCTTTTCCATCCTGGCCAAGGAGGGCGTCGCCGTCTACATCCTGCGGGGCGTGGCCTTCTCGCTGGTCATCTCGGTCTGCGCCGTGGTGGTCAGCCTGCTCATCGGCTCGGTGCTGGCCCTGCTGCGCAACTACTGCTCCGGCCCCAGCCGGGTGTTCAAGTGGATCGCCACGGCATACATTGAACTGTTCCGCAACACACCGCTTTTGTTCTGGATCTTCATCTGCCTGGTGTTCTGCCCCGTGCCCGGATTCTTCACCCACCGCATGCTGGGCCTCACCAGCGTGGAGGTCCGCGTCCTCTTCCGCGCCTTTGTGGCCCTGGTGCTGTTTGAATCCTCCATCATGGCCGAGATCATCCGCGGCGGCCTCAACTCGGTGGCTGCGGGACAGTTCGAGGCCGGGCATTCCCAGGGCTTCAGCACGGTGCAGATCCTGCGCTACATCGTTCTGCCCCAGGCCTACCGCGCCGTGGTGCCCACCCTGCTCAGCCAGGTCATCAGCACCATCAAGGACTCCAGCTATCTGGCCAATGTGGCCGTCATCGAGCTCATGTCCCGGGTGCGCCAGATCCTGGCCACCTCCAACATGTACAACGGTGCAGGCACCCAGCTGGTCAGCGACGTCTTTGTGCTGTTCGGCATCGCCTTCATCATCTATTTCGTCATCAACTTTGCACTGTCCTGCGCGGTGCGGTCGCTGCAGCATCCCCGGCCCCGGCGGACTGCACGCCCGGCACAGACGGCGCAGACCGCACAGTAAGGGGGCGTTTTTGTGGCAAAACAGTATGTCATCACCCTGTCCCGGGACTTTGCCAGCATGGGGCGCAGCATCGCCCAGAATCTGGCCGGACGGCTGGGGTGTGAGTTCTACGACCGGGACATCGTGGAGCAGGCGGCCCGCCGCATGGGCCTGCCCGTCTCCGAGGTGGCCGACAACGAGGAGGCCGCCCACAACCTTTTTTACCGCCGCATCTATCCCCTGGGCATGGGGGTCAAGAGCATGCAGGACGAGATCTTCCAGGTGCAGAAAAACATCATTCTGGATCTGGCCTCCCGGCACAGCTGCATCATCGTCGGCCGCTGCGCCGATGAGATCCTGAAAGACCGCCCCGATGTGTTCAACGTGCACATCTTTGCCACCAAGGCCGAACGGCTGAAAAACTGCGTGGAAAAGCTGGAAATGGACGAGGACACCGCCCGCCGCACCATGGCCCGGGTGGACAAGGCCCGTGCCGGCTACCACCGGGTCTACGGCGGCGGCGATGTGACCGCCAACTGCCACATCATGCTCAACTCAGCCAAGTTCGGCATCGACGGCACCGCCGCCGTGCTGGAGGGCATCATCCGCCAGCGTTTTGAGCTGTAAACAGCCATCCCCTTCCTTTCTGCTCCGGCAGGTCCCGAGGAAAGTTTTTTCCCCGGGGCCTGCCCCCTTTTTGTGGGGGATGATTTGACATTTCGGGTTGCTACGTCTAAAATTTTATCAGAACAGGCCGCGGCCCCGGGCCCGGCCGGAAGGGTGACTGTCATGGAGGTTACGGATTTTCTCACGCTGAAACTGTTTGACTTTGACAAGGGAGACCCCAAGCGGATCCAGCATCTGATGAAGGTGCACCGCTTTGCCCAGCTCATCGCCCGGATGGAGCAGGCCGACGCCCACACCCGGCTGGTGGTGGAATGTGCCGCCCTGGTGCACGACATCGGCATCCATCCCGCCGAGGAAAAGTACGGCCGCTGCGACGGCAAGCTGCAGGAGCAGGAGGGCCCCGCCTATGCCCGGCCCATCCTGGAGGAGGCGGGGCTGTCCCCCGAGGACGTGGACCGCATCTGCTATCTGGTGGGGCACCACCACACCTACGACGCCATGGACGGGCTGGACTACCAGATCCTGGTGGAGGCGGACTTTCTGGTCAATCTCTACGAGGACGGCGTCGGCGCCCACGGGGTGGACGCGGCGGAGGAGAAGATCTTCCGCACGGCGGCGGGCCGCAGGCTGCTCCGCCTGCTCTACCCCAAAGCCTGAACCCCCAAAGCCTGAAAAAGCCTGAAATACAGAAAAACTCCCCCGCAGCGTTTCTGCCCGCTGCGGAGGAGTTTTTGCTTGTTATGAGGATCAGACCAGGGTGTGGCGGACCAGCTCCACCATGGCGGGGCCGTCGCTGTGCAGCGACAGGGCGTCCGCCTCCGGCGGGGTGTCGATGATCGACGTGATGGTGCGCTCGCCGTCGTTGACGAAGAGTTCCACACTGTCGCCGTCCAGGATGAGGCGGAGGGTCAGACGGCCGTCCCTGGCCCGGGCGGGGATGCGCCGGATGTTGGCCATATCCCGCCGGGTGCCGCAGCGGCTGCGGTCAAAGACCAGCTCGCCCCGGTCAGCCTCCCAGCGCAGGGTGGTGGCGCATTTGCCGCCCTGGGCAAAGCCCAGGGTAAGGGCGCGGCAGTCGGGGCTTTGGGCTGCATCCAGCACCAGGCTCACATCCTGGTACCGGCCGCTGAACTCAGGCAGCGGCTGGTCGCCCTCCACCCTCAGGGTGCGGCGGGCTTCCTCCCGCCAGTGGGCTTCGATCTCCCGCACCGGGTTCTGGTACAGCCGCCCTTCCCGGACAGTCAGTTCCCGGGGCAGGGTCATGCGGCCGAACCAGCGGTGGCGGCGGGGGGCAGCCTTGCAGGTTTCCCAGTTTTCCATCCAGGCCACCATCACCCGGCGGCCGTCGGGGGTCAGTGTGGTCTGGGGAGCATAGAACTCGGTGCCCGCGTCCAGAAGCTGAACACTGCGGCGGTCAAAGCGGTGGGTCTCGGGGTCGTAGTCCCCCACCAGGGCCAGGGTGGCATAGCCGGGGCGGATCTCGGGGTCGGCGCAGGGGCCGATGGACTGGGGGCTCACCAGCAGCAGCTGGCGGCCGTCCAGGGGGAAGAAGTCGGGGCACTCCCACATGATGCCCAGCTCATCCCGGCTGGCGTCCAGCACCCGGACGAAAGTCCAGTGCAGGGCATCCTCGCTCTCATACAGCTGGATGCTGCCCACGTCCTCCCGGTGCAGGCCCGCCGCCACGCAGTAGTAGCGGTCGCCCTCCCGCCATATTTTGGGGTCACGGAAATCTGCCGTACAGAATCCTTCCGGCTGCTGCCGGGGCGGCAGGACGGGATTGTGAGCGTCCTTGACAAAGTCCACCCCGTCGCCCACCGCCACGCACTGGGCCTGCACGACTGCCTTGTCGGTGCCGCTGACGCCGGTGTACATCAGGGCCAGGCGGCCGTCGGGCAGCTCCACCGCGCTGCCGGAAAAGCAGCCTTTCTCATCGGCGGGGGTGTCGGGCGCCATGGCGCAGGGCAGATAGTCCCAGTGCAGCAGGTCGGTGCTGACCGCATGGCCCCAGTGCATGGGCCCCCACACCGTATCGTAGGGATAATACTGGTAGAACAGATGGTAGGCTCCCTTGTAATAGCAGAAGCCGTTGGGGTCGTTCATCCAGCCTACCCGGGGGGTCAGGTGGAGGCGCGGACGGTCGGCGGCCGGAATGGCTGCCCCTTCCCGGGCTTCATAGTCCCGGGCCTGCTGCAGTTTTTCGGAAATTTTGTACGACATAGGAAAGGTTCCTCTCGTTTCGGAATGATTTCGGAGCGGTCAGCCTGCCGTCTCAGCGGTGGCAGGTACGGTGGTGCCGGCGGAGCCGGCGGTCTCTTCATAGCGGTCGTAGGCGGACTGGTAGGCATCCAGCAGATCCTGCATGCCGTAGCTGTTCAGGTTCTCCTTGTAGGCGTTCCAGGTTTCGTCGGTGATGCCGCCGTCCCGCAGCCAGGTAGCCTCCTGCTCGGAGACAAAG
>JAHZHS010000249.1 GCA_019420135.1 Oscillospiraceae bacterium | reverse complement strand
GGTGGGGGTCCAGGTCAGGCAGCCGGCCACCGAGAGGGCACAGCACAAAAGGAAAAGCACCAAGGCCCATCCCCGCGCTCCGCCCTTTAAGGGGGAGGAATCCGCAGTCAGCGCGGCCCATGCCAGAAGCAGATACAGCACCACCACCCAGCCCCAGGCCAGATCCAGGGAATAATAGCCCAGGCTGCCGCCGACCAGGGTGCGGATATAGTGGTCGGCTTTTTCGATGACGGACCGGACCAGCAGGCGCAGGGTGTCCACCGGGTGGGTCAGGATATAGCCGGGGGTATAGCAGATGGCGTCATCACCGGTGGCGACACTCTGGTTTTCCCGCACGGCGATGGCAGCCTCCACATCCTGGGCCAGCGCTTCCCGGTCCATGGGGTACCGGGTGTCGTCCTCCATCCCCGCGGAGGCACCGCAGTTTTGCAGCAGTTCCGTGCATGCCTGGGCCGAGTACACTACTTTGAACAGAGCGATGCGCCCGTATTGCGCCAGGCAGTCATACATTTCGTCGATCTCGTAATAGGTGGGAACCCGGTCAAACATGCTCAGGGTCAGAGCGTAAATATAATTGGTGTCGGAGAGAGTGGGGGATTCCATTTCCTCGGGACTGAAGAAGAAACTCTGTGCCAGGTAGGCTCCCGTCACATCGCCGCTTTGCAGCGCGGTGGCCCAGAATTCCACTTCCGCCTGCGGAGGTGTCTCCACGCCTTCCACATACCAGAACAGGCGGCGGACATAGTTCTCGGCCGTGTTTTCGATCAGATCCTCCCGGATGGTCAGGGTCATGTCGGCGGGTGTCTCGGCATCCCATTCGGTAAATCGGTGTGTGGGGGTGGCAGCCGCCTCTTCCGTACCGGGGGATGTGCTGTGGATGACCGCGGAGATCTGTGCTCCCACCGGGGTGGAGGACGCAGAAACAGACACGGAATCCGCCCCGGTTTCCGCCGCAACCTGCTGTGTGTCCCCGGACACCGCAAAGCTGAGCATGGAACTGTTCATGGCCAGCGTCAGAAGCGCGCAGACGGCCAGGTATCCGGCTTTCCAGAATCCGGGCCGGGGCAGCGGCAGACGCCCGGACGGGATCAGCAGCACCAGCGCGGCCAGGGGCAGATAAACCGCCTTGCCCGGGCAGAACAGCAGCCCGGCCACGGCCATGGCAAGGAGGAGAGTGCGGCCGGGGGATTTTTCCCCGAAAGCGGCCCGCAGGCACAGGGCGGTAAAGAGAAAGCAGAGTCCCAGCAACAGGGAATCCCGGGAGAAAGATGCCGCCAGATGCAGCGTCATGGGCAACAGTGCCGCTGCGGAAAAGATCCGTTTCCCGAAAGGTGCAAACCGCACCGCCGCAGCCGCCAGTGCCGCAAAGCAGACAAGGTTAGCCAGACGGCCCAGCACCAGCACCGGCACAAAGCCGAGATGGAGCAGGAAGCCCGCAAACACCGCTACTGCGCTGGGCAGGTAGAGGATGGGGTTGGAGTCGGTCTGAGCCTCTTCCAGGGACATGTGGCTGTCAAAATCGTCGGGAGAGAGGGTGAACATTCCGTCGGCAAAGGCCTGCCAGGCCCAGACGGTGGTGCCTTCCTCCTGATCCTGCAATGCGGCGTTGAAATCGTGCTCCCGCCGGTAACTCATGTTGATGGGAACATGACCCATCTCCCAGTCCTCGGAGGAAAAGACATTGGCCCAGCGGCAGGCCAGGGTAAAGGACTGGTTGATGTGATATTTTTCATCGGGGGCACCGTAGGGCGGCAGAACCAGGGTATAGGCTACGCCCAGGGCAAGGATGAGCGCAAACACCAGGCGGTGCAGCGCCACGCGGCGGCGCAGGGCCGACCGTACCCCCAAAAAGACGATGCCCAGGACCACCAGGGCGACCAGCCAGTAATACCGCGTCAGGAATCCGCCGATCTGCCGGTAGGTTACGATCAGGGCGGCGGTGGCATCGGGCGTCTGGCCGTCCACTGTCATGGTCTCCTGCCACAGGGTAGCGGTGGACGAGCAGCCGATACTCAGTCGGCCGCTGCCCTCATAGTGGGGGGTCAGGGTCACCAGATAGTGCCGCCCTTCCACGCCAGTGACGGCAGTATCGAGGCCGAGGCCGGTATACTGCCCGGAGAGAATGTTTGCCATCACGCCCTGGCTCTGGGCCAGCACCTCACCGGTGTCGGCGTCGGTGAGCACCAGATCGAGGGTGCCGGTGGGCTGTTCCCCTTCCACGCCGAAGACAAAGGCCATGGCCAGC
>JAHZHS010000248.1 GCA_019420135.1 Oscillospiraceae bacterium | reverse complement strand
GCGCCGGATGGAGCGCGCCGCCGTAGAGCTTGCCCGCACCCGGCACCTGCTGGAACGGGAGGATATGGCGGGCGCGTTCGGTTCTGCCTTTGCCTTCTCCGCGGAGGTGGAGAAGCTGGCCCTGCTCGCACGGGTGCTTCCGGCCTATACCGGGCACCCGAAGGCAGCGGAATTGACGGAGCAGATGCTGCTGGACACCGTGCCCATTGAGATGGGCTACGCCAGGCGGGGATGGTTTCTGCTGAAGATCCCCGCGCTCCTTCCAAAGAAGGGAACGGGATCGCCTATCTATATCCAGCAGTATCTCTATCCCGCCCTGCGCCGCTACTTCGACGGCAAGCCGCCGGCGTGCTACCGCAGCTGCGTGCTGGCTTACCGGCATGTGTATCAGCGCGGCAGGCCGGAGCGGGCCTACCGCGACCATGACAACATTGAGGTCAACATGGTGACCGATATCATCACGCTCTACCTGCTGCCGGATGACGCCCCCCGGCGGTGCGCCCATTACTACTGCAGCACAGCCGGGGAGGTGGACTGTACAGAGGTGTATGTGGTGCCCGCCAGCCGGTTTCCCGAGTGGCTGGCGGCGGAGCAGGCGGACGATCTGAAGGAGGATACCCTGTATGAAACGAGCGAAATATGGGCCTGAAAAGATACGGGATTTTAGGCCCGTTTCCAGGCCGCAGGCACACGTAAATCCGAAACGGCGGAAGATCCCCGAAAAGACAGGGGTTCCCAAGCGCGACCGGGAGCCGATTTGCGGCAAAGAGAGCAACAGCCATGCCTTAAATCCCGATGACCCCGGGCAGTCCGAATGATCACGCTCCGGCCCGGCAGCCACGTCTGGCGCCTGCTGCTCCTGCTGGCCATCTGCGGGGAGTACCCCTACCGCTCCCTTCACCTGCTGGGTAGTGTCCGGACGCTGGAGGAGCTGGTCAGAAGGCTGGAGGTGGTGCAGCACTTCCGTACCCCCGCCGGGGCAGACCTCGGCGCCTGTAAAATGCTCACCACCAGCGGGAGGGGGAACAGGCGGACGATCCGGCTGTATAAGAGCGCCCTATCGCTCCTGCAGGCCCTGCACCCGGCAGCCCTCAGCTGGTATCTTGCCGCCACCGGCGGTCACCGCTTCTCCGGGAGTGCAAGCCATGTGGAGCGAAATCATCGGGTCGCGGAATCGGTGGCAATCTGTATGGGGGCCGGAGTAGAAACACGCCCCTTCCTGCTGCCGCCCCTGCAGAAGCAGGCGATCCGGCAGGTCGTGCCGGCATATGCCTGCTTTTACCCGGCAAAATCGGTCAAGCAGCTGGACAATACCGAGATGAACAAGACCATCTTCACCCGCCTCACCGGCGCCATCTTCAGCCCGGGGTACTGTTACGCTGTCTACAACACAAGGGACGCCGTGATGAAGTGGAGCGGGATGGGCGAGTTCAAGACCGCCCGGCATCTGGAGGAGCTGGCCCGCATGAATGCGGGCCCCGCCCGGGCAGACCATGCCATCCTGCTGGGGGAGCATATGGACCTGGCGCTGCAGACCCTGCTGGAGTCCGACAAGAGCCGGCGCATGGAGCTGCGCTTTGACCGGATCTATCCCCATGTGCATTTTATCCCCATGACCGAGCAGGGCACCCACCTCCTGCGCCTCCTGACGCTCCCAGACTGGCATGAGCAGGTGCTTGCCGCGGTATTCCCGGAGCGGATGCGTGTGAGGATGCCCGGCGTGATGGAGTATGATGCACAGGATGGGAACACTCTGATCCTCTCCCACCTGGACGGCGACATCGCCCGACTGGTGCGGGTGCGGCAGGCGCTGGAGTACAGCGGCGCGCCGTATGAGATCCTGTGCTACCCCTGGCAGAGTCAGTTTGTGGACAGGTACATAGGCGGCCGGGCGCAGCTGCGGGAGATCGGCTTGCCGGATCTGGAAGATGCCCTCGGACTCAGAGTAGGGGAGGGGGCAGACGAAGGGAGTTGATGCGATGAAAAGTAAATCTGTGCGCGCAGCGGGGATCGTCCTCGCCGTGATCCTGGGTGTGGCGGCGCTGCTCTATCTGGGCGGCCTCATCAGCCAGCTCACCATTGGCTACCAGAAGTGGCTGGCCGACGGCGGCATGACCGGCAAGGCCACCATGGGGACCATCTATTTCTCGCCCCTTGTGTGCTGGCGCAGCGCCATGACGGGGAGCGGCCTGAAATGCACCTTATTCACGGCGGTGCTGGCAGGCGGCCTGTTCGTATTTGTACGGCTCCAAAACCGATTTG
>JAHZHS010000247.1 GCA_019420135.1 Oscillospiraceae bacterium | reverse complement strand
GCTGTCCTTGCCGCCGGAGACCGCCACAGCGCAGTCGTAGCCGCCGGGGCCGTTGCAGCCGCGGTACTTGTCGCACAGGGCCTCGAACTCCTTGAAGCGGGCATCCCAGTCCACCTGCTTGCGGTGCTCATAATGGCGGCAGGCGCTGCAGACGCCCTCGGCGTCAAAGGTGATGCCGGGACGGGTGTCGGGCATGGTACATTTTTTGCAGTAACGCATGGGTTTTCTCCTTTTCTGTCAACGCCGCGGCGCGGCGGAAATTCCCTTCCAAAAAGGTATTACACCTGCGTTTATGATACCCCATTTGCCGCCGCTTGGCAAGTACAGCGGCAGACCCCGCCGCCTTGCGCCGGTGCCCTGCGCGCGGTATAATACAGATAATTCCCATCTGTTTCCCGGCGACCACCCCTCCCCGCGGGCTTTCGCCATGCAGTGCAATCTCCCGCGCCGCCATTCCGGCGCTGAAAGGATGTCCCTGCCATGTCAAATACTTCCTCCCCCATCGCCCTGGTGCGGCGCTGGCTGCCCGATGCGCTTCTGGTCGTCTTTGCCGCGGTCCTTGTGGTGTTCGGGGCGCAGTTTACCACCAACGGCAATTTCTGGCTGGACGAGTTCTTCTCCATCGAGATGGTGAAGATGGACTGGACTGCCATCCCTGCCGCCACCGCCGCCGATGTCCACCCGCCCCTCTACTACTTTATCCTGAAGCTGTTTGTGACGTTGTTCGGCAATGCCCACATCGTCTACCGCATCGCCTCCTTTGTCCCCTATGTGCTGACGGTGATCATGGCGCTGGTGCTGTTCCGGCCGGCTTTCGGACGGTTTGCCGCCCTGGTGTTCCTCTGTCTCATGGCCCCCAACGTCTCCTCCCTCCGCTTTTTCACCGAGGCGCGAATGTACGGCTGGGCCCTGTTCTTCGTCACCCTGTGCGGATTCGCCGCCTACAAGGTGGTGGACGCCGAAAAGCCCCGCCGCGGCTGGTGGATCACCCTGACCGTCACCGGGCTGTGCTCCGCCTATCTCCACTACTTCGCCCTGCTGGCCGTCTGCTTTGTCTATCTGTTCCTGCTCCTCTACACCCTGCGCTTTGACCGGAGGCTTCTGCGGGGCTGGCTCATCGCCGGGGCAGTCTCCATCGTCTGCTATCTGCCCTGGGTATTCATGGCGGTAAGCAACATCCTCTATCAGGCCACCGGCGGCTTCTGGCTGCAGGAATACCCCGCCCTGTCCGAGACGCTGGAGCTCATTGTAGGCAACCGCCTCTCCAGCTGGACGGTGCTGGCTCTGCTCACCGCCGGCATTGTGGTCTACTGGTTCTGGCCCCGGATCCCCCAGAAAGGCGCCCGCTGGCTGGCAGTCACCGGACTGCTGGCCGCTGTGGGCGTGCCCGCCCTGGGGTATCTGGCCAGTGTGCTATTGCAGCCCATGTACCTTTCCCGGTATTTCTTCCCTGTCTGCGGGCTGCTGTGGCTGGCCATGGCGGTGGCTGCCGCCCGGCTGACCAAACGCCTGCCGGTGGTACAGGTTGTGCTGGTGGCGCTCATCCTCTATGCCATGTATGAGCCCGCCATGTATTACAGGAATGACATCCTGGAAGTCAACGACGTGGTCGCCCAGACGGTGGGCTATGTGGAGGACCGGGCCCAGCCCGGGGACAAGGTTTACTCCATGACCGAGCACGTGGACGACCGGGTTCTGGAATTCTTCTACCCCGATCAGGACACCAAGGCGGGCGGCGATCCCACCGAGTTTCTCCCCGAGGGGAACGGCAGCCTCTTCCTCATCTACCCGGAAGAGGACATTTCCCCCGAGCTGACCGCTCAGTTTGAGGCCGCGGGCCTGACCGCGGTGGAGTGGCAGGGAGCTTTGCTGGACAACCAGTGGTGCCGCATCTACTACCTGACCCATTCGTAATTTTCCCATTCCAGCAGACACAAAAAATCCCCGCTGCGGAGGTAAACCGCAGCGGGGTTTTTTGATTATCAGGACAGGTTCGCCGCAGCCGGGTCAGCGACCCGGCACAGCCTGGAGGAAAATCACTCCACGATGATGCTCTTGCCGGTCATCTCAGCGGGGACAGGCAGGCCCACGTAGGGCAGCATGGTGGGAGCGATGTCGGCCAGGCAGCCACCCTCCCGCAGCTTGACGTCGCCCGCGCCGATGACGGCGAAGGGCACCACGTTGGTGGTGTGGGCGGTAAAGGGAGTGCCGTCGGGGTTTTCCATCTTCTCGGCGTTGCCGTGGTCGGCGGTCAGGAAGACGACGCCG
>JAHZHS010000246.1 GCA_019420135.1 Oscillospiraceae bacterium | reverse complement strand
CTTCTGGCCCTGTCACGGCTGCATCGGCAATGCAATGCACACCTATGCCGGGGTTCCGCTTCGGGCCCCTTGACGAGCGGCGGGAGGAAGCGTGGGAAATCATGCGTCAGCGTCCCCATGCGGAATTTTTTCTTCTGCCCAAACGCCCGCAGCGAGCAGCCCGATATCCGCCGGAAAACCAGGGTGAAGGCCGGGGCAACGGGACGCTCCATGTCCCCCGTGAAAATCCGGTCAGGGAAAACGAGCGCATCCCCATCCTGAAAGAACTGCCCTTCAAGCACACGGGGATTGATGCGTGCCCCGTTGAGCGGGGCCGTCGGCGCAGAAGCCATTCCCACCCAAAAGCCCATGTCAATCCCTAAAAGGGATACAGTGCCGAACAGGTTCCTCCAAATCGCAGCCCAAATCATTGCAGACACCTCCCATCCTCAAAGCAGTTCACCGTGGCGCCGCACATAGGCCTTTTTCAGGCTGGTGGCCAACACCATATACAGCAGAATACACGGAATCAGGTAAGCAAAATATGCCGCGGGCAGGGCTGTAAAGCCAAGCATGGCGCCAAGGGGTGTGAACGGGATGACCGTAAGCACGGCGATTCCGGTCATGGTCAGCAGGGTCAGCGGCGCGGAAGCCCGGCTCTGGAGAAAGGGAAGCTTGGGGGTGCGGATCATATGGATGACCAGGGTCTGGCTCCACATGGATTCCACAAACCAGCCGGCCTGGAACAGCCCGATGTACTTTGCTTGCATCATGGCGAGATTTGCTCCGCTGAAATGGGCAGGCAGATCGTTGAACAGCACGCCGCCCGAAACAAAGAGGGGACAGAAGACAAAGTACATGAACAGGTAGGTGGTAAAGTCAAAGATAGAGCTGGTGGGGCCGATCCAAATCATGAAGTTGCCTACACTGGAGGCATCCCATTTCCGGGGCTTTGCAATAAATTCCTCATCTACATTGTCCCAGGGAATTGCCGTGCAGGACAAGTCGTAAATCAGATTCAGAAGAATCAGATGCAGGCTCATCATAGGCAGGAAGGGCAGAAGCGCGGATGCGGCCAGCACTGAAAACATATTGCCGAAGTTGGAAGAGGCGGTCATCTTGATGTACTTGATCATGTTGGCGTAGGTCTTGCGGCCCTCGACAATCCCTTGTTCCAGAACCATCAGGTCCTTCTCCAGCAAAATGATATCCGCAGACTCTTTGGCAATATCCACTGCGGTATCTACAGAAATACCGATGTCGGCAGCTTTCATGGCAGCGGCATCGTTGATGCCATCACCCATAAAACCGACAGTGTGCCCGTTCTCCCGGAAGACCGACACGACCCGGGCTTTCTGATCGGGGGTAAGCTTGGCAAAAACATCAGTGGTTTCCGCTGCTTTTGCCAGTTCGACATCACTCATGTGTTCCAGGTCGGAGCCCAGCAGCATATTCCGAACTTTCAGCCCCACCTGTTTGCAGATGGTGCGGGTAACCTTGTCATTGTCGCCGGTCAGGATTTTGGTGGTAACGCCGTGATCTTTCAAAGCTTGAATGGCATCCGCAGTGGATTCTTTGGGTGGGTCCAGGAACGCCAGATAGCCGATCAGGACCATATCACATTCATCCTTTATGCCGAATGATCCCACAGGAGAGCAGGGGCTCTTTTGCGCAATGGCGAGCACACGGAACCCTTTGTCATTCAGGTCATCCACCGTCTGCAAGATACGCCGGCGCACCTCGTCTGTCAGGGGCCGAACGCTGCCGTCATACTCAGCGTAAGCACAGATGGACAGCATCTCTTCCACGGCTCCCTTGGTCACCATCTGCGTTTTGCCGTTTTTGTCCTGGACAACGGTAGTCAGACGACGGCGGGTAAAATCAAAGGGGATCTCGTCCACCTTGGTGTAATGTTCCGACAAATCTACCAGTCTGTGATCTTCCGCCTCCTCTTCCTCTGTCTTGCGAATGATTGCCAGATCCATCAGATTTTTGTATCCGGTCTGGAAATAGCTGTTCAGGTAGGCATGACGGAGTACCCGAGTGTCGTCCTCCCCGTTGATGTTCAGATGGTATTCCAGCACTACCTGGTCCTGGGTCAGGGTCCCGGTCTTGTCGGTGCACAGAATATCCATGGCTCCAAAGTTCTGGATGGAGTTGAGGCTCTTGACGATGGTTTGCTTTTTGCTCATGGATACTGCCCCTTTGGCAAGGCAGGTAGTGACGATCATGGGCAGCATTTCGGGGGTCAGGCCCACGGCAATGGAGATCCCGAAGAGGAAGGCGTCCAGCCAGTCGCCCTTGGTGATGCC
>JAHZHS010000245.1 GCA_019420135.1 Oscillospiraceae bacterium | reverse complement strand
CCGCGCTCGCACCGGTTGCCCCAGGCGTCGATGAGCTTGCCGTCCCGGTAGACCAGAATGCGCTCGCAGTTGTTGGCGCACTGGCCGCAGTTGCTGGCACGGGTCACGAATTCCATATCCGCCACATCGGAGTTGAAGGGAGCCTCATGGCCGCTGCGCCGGGCCAGGATGGCCACGCCGAAGGCACCCATCAGGTGGCCGTTGGGGTCGACGATGACCGGCAGGCCAGTCTCCTTCTCAAAAGCGGCCCGCACACCGGCGTTTTTGGAGACGCCGCCCTGGAACACCACCGGCCCTACGATCTTTTTGCCCTTGCCCACATTGTTCAGATAGTTGACCACCACGGCGCGGCAAAGCCCGGCGATGATGTCGGTCTTGCTGTACCCGATCTGCGCCTTGTGGACCAGGTCGCTCTCGGCAAAGACGGTGCAGCGGGCGGCGATGGAAGCCGGGTTCTTGGATTGCAGGGCGATCTCGCCGAAGTCCTCCACCGCCACGCCCAGGCGGCGGGCCTGGCTGGACAGGAAGGAACCGGTGCCCGCGGCGCACAGGGTGTTCATGGCGTAGTCCACTACGACCCCGTTCTCGATGAGAATGATCTTGGAATCCTGACCGCCGATCTCAAAGATGGTGCGGACATCAGGATAGAGGGTGGTGGTGCCGATGGCATGGGCGGTGATCTCGTTCTTCACCACCACCGCGCCCAGCATGGTGCCCACCAGCTTGCGGGCGCTGCCGGTGGTACCGGCAGCTACAATCTGATAGCGGCTGGAATCCAGCTGTTTTTCCAGCGACCGGGCCAGGCGTTTGGTAGCCCCGATGGGGTCCCCCTCGGTCCAGAGATAGTCGCTGGCAAGGATGTGATTGTCGGCATCCAGCACCACGCCCTTGGTGGAGATGGAGCCGATGTCGACGCCAAGATATGCTTTTTCCATACTCAGGTAATCCCTCTTCTTTTTGGTTTCTTCCGTGGGGCGCACGGAGGAAAACGGTTGCTGCAAACTTCCTTTGAGTTATTTGTGTGCCTGTTTGCGCATGGAGATCATGTCATAGAAGGCCTCCAGGCGGGTATTCAGGCCGGTCTCGCTGGTCTGGGTGTCGAAGCTCAGATACAGGATGGGAATATGATAATCGGCGCTGATGTTCTGCAGTGCCGGGATCGCGTCGATCTCGGGAGTGCATCCGGCGGACTTGATGTGGATGATGCCGTCAAAGCCGGACTTGGCATAGTGCAGTGCGGCGTCGATGGTAGCCATGGCCGTGGCGCCCATGTCATAGTGGGCATACTCCTTGATGCGGGGCAGCATCTTGCGGCTGCGGTAATGGTACATGCAGTTGGTCATATCCATCCAGCGGTCCACCAGCACCCCCATGTGAGCCAGCTCGTACTCAATGTCGTGGTTGGAGAAGGGATCCATCACAGTGAAAAACTCTCCCACCACCCCTACGCGGATGGGATGCTTGGGCATGTTGACCTTTTGGCTTTCCAGCAGGCGGAGTGTCGCCTTGCGCAGCAGCTCGATCTGCTTGATACCGTCAGCCAGGCGCAGCTGTTTGAGCCAGTTGGTGCGGATTGCCTCCATGGCTTTGGGGTCCTCCGCAAAACCGATGCGGCGGCGGAACAGGGCGTCCACCTCATCGATGGCGTTGACCATGCGCACCGTCTCCACCGCGGCAGTGCTGAACCGTTTGAGGTCCAGGTCCGGTTTCAGCTCCCGGAACTCATCCACAAAGGTTTTGGGATGACTGAAATCGCACTCCGCAAAGTTGACAAAACGAACATCCTTGCCCATGTCGCGGAGGATCTGCTCGTGCAGCTCGCCGTAATACCCCAGACGGCAGGTACCGCCGGTCTGGATCAGGGTGTCTGCGCCCTCGTCGATGCATTCGAGAACGCAGCCCAGATTCAGCTTGAAAGGAGCACACACCGAATCGGGGTCATAGCGGGCGCCCAGTTCCAGGGTGTGCCGGGTCATGCGGGGCGGCATCACGTAGGTCATGCCCAGGCCCTTCTGGATCAGATGCTCCATGGCGATGCCGTAGTTCGCAAACTGGGGAAAACTGATCTTGCTGTTTTTCGGCAGCGGCTGCCGATATTTGCTTACAGGCATACCGTACCATCCTTTCTCAGATGCAGGATATCCACAAAGCTCTCGATGCGGGTTTCCATGCCGGCGGTGCCGTCCTGGCCGTCCAGCGTCATGGTCAGGATAGGAATGTTTTTCAGCCGCCGGTTCATGATCTCGTCGGTCATGGAATCCGGCCCGCAGGAGAAGGAGGACAACAGCACAATACCATCCACCTTGCCGCGCAGCTGTACCGCTGCAC
>JAHZHS010000244.1 GCA_019420135.1 Oscillospiraceae bacterium | reverse complement strand
ACAATAAGCCAACAAATTTCATTTTTATTTCGTTATATCGTCAAATTCTAGGGTTCACCTCATCCTTGGTAAGGATGAGGTCGGCAGTTCGAATCTGCCTAACAGCTCCAGCCTAAAGCCCTGGGATGTATGTCCCGGGGCTTTTTTGATAGTATTCTGGTTTTTTACTTTGAAGAAAAGGATGTGTGCCGTATGCCGGATACTTCTTTGCAGGGTAAAACCGTTGTTCTGGGGGTCACCGGGGGCATTGCTGCCTACAAAATTCCCAACGTCGCCCATGCCCTGGCCAAGCTGGGCGCCGACGTGCATGTGCTGATGACCAAAAATGCCACCGAATTCATCGCTCCCCTCGTCTTTGAGACGCTGACCAACAACCGCTGCATTGTGGACACCTTCGACCGCAACTTCCAGTACGATGTGGCTCACGTCTCGCTGGCCAACAAGGCAGATCTGATTCTCATTGCCCCGGCAACCGCCAACGTCATCGCCAAGCTGGCGCACGGTCTGGCCGATGACATGCTGACCACTGTCACGCTGGCGGCTACCTGCCCCAAGCTGGTCTCCCCCGCCATGAACACGCACATGCTGGAAAACCCCATCACCCAGGACAATATCAAGACGCTGGAGCATTACGGCTTCACTGTGATTCCTTCCGGCTCCGGACTGCTGGCCTGCGGTGACACCGGCTCCGGACGTCTGCCGGAGGAGAGCGTTCTGGTGGACTATGTGGTGCGGGAGCTGGCCTGTCCCAAGGACATGGCAGGCATGAAGATCGTGGTCTCGGCGGGTGCCACCTGCGAGCCCATGGACCCGGTGCGCTTCATCACCAACCACTCCACCGGCAAGATGGGCTGCGCCGTGGCCCGGGCCTGCATGCTGCGGGGCGCCGACGTTACCCTGCTGTTCGCCCGTGATGCGGGGCTCACCGTCCCCTTTGTCCGTACCGTTCCCTTTGTGACGGCCAAGGACCTGTTTGAGGCCGTCAAAGAAAACGCCATGGACGCGGACGCTCTGGTCATGGCGGCGGCTGTGGCCGACTACCGCCCTGCCGTGGTGGCCGAGGACAAGGTCAAGAAGGCCGATGGCGCGCTCTCTCTTGCGTTGGAGCGCACCGACGATATCCTGGCCTGGGTTGGGGCAAACAAGCCTCAGAAGCTCTATCTGTGCGGTTTCTCGATGGAAACACGCGACCTCATTGAAAATTCCACCGCCAAGCTTCACAAGAAGAATCTGGACCTCATTGTAGCCAACAACCTCAAGGTGCCCGGCGCCGGATTTGGCGTAGATACCAATGTGGTGACACTCATCTCGGCGGACGGTGCAGAGGCCCTGCCCCTGCAGAGCAAGGACGCCGTCGCCATGCGCATTGCCGACGAGATCGTCAAGCATCGCAGAACGGCGCAATAACATGCTCCTCTTTTTCCCGTATCATAGCAAAGACAAAAGAACCACCCCGGTTTCCGCGAGCATGGAAACCGGGGTGGTTTTGTGATAAAACAAAGCGGTAGAAATCCAGCCGGAAACAGGAACCGGTGACAGCAAAACCGCCCGTCCGGCAGAAGTTTTTCTGCCATGACAGGCGGTTTTGTTCATGATCAAATTACTTGGTCAGCTCAGCAACGGCAGCCTTCAGTGCGTCCACGCGGTCGGTATTCTCCCACTTGACGCCCAGGTCCTCACGGCCCATATGGCCGTAGGCAGCAAGCTGACGATAAATGGGCTTGCGCAGGTCGAGATCCCGGATGATGGCCGCCGGGCAGAGGTCAAACACCTGCTTGACAGCCTGCTCGATGACGGCATTGTCCACCGTGCCGGTGCCGAAGGTATCCACCATGATGGACACAGGCTGTGCCACGCCGATGGCGTAGGCCAGCTCTACCTCGCACCGCTTGGCCAGACCCGCGGCAACCACGTTCTTGGCCACCCAGCGGGCCGCGTAGGCTGCCGAACGGTCCACCTTGGACGGATCCTTGCCGGAGAAGGCTCCGCCGCCGTGACGGGCCATGCCGCCGTAGGTGTCGACGATGATCTTGCGGCCGGTCAGGCCGGTATCGCCCTGAGGTCCGCCAATCACAAAGCGGCCGGTGGGGTTGATATAGTAGCGGGTGTTCTCATCCAGCAGCTCGGCAGGGATGGTGGCGCGGATGACCTTCTCGGTGATATCCTTGCGCAGCTGATCCATGGTGATCTCGGGGCTGTGCTGGCTGGAAATGACCACCGCATCCACACGAACCGGACGGCCATCCTCATACTCCACCGTGACCTGGCTCTTTCCGTCGGGACGCAGATACGGCAGCGTGCCGTTCTTGCGGACTTCGGTCAGGCGCTTGGCCAGCTTGTGGGCCAGGCTGATGGGCAGCGGCATCAGCTCGGGGGTCTCGTCGCAGGCGTAGCCGAACATCATG
>JAHZHS010000243.1 GCA_019420135.1 Oscillospiraceae bacterium | reverse complement strand
CGGATGGACATGAAGAACTGCTTGACGATGAGCAGGAAAATAATGACGATGTAAACAAAGTTGATGGGGCTGACAAAACCCAGCAGCCGGGACGCCCAGAAAGCGATGCCGGGGAAGATGGCAAGGATGAGCAGCACAGCGGAGGCAGCCAGCCAGAAGATAGTATCTTCGATCTGGACTTTGGCCTGCCGGACGCGGCGCAGAACAAAAAACGCGGTGATCAGGCTGCCGATGATGAGGCAGGCACGGATAATCGGCTGATCCAACATGGCTTATGCCTTCCTTTCTGAATAGGGGGTCTCGGTGTCACGCTTGCGGAACCACTGGATGAGCAAAATGGAAATGGACATTTTGACCATATACTGGATGCTGTTCCAGAGATTCAGATAGCTTCGCCCGGCAATGCGTTCACCCATTTCCACCTGGACTTCCTTGACAACGGCGCCGTTTTTGATCAGGTAGCTGATGGTATCGGGCTCGGGGCCGTAGTTGAGATTCTGGGCAAATTCCTCCACCATGGCGCGGTTGAACATCCGCATGCCGGAGGTGGGGTCGCAGATGGCGCGCCCGGTGGTCAGCCGGATGGACCAGCTGATGATATAGCTGCCCAGCATCCGCAGGGTTTTGGGCTTTTTCACCGTCAGGAACCGGCTGCCGATGACAATGTCGGCGCCGTCCTCCAGCGCGGCCAGCATGGCTCCGATGTATTCGGGCTTGTGCTGACCGTCGGCATCCAGCTGCATGGCACAGTTGTAGCCGTTCTCGGCGGCATAGCGCAGTCCGGTTTGGAAGGCGCCTGCCAGGCCCAGATTGATGGGCAGATCGATCAGCCGGAAGCCGTTGGCCCGGCAGAGAGCGGCAGTCTTGTCCCGGCTGCCGTCGTTGACGACCACATAGTCGTACTGGGGGTATTTGGTGGTCAGCTCCCGCACGACGCGGACAATGTTTTTCTCCTCGTTGTGAGCGGGGATGACAATCAACAGTTTATACATCTTGGCTCCTTCTGCACCGGGCAAAAATTTTCAGCCCGCGCACAAGTTATGGATGAAAAGAAACGATTACAGGTTCTGTATCAGTTTATCAAACACAGCGTTCCATGTAAAGTGTGCCAGAACGTTTTCACGGGCCGATCCGGCGCGCAGACAGGCTGCGGCAGGGTCACCCAGAACGCGGTTCAGCCCTGTGCAAATGGATTCCGGCGTGGTATCCGGCAAAAATACAGCGCTGTCACCGGGCAAAAGCTCCTCCGTCCCGGCGGTGTGGGTAGAGAGGATGGGACATCCGCATCCGGCGGCTTCCAGCAGGGTGGTGGGCAGGCCCTCGGCGTAGCGGGTGGGCAGACAGTAGCAGTCAGCCTGGCCCAGCAGCCGCACGATGTCCCCGTGATCCAGCGCACCGGTCAGCCGGATGCGGTTTTCCCCGGCAAAGCGGGCGCGAAGTTCTGGCAGCAGGGGGCCCTCCCCGGCGGCCGCCAGCACGACGCCCGGCAGGGACTGTACGGCTTCGGCCAGTTCGCAGATGCCTTTCTCGGGAATCATGCGCCCCACAAAGACCACAAGCTTTTCCCCGTTGGGACAGAGCGTCTCGCGGGTCAGCCCGCTGGCGGCGGGCTGTGCCAGCTCAGCGGCAAGGGCCTGTGGGTCGATAGCGTTGGGCATGGTGCCCTCCGGTTTTATGCCGAAGGTTGCCAGCCAGCGGCAGCTGGCCAGGGAAACGGCATAGAATCTGGGGCGGGTGCTCTTGATCAGGGTACAGGCCAGATGCTCGTACATCCGGCCAGCCAACCCCAGAATACCGCCACCCATGGGCATGTAGCCGGTGGAATGGTCAATCACAACGGCGGGGATGCGCCGTCTGGCCGCTGCAAAGGCCGCCCAGACGCTCTCCACATACATGCGGGTCTGGATGACACAGAGGTCAACCGGACGGTCAAACAGCATCTGTACGGCGGCGCGGTGGCTCGCACCGAATCGCAGCACCGGAAACCGCCCTTTCATCACCGGCCAGACCGGCAGGCGAAAGATCTCAATGCCGTCGGCATCGGTCTCATGGGCGGGCAGCCCGGGCAGGGCGCTGGTCACGACGATGGCACGGTGGCCGGCCTTGCGGGCACGGCGGGCCATGTTCCAGGTATAGCGCTCCACACCGCCCGGTGTAGGCAGGTATTGTGCGGAGAAAAAACAGATGGTCAAAGTCGGGGTCCCTCCGGGATGTGAGTTATTGGGCTACGATGGCCAGCATGGCGTTGAGCAGCACACCGGCGTTGGCCAGGCACAAAGCGCAGACAAGGCCGCTCTCGGCGCGGGCGGTATCGGAGATGCGGATGGTCCGGGGGGCCAGACACAGCAGCCCCAGGGGCAGCACCGGCAGGAAATAGCGCCCCTGCAGGCCGTAGAGCGTTTCGGAGTAGGTGGG
>JAHZHS010000242.1 GCA_019420135.1 Oscillospiraceae bacterium | reverse complement strand
CCGTGGGGACACGGCAATAGACTTACTTGCGGCGGGCCAGGGAGAGCACCACGTTGTGGCATTCCCGGTTGGCCCACTCGATGACCTCGTCGGTGATGCCGATGCCGTTGGTGGTCAGGGTGAAGCGGAAGTTCTTGCCCGCCTGCTTTTCGATGCTGCGGGCATAAGCCACCAGCTGCTTGCAGACTTCAAAGTTCATCAGCGGTTCGCCGCCGAAGAAGTCCACTTCCAGGTTGTGCCGGTTGCCCGAATGCTCCACCAGGAAATCCAGTGCGCGCTTGCCGGTCTCAAAGCTCATCAGGCCGCTCTCGCCGTGGAACTTGCCCTGGGCAGCAAAGCAGTAGTGGCAGTTCAGGTTGCAGGTGTGGGCCACATGCAGGCACAGCGCCTTGACCACGGTGCTGCGCTTTTTGAACTCGAAAGCCTTGTCCTCGTAGGCATCGGGAGCAAAGAGCTTTCCGGCTGCGGTCAGCTCG
Source organism: Oscillospiraceae bacterium (assembly GCA_019420135.1). Lineage (GTDB taxonomy): Bacteria > Bacillota > Clostridia > Oscillospirales > Ruminococcaceae > Gemmiger. The sequence goes on along the minus strand of JAHZHS010000242.1, from coordinate 2,027 downwards.
TCGATGTCGTCAAAGCAGTCGGAGATATCGGCAGCGGTCACCTCGGGATGATCGGCGTACTTTTTTGCCAGCAGTTCTTCCGCCTCGGCGCGGGGATGCCCGGCGTCGATGAGGGCGATGGCATCGTAGGCGAGCTCATCCACCGCATGGACACTACCGCTGTACACGTCGACCACAATGTTGTAGCCGCCAAGCTTGTATTGATGGATCATAGAAAACTCCTTGGGCGCAGCGCGCAAAAAAATGGCCGGAATGCAATGCATCCCGGCGGTGGGTCATTGGGCCGCAGGCGAAATCAGTTGTTCTCAGCCTTTTCGCAGGGCTGGTTGGCAATGCCGCAGCTGGTCTTGCAGGCGCTCTGGCAGGAAGTCTGGCACTCACCGCAGCCGCCGTTCTCAACGCTCTTCGCCATGTCACGGGTATCGAGAGAAAGAATGTGTTTCATACAAACAGTCACCCCTTAGTATCAAAGTTATTTTCATTTTACACGCCGCCCGGTTGATTGTCAAGGCATCTTTCGTTCCGTCATACAGGCCGGCGGCCCAAAAGCAGGCAGAAAATCCGCTCAAATCTCATCGGCGTTCCCGGTGTCATCGCATTCCGCCTGCGCGGCATGCTTGCCTGCAGCCAGCAGCTTGAGCAGGCCTTCTGGTACCGGCGCCCCCATATCGGCGGCGTTCTCGGCAATTGAGCCAAGCTCGGTAAAAATGTACCAGACCAGAATCACCGGCAGCACCAGCGAGGTGTAGGAGATATTCAGCCCGGGCAGATGGGGTACCGCCAGGGCCAGAACGTTATCCACCACCGCGGCGACCAGCACCACCAGGATCATGCCGCCTTTGTGCCAGATCCCCGCCCGGGCGACGGCACTGGACCACTCCCCTTTTGCTGCCGCCGCTGCGCTGCCGCTGATCCAGTCGATGGCCATACAGACTACCCAGGCAACCACCAGCCAGCCCAGCCAGCCGAAGGCCGCGGTGAAGGCACCGCACAGCCCCACGACCGCCGCCTTGATCCAGAGAAAAATGTTGTTGTCCTTATCCATCGTCACACCTCCGTCGTGCTGGCAAAGTAGGGACGGCCCTCCGCCTGTGCTTTCATCCACAGATCCATGGCGTCGCCGCTGGAAGCCGGACCGATGAGGTAGCAGGTGCGCTGCTCCACCGGCAGGCCCTTCTCCCTGGCCGATGCCAAAATATTGTCGGATGCATCCACGATGCACAGCTTCTGCAGATTGTTTTCCATGCTCTCCTCCTCATAGTGTTTGACGGCGCCAGCCTCGGCGCTGATCCATTGGCCAGCGGCACCGCCCACGCCCCGCTGAGTGATGCGCAGCCAGCCGCCCGACACCTCATACACGGCATACAGCCGTCCGGCCAGCGCCTTGCAGTCGTCGGCGGAGTGCTCGCCCCAGTCCACCACGGCGTAGTTGGTGCCGGGGCCGGTGCGGCGCATATAGTTGCTGGAGCCGATGTGCACCTCACCCATGGGCTGCTCGCCGGTGTCCCGGTGCCAGATGTAGCCGGCGTTGTCCCGGACGTTGCCGCTGCCCAGCTCGGTGCCGCCGTAGACCGTCATACCGGCAGGCAGGAACAGCGCCCGGTTGATGGGGTAGTTGTCATCCGGGGCATAGCTGCCGCCGCCAATGCTGTGCCAGGGGCAGCGGCCCGGGTTGGGCTTGTCCTGTGCCCGGCCAAAGTCGATGTGCAGGTGGGTGGATGCCCCGCCTGCAGTACCCTCAGAATACATCCACGCCCCTGCCGGAATGGTCTTGCCCGCTGCCAGCCCCAGAGCCGACCGGTCGGCGGCCGTCATGTGGATGCACTCCAGCAGAATGTAGCAGATTTCCCCCGACACCAGCAGCAGCGGTTCAGCACTACTGAAGAACCAGACGCCCTGATTGCTGCTGCCGCAAGCAAGGGCCACCATATCGTTGCCGGCATATACCTTGGATTTGCCCGTATTGGCACCGCCCACATCGATGGGCAGGCGGCCGCCGTGCTGGCCGCTGCCGGTGCTGGGCGTCA
>JAHZHS010000241.1 GCA_019420135.1 Oscillospiraceae bacterium | reverse complement strand
GACCCGGTGCAGATCGCCGAGATCTCCAACGAATTGCAGCACTATTTTGTGGAGGAGACCCGTCTGGGCATTCCCGTGGCCCTGCAGACCGAGAACCTCTGCGGATACCCGGCAGCGGGGGGCACCCTGTTTCCGGCCCAGATCAACGTGGGCTGCACCTGGGAGCCGGAGCTGGCCCGGGAGATGGCCGCCATCACCGGTCAGGAGAGCCGCTCGGTGGGCATCAACTCGGCCATGAGCCCCGTCATCGACGTCTCCCGCGATCCCCGCTGGGGCCGCACCTACGAGACCTACGGCGAGGACCCCTACCTCACCAGCCGGATGGGCGTGGAGTATGTCAAGGGCATGCAGGGCAAGGACAAGGAAGGGGTGGCCTGCATCGCCAAGCACTTCCTGGGCTATGCCGACAGCCAGTCCGGTCTGAACTGCGCCGTCGCCCGCATCAATGACCGGGAACTGTACGAGACCTTCGCCACCCCCTTTGAGGCCGCCGCCAACGAGGCGGCCGTCTCGGGCATGATGGCCAACTACGGCGAAATCGACGGCATGTGCGTGGGCGCCGACAAAAAGATTGCCCGCACCCTGCTGCGGGACACCATGAAGTTCCGGGGCATGCTGACCTCCGACGGCGCCGCCATCATGAAGATGTACAACTACTTCCACATTGCCTCCACCTACAAGGAGGCCGGTCTGCTGGCCAAGAAGGGCGGTCTGGACACCGAGATCCCCATCGGCAACGCCTACCGTCAGCTGCCCGACTACGTGCGGGAGGGAAAGCTGGATGAGTCCCTCCTGGACGAATCGGTCCGCCGCGTGCTGACCATCAAGTTCGAGTACGGCCTGTTTGAGCATCCCTACGTGGATGTGGACAAGGTCCGGGCGGCCATGACCTGCCCCGAAAAGGCGGAGCTCAGCCGCCATATTGCCGAGAAATCCATCGTCCTGCTGAAAAACGATGGGGTTCTCCCCCTGAAAAAGGGTCTGAAGCTGGCGGTAGTGGGCCCCCACGCCGACAATCTCCGCTATCCCATCAGCGGCTATACCTACCCCGCCTACATCGAAATGATGAAGGCCGGCGCCGAGGACAGTTCCTCGGTGACCTTCAACGGCATGGCCGACGAGGCCGCCGCCAACAAACAGAAGAAAGCGGACAGCGGTTTTGGTTCCGCCAACCCCTTTGCCGCCACCCTGGCCATGTTCTCCCCCGAGGACCAGGCCCGGCTGGACGACCTGCCCACCGTACTGAGCAGGATGGGCGCCCGCAGCCTCAGCGCCGTGCTCAGCGACCGGTTCGAGGTCCGCTATGCCGAGGGCTGCAAGATCATCGGGGAGGATACCTCCGGCATCGCCCAGGCCGTCGCCGCCGCCGCGGAGAGCGATGTGGTCATCGCCGCCATGGGCGGAAACTGCGGCTGGATCAACGTCACCGGCGGCGAGGGCAAGGACCGCAGCAGCCTGGACCTGCCCGGTGTACAGCAGCAGCTGCTGGAAGCCCTGTGCGCCACCGGCAAGCCGGTGGTCCTGATTCTCTACGGGCCCGGCGTCTTCGCCCTGCCCTGGGCCGCCGAGCACACCGCCGCCATGATCCAGGCCTTCATGCCCGGCGCCGAGGCCGGCCGCGTCCTGGCCGACGTGCTGGACGGCACCGTCAATCCGGGCGGACATCTGACCTTCACCGTGCCTCACCACATCGGTCAGCTGCCCATCACCTACAACCATCGCGTGGGCAGCGGCTACGGCGGGGACGGCGCCATGAGCGTCATCTTCAGCGGCGGCTATGTGGACAACACCGACAAGCCGCTCTTCCCCTTCGGCCATGGCCTGAGCTACACCACCTTCCAGATCGGCAGGATGGAACTGGCCTCCGAGGAATTGCCCACCGACGGCAGCATCTGCGTCCGCTGCACCGTCACCAACACCGGCGACCGTGCCGGCGACCAGGTGGTGCAGCTGTACTACCACTTCTCCGGCGCCCATGTCATTCGCCCCATCCAACAGCTGGTGGGCTTTGCCCGGGTCGCCCTCGCCCCCGGGGAGAGCAAGACCGTCACCTTCCATTTGCAGGCCGCACAGCTGGGGTACTATAATGAGGATATGGATTTTGTGGTGGAACCCGGCCCCGCCGAACTCAGCCTTGGTACCAGCAGCGCGGATCTGTGCGATACCCGCACCATTCAGCTGACCGGTCATCCCGTCGACCTGATGGGTCACCGCAGCTACTCCTGCGCTGTCGACGTCAGCTGATCCCTCCGTTACCGCATCCCGGACCGGGAAAACCACCTGCTAACGGGTTGTTTTCCCGGTTGGGATGCGGTTTTTTCTTACGCGCAGCCCACAAAAAAGGCAGCAAAAATTTGTGTGTTTCTACAATATTTCAGCCGGAACGCTTTTTTGCCCTACTTTCACTTGCAATCCGTCCAAAAGCGTTCTATAATATCCACAGCCAATTTATTTATTAATTTTATGAATATAACGTTCATGACAGGAGGAACCCCAAATGCTGGTACCAATGAGAGCGATTCTGGAAGCAGCCGACAA
>JAHZHS010000240.1 GCA_019420135.1 Oscillospiraceae bacterium | reverse complement strand
GCTGGTCAAGCTGGTGCGGCAGATCGCCGAGGCCCACGGCGGGACGGTGCAATTTCGGCAGGGGGCGTCCCACGGACTGGAGGTTTCCATTTCCCTGCCCACAAGCAATGCCTGAAAGAAGGCGGGCGGTTTTTTTGACCGTCCGCCTTCTTGCTTACTCACGACCGTGATACAGTGGACTATAAGGTACTGAAATAAGTCTCTGCCATCGGAGAAATCTTACCAGCGAAATATAAGGAAAGTATCAGGGCGGGTACTATTTTGAACAAGTTATTCCCCCATCAGCCGCTACGCTGACTTTTGCTTTTGCATCCAAGTACTTCCCTTCCAAATCAGCGAGGTAATTCTGACGATATTCAGCTACTCGGCTACGATTTGATGTCACAAAATAGCCATAGCGGGTCTTATCAATAAGGCCGAGGCGGCACAGTTCACTGAATGCCTTTCTAACGGTTTCCGGACTACTCCCGGCCGTTTTTGAAAGCTCTGTGTAAGAGGGCATTTTTGTCCCCAACCCATATTCCCCATGAAGGATACGAAAGAAAATCTCATTGGCAAGGCGCTGATATACTTTCTCGCGTACTTCAATGTCCCAGCTCATGCAGTGTCTCCTTATCCGAATGTCTTTTTGATCTCGTCCAACTCTTGCGCGTCTTCCACCCAATTCTCCACATAACCGCAATTACAGCAAACATAGCGGATCACTGGAATTTTACCGAACAAGGTCATCCTTGTGGTATAGATGTTGTTCCCACTGGCGTGTCGTGCCGGATGATCCGGCACACGCACGATATTTTCCGAATGACATTTGGGGCAGCACCTTGAGTTTTTCATCGTCAATCTCTCCTTGTCACAACAAGCAAAACGCAGCACTCCGTCAGCAAAGCCGCAGCCCAAAACCAAAGAGCCGGCGGCCATATCCCAACCAGTGCTGCAGCCAGCAGCATAATCAGCGGAACGAGATATTTGCGGGGATGATGCCACAGATCGCTTTCGGTTTTCCAGCCACGGATCGGATACCTCCACTCCAGAACGACCGAAAGGATGGCGCTTTGCAAAGCAAACAGAAAAAGCGTTATCCCATGGAAAAAGCCAGCGCCGCCGTTGATGAGCTGCCAGCTGCAAAGGTAGATGCAGGCGACAATGCTGTTGATTGCGAAGATAAACAGGCAATACTTTCGGCAAAACCGCCCCGCCTGTCCGGGCAGCACGCGGATCGCCTGCTCCAGATCCGGGTCGCAGGACAGCAGTGTGCAGATGGGCGTGTTGAGGCAAAGGATTGCAAGGCCGATGGGAAACATATTCATGCCTTGAACTTCACCAAACAGCAGCGGTAGAAAACCGGCGACCGCGGCCAGGCCCGCAGTGTTGATAAGATAGGTCTTGTTCGCCATCAAATAGCGCAACAGGTAGGTGAAGACGTTCCCGGTGCGGCCTGTATGCCGGACAGCTTTCTTTGCAACGCCGGCACTATAAAAATCATAGGCATCCGCAAAAGCCAGATACAGTACTGCGGTGATCACACTCACCGCCGCCGCAGAAAGGACCGCCGCCCACTGGCGCAAGAGCAAAATAGCGGCCAGGATACCGGCGACCCAAAGGAGCGGCAGCACAGCATGACCTCTCCGGCACATCCGATACCCCGCCGCTGTCACTGCACACGCCATACAGCCGCACAGAACCGCAAGGGTGATCTCCCCTATGTTCCATGAGGCGGCCGCAAAGAACAGCGCCCAGACCAGCAGCGTTTTGGTCACCAGGGTATGCGCCCCCAACACCAAGACATAGCCAAAGACAAAACCGCGGTGATCGAACGGGAGCATCAACATTCCCTGCATGGCCTCCATCTGCCGCCGTCCGGTAAGCACCTGCCACATGACGCCGGCGGTAAACAAGGTGGACGTCAGATAGAGGATCGCGGGGGCAACCGCAACCCGAATTTCCGCTGCGTAGATGGCGATAAACAGGATCGCCGCCGCCAGAAGACTCTTTCTGGCGCTCTCATACTTGGCACCAAAGAACTGCTTGGAGAGTGCCTTAATGGTGTTCTTCATCAGCCAGCACCTCCCGGATCTTCCCGGCAGCGATCTCCGTGCCGGTAAACGTCCGGCCGATCCTGCCCTGCTCCAAAACCAGCACGCGGTCAGAGGTCAAACAGATGCTCTCCAAAATATGGGACGAAAACAGGAGTGTCCCATACTGCTGATAGCCGCCCATGAGCTGGTACAAAAATTCCGTGCTTTGGAAATCGAGCCCGTTCACAGGCTCATCCAAAAGCAGCAGTTTTGGCCGCAGGGCAAATGCCGTAATGAGATAGGCCTTTTTCAGATTGCCGGTGGACAGTTCCTTTAAGAGCACGTCGGTATAGTCCTCGAAGTGGAAGCCTTTCACCAGGCCGGTCACATCCGGCAAGGCCACGCCATAGGACGCAGCCACATACGCCAGATACTCCCGGAATGTGAAATGCGGAAACGACCGATCCTCCGCAAAGACAATATACCGGCTCCGCTTGAACGCCTTGTCTCGGAACGAGAACGGGTGGCCGTCCCAT
>JAHZHS010000024.1:4623-17856 GCA_019420135.1 Oscillospiraceae bacterium | reverse complement strand
CCGTACTTCCGCAGCAGGAACAGGCCGTAGGCCAGGGAGACCGCCAGGTACATGGAGGCTCCCATATCGTTGCTCCAGGGCACCATGGCCCCGGCGATGAAGGGCACCGCCACCGTGGGGCCGAGGGGGAGATACCGCCGCAGGCCCCGGCCTTCCGCCCGGGGCGGAAAGGCCCGCCACAGGCAGAGGGCCACCCCGCACAGCAGCACGGCGATGGGCAGCGCTCCCGACCGGATCATGCGGGCGCTGTTGCCGCTGGAGGAGGCATAGCCCAGGAGACTGCGCAGCCAGTCCATGCCGGGCAGGTTCATTCCCTGCACCGACAGCAGACACCAGGCGCTGAGGGCTGCCGTCATGGCCCGGGCCGCCCGCCCGGTGCGCAGCAGAGCGCGGCAGACGGCCAGCACCAGCAGTTCAAAGCAGAACCAGGTCAGGAACTCGGCGGCGAACATGCTGCGGGCAAAGGTGTTGCCCACCACCAGCAGGATGGCAGCCACCCCGTACAGTTCCCCCGCCCCCAGATAGACGGTGAAATCGGCGTAGGGAACCTGCCCGGCCAGCAGATGCCGCACCGGGTTGTAGTTCTGGAAATCCCCATTGGTGATGTTGTAGTCGATGACAAAGCTGTCGGCCAGTCCCCGCAGGGCGGCAAAGCCCGCCAGCAATATCAAAAGCGCCGCCCAGGGCGCCAGGCGGCGCAATGTCTGTTTTGTGGTATCTTTCAACTGTTGTTCCTCATTTTCTCCGCCCGGTCAGCGGTAACGCTCCTGCAGAAGGTCCAGCACCTTTTTCATCTCGGCACGGACATCCGCCGGGCCGACGATCTCCACCCCGCCGGCAAAGCCCGCCACCCAGCCGAAAAACTGGGGGCTGACCTGCACCGTGACGGTCAGGTCAAACCGCTCCCCGCCGGGGCAGGGCACCAGGGTAGGCTCGGTGCCGAACCGGTCGATCATGGCGCCGGCCAGACGGTTTTCGCACCGCAGGGTCACCCGCTTGGCCGGGCCGTTGAACATGCCGAACAGCTGCTGGGTGTAGGTGTTGACGTCGAAGCCCTCGTAGGCCTCGGCGCCTTCCCGGGGGACGTCGGGCAGTTCCTCAGCCCGAGCCATCTTGTCCACCCGGAAATGCTTGAGCTGGCCGTCGGTGTAAGCGATGAGGTAATAGTTGCCGTTCTCCCACACCAGCGTCCAGGGGCTGACCTGATAGTACTTGCCGCCGTGGCGGGGAACCATCCGCTTTTCCAGCGTCCAGTCGCAGTATTTGAACCGCACCTGCACCCCCGCCGTGATGGCGCGGTGCAGCGTATCCACGGTATAGAGGATTTTCTCGTCCTGGCTCTTGATGCGGCCGGACACCAGGATGGAGCGGGACAGCTCCGCCTGCTGCCACCGGCTGGTGAACTGCCCCAGCTTTTCGATGAGCGCCTTGCTCTTGCGGGCGGTGATGAACTTGCTGGTATACACCGCGTCCACCAGCAGCTTCAGCTCGGCCAGCTCAAAGGGGGTGTCGGTCATGTAATAGCCGCCGCCCCGGCCCCGGCGCTGCAGGATCTCAAACCGTCCGCCGGGGAGGTTGTTGAGGGTATCAATGTCGGCGTAAATGCTCTTGCGCTCGGCCTCGATGCCGCGCTGGGCCAGAAGTTCCACCAGCCGCGGTACGCTGAGAGGATGCTGTTCGTCCGTCTCCCTCGCCAGAATCTCGATCAATGCCAGAAGCTTGAGCTTCTGCCCTTCCTTGCGGGACATATGGCGCCTCTCCTTTCTTGCAGCGGCCGGTCAGTGACCGGCATCGGACGTTTTTCCATCGGGCTTTTTGTCAAAGGCGGCCCGGCGCACGGTGGACAGGCGGAACATTTCCTCCAGTCCCTCCCGGTCGCCCTCGGCCAGGAAGGTGCGCATCCTCTGCAGCGCCGCGTCGAACATATCGATCTCCCCGATCAGGTTGTCCCGGTTCCACAAAAACAGCTCCGCCCACAGCTTTTCATTGATGCGGGCGATGCGGGTCAGATCCCGGAAGGAGTCGCCGGTGTACTCGGCCAGGCGGCTGTTGTCGCTGGCGCACATCAGGCTCACCGCAATGGCGTGGCACAGCTGGCTCACATAGCCGATCATCCGGTCGTGCTCGGCCACGGTCAGGGTGGTGATGTGGGCAAAGCCCAGAGTCTTTGCCAGATCCTGACACCAGGCGACGGCCTCCGGGGTGTTGCGGGCCGTGGGGGTCACGATGAAGTTGGCCGGGGCAAAATCCACCTCGGCGCTGTGGGTGATGCCGCTGGACTCCCGCCCGGCCATGGGATGGCTGGCGATGAACTCCACACCCTCCGGCAGCATCTGCTGCACCGGGTCCACCACCCCACGCTTGACGCCGGACACGTCGGTGATGAGGGTGCCGGGCTGAATCAGCTGTCCGTACTGCTTCACCCATTCCAGAAAGGCGGTGGGGTACAGGGCAAAGACAATGCGCTGTGCCCCCGTCACCAGTTCCTCAAAGTTTTCTGCGGCGCCCCGGGCGATGTAGGCCCGCTCCAGCGCCCAGCGCACCGCCTCGGGATCCCGGTCGATGCCCCATACAGGGTAGCCTTTGCCCGAAAGCACCTGTGCATATTTTCCGCCCAGCAGTCCCAGGCCCACAATCAGGATGGTCTTGTCACGTTCCATCGTTCATTCCACCTTTGCACCCAGTTGTTTCATGGCATCAAAAAATCCCGGCCAGCTCTTGGCCACCGCCTGGGCCCCGCAGATGGTGGCGGGTACTCCCGCTCCCAGCGCTGCCACCGCCAGGCTCATGACGATGCGGTGGTCGTTGTGGCCGTCCAGCGGTTCGGCGGGCGTGTGCAGGGCACAGCCCTGAATGGTGACTGTGTCACCGCTGGATTCCACCCGGCCGCCCATCTTGGCCAGCTCGGCGCGCATGGCCTCGATGCGGTCGGATTCCTTGATGCGCAGCCGTCCCGCGTTGCGGATGACGGTGGTGCCGCTGCAGAAACAGGCCATGGCGATGAGCACCGGGCCCAGGTCGGGGCAGTCGGCCAGGTCGATCTCCACCCCGCGGAGCAGGCTGCGCTCAAAGTGCAGGGTACCGTCGGCCTCCGCCGAGAACTTGCCCCCGCAGCGGCGCAGGATGTCCAGGATCACCTTGTCCCCCTGGCGGCTTTCGGGGCGCAGGCCGGTGACGGTGACGCCGCCGGTCAGGCAGCCCAGCACCGCCGGGAAGGCCGCCTGGCTGTAATCCCCCTCCACCGACAGGTCGCAGGCCCGGTAATGCTGGGGCGCCGCCACCTTGAAAAGGGTCTTGCCCTCGGGGCCGCGGCTCTCCTCCACCCGGACGCCGAAGCGGCTCAGGGCGTCGATGGTCAGTCCCACATAGCTCTTGCTCTCAAAGGGAGGCAGCACCTGGATGGTGCTGTCCGACTCCAGCAGCGGAGTCGCGAACAAAAGCCCGCTGATGAACTGGCTGGACACATCCCCCGGCAGGGTGAAAATGCCCGGCAGAAGCCGCCCGAAGATGGTGATGCCGTGGCCGCTCTGCTCAAAGCGGAGATGCTGCTTTTCAAACAGGGCGCGGTAGATCTCCTGGGGGCGGGCGAACAGCCGGGGCGCCCCGGTGAAGCGGATCTTCTGGGCCGTCAGGCTGAACGCCGGGATGAGGAACCGCAGGGTGCTGCCGCTCTCCTTGCAGTAAACAGGGCGGGTGACGGTGGCAAAGCCCTCGCCGCAGCCCTGCACCGTCAGGCTGTGCTCCTCCCGGGTGATCTTCGCCCCCAGCTGGGCGGCCGCGTCGATGGTGGCGCGGATGTCGTCGCTGTATTCAATGTTGTCGATGTGGCTGGTGCCGGTGGCCAGGGCCGCGCTGAGCACCGCCCGGTGGGCCGCACTCTTGCTGGGCGGCACTGCAATGCTGCCGCCGATGCGGCTGACTGAGAGTTTTGCGTCCAAGAGAAGTCTCCTTTCCCCGCCTGGGCAGGATGATACCGCCGGAAATCAGTTGCCGGGGTCGAAGGTCTGGTCAAAGGCCTCCACCGCATCCCGCACCGTGTCGGACAGGCGACCGAAGTTATCCACCGCTGCGTCGGAGCAGGCACGGTAGAGGGGGGTGCGCTCGGCTTCCATCTTTTTCAGGCTGTGGCCGCCCATGGAGAGGGGCCGGCCGTTGGTGGGCAGTTTTTCCACCGGGCGGCGGATCCACAGCACCGGGCCGTTCTGGCGCAGCATGCGGGCATTGCCCGGGGTCTTGATGACGCCGCCCCCGCAGGCGATGACCTGGCCGTGCTTTTTGGAGCATTCCCGCACGGCGTCGGCCTCGTACTGGCGGAAGACTTCCTCCCCCCGCTGGGCAAAAATGTCGGGGATGGGCATTTTGGCCTTCTGCTCAATGACATCGTCCAGGTCCACATAGTCCTTGCCCAGGGCACGGGCCAGGGCGCGTCCCACCGTGCTCTTGCCGCAGCCGGGCATGCCCACCAGAGAGACGTTGGACACCTGGCGGCGGATATCCCGGTGGATCTTTTCCACATGGGAGAGGTCCACCTTCCGGTCCAGGAACCGGGCCGAGGCGTACACCGCCTGGGCCACCAGCATCTCCATGCCGCAGTAGGCGGGGATGCCCAGCTCCTCCGCCCGGAGAAGGATCTCGGTGCGGAACGGATTGTACACCACATCCAGCACGGCCTCCAGGTCGGGGAATTTCTTCAGGTCCAGCAGGCAGCTGCCGTTGTTGGGATACATGCCCGCCGGGGAGGCGTTGACGATGATCTGCCCCTCCCCCGAGGCCTCGGCCTGCTCATAGGTGATGCCGCCGTTGGCGCCGGTGCGGCTGACGGTGATGACCCGCTCGGCCCCCCGGTCCCGGCAGACCGCTGCCACCGTGTTGCGGGTGCCGCCGCTGCCCAGAATGAGCACTGTCTTGCCCCGGAACCGTACCCCGTGGCGGCGGGCCAGGTAGGCGAAGCCGTCATAGTCGGTGTTGTAGCCGTAGAGCTTGCCGTCCCGGTTGACCAGGGTGTTCACCGCACCGATGGCCGCCGCCCGGGGTTCCACCTCGGCGCAGTAGGGGATGACGAGCTTTTTGTAGGGAATGGTCACGTTGACCGCCTTGAAGTCCCTCGCTTCCAGAAAGGCCTCCGCGTCCGCCTGGGTGGGCAGCTCCTTCAGCTCATAGCTGTACCCGCCGATCTCCTCATGGATCTGGCAGGAATAGCTGTGTCCCAGCTTTGCTCCGATCAATCCGTATTCCATATTCGTTCTTCCTCCTTCCGGCCCGGCCGGTATGGGATACCGGGCGGGTTCAGCGGTCCGCCCCCGGCAGGCCGTGCTTCTGCGCGGCGGTGCCGTAGCGGACCGTCCAGAGATCCAGGATGCCCAGAGCCGTCAGGGTGTCCTGCACCACCGCGGCCCGGGGCACGATACAGGGGTCGTGCCGGCCGTGGATGGTGAGCTCGGCGTCCTTTTTGGCAATATAATCCACCGTCTCCTGCTGTTTGTAGATGCTGGGGGTGGGCTTGACCACCGTGCGGAACACCACCGGCATACCGTTGGTGATGCCGCCGTTGACGCCGCCGTTGCGGTTGGTGGAGGTGACGATCCTGTCCCCCGCCATGCGGAAGGCGTCGTTGGCGGTGCTGCCCCGCAGCCCCGCAAAAGCGAATCCGGCGCCGAACTCCACGCCCTTGACCGCCGGGATGGAGAACATCAGGTGGGCCAGCTCGCTCTCCACGCTGTCGAAGAAGGGTTCCCCCACTCCCGCCGGGATGCCGGTGACCACCGTCTCCAGGATGCCGCCCACACTGTCGCCCTCGGCCCCCGCCGCCCGGATGGCCTCCTGCATGGGGATCTCCTTGGCGGGATCTGCCAGAGAGAAATGGCCGGGGGCGGCCTCCGGAGGCAGGTTGTTGTAATCCAGGGGGGCGTCGTCAATGCCGGCGCACCGGGCAATGTGGGTGTAGACCCGGATGCCCAGCCCCGCCAGAACCTGACGGCAGACCGAACCTGCCGCCACCGACGCCGCCGTGATGCGGCCGGAGAAATGTCCCCCGCCCCGGGCGTCCTGGAAGCCCTCGTACTTGGCGAAGGCGGTGTAGTCGGCGTGGCCGGGGCGCAGCAGGGCGGCAGTCTTGGCATAGTCGCCGCTGCGGGTGTTGGTGTTGCGGATGACAAAGGTGAGAGGGGTGCCGGTGGTGTGGCCGTCCAGCACACCGGAGAGGAGTTCCACCTCATCCGGCTCGGTGCGGGAGGTGGAAAGCCCGTCTCCCCGGGCCCGGCGGCGGTCCATGGCGGCGGCGATCTGCGCCGTGTCCACCGGCAGGCCCGCGGCCAGGCCGTCCAGCACGGCGCCCACCGCGGGGCCGTGGCTCTCCCCGAAGATGGTCAGGGAGACGGCGCTGCCAAAGGTATTTTTCATGCAAAAGGCTCCTTACTGCGCTTGCCTGCGCTGCAAAAACGGCTTATTCTTCTTCCCCCAGGCCCAGCAGGGAGGGCAGCCCGCTCATGGGGATCTTGTCCGCCCGCCAGCAGCCCAGGCCCGGCACCCGGATGACGGTGATGCTGTCGCCCCGGCCCTTCTTGTCGTGGCGCATCTGTTCCAGCACCTTCTGCTTGTCGTAGGCGGCCCGGGTGGGCAGGCCCAGCGCCCGCATGACGGCCCGGGTGCGCTTGACCAGGGCGTTGTCCTCGATCATGGGCAGCATGCCCAGGGCGACGCACTCGCCGTGGTAGAGGCCGTTCTTCCGGCGGCCCCGGATGCCCTTGACCGCCTCGATGCCGTGGCCGATGGTGTGGCCGAAGTTCAGCGCCGCCCGGGGACCCTGCTCCCGCTCGTCCTGCTCGACGATGTGTTCCTTGACCCGCAGGCTGCGGTAGATGATCTGCTCGATGTCCTCCTCGGGGGTGTTCTTCTCAAAGAGGGCGAAGAGTTCGGGGTCAGCGATGATGCCCGCCTTCAGTGCCTCGGCCAGACCATTGACAAAGTGGCGGCGGGGCAGGGTGGCCAGCACATCGGGGTCGATGAGCACCACCTTGGGCTGCCAGAAGGCCCCCACGATGTTCTTGGTCTCCCCCAGATCGATGGCCGTCTTGCCGCCGATGGAGGAGTCGATCTGGGCCAGGGTGGAGGTGGGGCAGTTGATAAAGTCGATGCCCCGCATATAGGTGGCGGCGCAGAATCCGCCCAGGTCCCCCACCACGCCGCCGCCCACAGCGACCACCACGTCGCTGCGGCTCATGCCGAAATCAAGCATGGCCTCCAGCACGTTTCCGTAGACCTTGAGACACTTGCTGCCCTCCCCCTGGGGGATGGTGAAGATTTTGGGATCGCTGCACTGGTCCGCGATGGTCTGGGCATAGGCGGCGGGCACCCCGTCGTCGGTGAGGATAAAGACCTTGCGGTTGACCAGGTTGGCAAACTGATAGAGATTTTTCAGACATCCGCGCTTGAGGATGATGTCATAGCTGTTTTTTTTCAACTGCATTGTTAATTTCATACGGTTACCCCTTCCTCATTCCGCAATGTCTCGTGGTCGAACACGCCCAGCAGCCGCACGGTGCGGCAGGGGGCTTCCAGATCCTGAAGCAGTGCGCGGCAGCTTTGCCCCGCCGCCTGCTGCGGGCAGATCAGCTGCACATAGAAATAGTATTCAAACTGCACATGGGGCAGCGGGCGGCTCTTGATGCTCTCCATATTGAAGCCCATACGGCCGATGCGCTCGATGACCTGGGCCAGCTTGCCCGGCTTGTGATCCACCGTGAAGAGCAGGGCGATGCGCTGGCCCTCGTGCACCGGCACATCCCCGTCGCCGCCCCGGGTGATGACCACAAAGCGGGTGGTGTTGTCCCCGTCCTCGTTGATGCCCTGGGCCAGCACCTGCAGCCCGTAGAGGCGGGCGGTCTCGGCGGAGGCCACGGCACCCACCGCAGGGTCGCCCAGCTCGGAGACATAGCGGGCGGCGTCGGCGGTATTGCCCCAGACCTTGGTCTCGAAGCCGTGGGCCCGCAAAAACGGGGCGCTCTGGCTCAATGCCTGCTGATGGCTGACCACCGTGGAGATCCCTGCCAGGGTGGACCCGGGGATCCCCAGGAGATCCTGCCGGATGGGCAGGTCGTAGACGCCGCAGACCGACAGATCGGGATGGGCGTACAAGAGATCCAGCACGGCGGAGACATCCCCGGCGGTGGAGTTTTCAAAGGGCAGCACGCCGAACTCGGCGCGGCCGGTACTCACCGCCTCAAAGACATCGGCCCAGGTCTTGCAGGCCATCTGCCGGGCAAAGGGAAACACCCGGCGGGAGGCAATGTGCGCCCAGGCGCCCTCCACCCCCTGGTAGGCGACGGCATCCCGGCCCAGCAGTTCCCGCTGGTAGGCCCGGGAGACGGCCATCGCCTGCTGCAGAAAGCGCTCGTAGTAGGGGCGCAGGGCCTCGTCGGTGATGCGGGCGGTGTTTTTCTCAATCACCGCCCGCTCCCGTACCGGGTCAAAGATGGGTTTGCCGGTGTCCGCCTTGCTGCGCGCCACCATCGCCACCGCACGCATGCGCCGCTCAAACAGTTGGGCCATCTGCGCGTCGACGGCGTCGATCTCCGCGCGGGCCTGCTCCAAAAGTTCCATGGCAGTTTCCTCCGATTGATATACAGATTCACTATACCATAAAACGGTCTGTTTCTCAAGGCCACGCCGGTAAAATCCCGGCAAAATCCGCCGGTTTTTCCCGCAGACAAAACACCCCGCACCGGACTGTGCCGTCAGGCACAACTCCGGTGCGGGGTGCGGGATGTTATTTTTTGGGTTCGGGCGGGCGGGGCGCCAGGTCCTCCAGCCGCCGCTGGGGGGTATAAAAACGGCGGTAGGGATTGTCGGGCAGGGCGGGGCCGCCGGGGAGCTTCTCTCCGCGGGCGGGAGAAGGGCTGTGCCCGGTGTTTTCCCTGCGGCCCAGCCATTTTGCCAGCCAGGCGGGCAGGCGGGGGGTCACCCGGCCTCCTCCATGGAGCGGGCCCCGGCGGTCAGCGCCTGCCAGAACGCCTCGCCGCCCTCCTGGTTTTCGATCTGGGTGTCACTCCAGGCGCCGCAGTGTCCCACATACGCCCCGGCCAGCAGATCCCCGCCGCTGAGCGCCCCCTCCCCGGTTGCCGCAACGGCATCGCTTTCCAGGTCCAGGGCCGCCAGCACCGGGCAGTCCGACCAGCGGTAGACCATGTTCTGCCAGTCGGCGGCGCCGTCCGCAGGCTGGGAACCGTCCAGATACAGCAGGGCTCCGGTGGTCGCCACAAAGCTTTCAGGATCCTCCAGCAGATAGAGCTGGTTGACGCCCTCCGACATATCGGCGCTCAGCCGGGTCATAGCGGCCATCTTGTTGTAGGGGTCCGCGCCCTGATCGTCATTCTGGCTGCTCAGGTCCAGGATATACTGGTTGATTTGCACCGTAACCTGTCCGTCCCCATCCAGGTCGGTGCCGTACTGCGCCAGGGCGTCCTGCAGCGCCGTCACAGTATCGCCGGACAGGCTGGCCTGCCCCACCCAGGCCACCCGGTAGTCCGGCGTTTCCTGGGAGAGGACATCATGCAGCACCCACGCCGCACAGAGCAGGACGACGGCCCCGACGAGCACCGCCCCCTTGTGGTAGTACCACCAGTTTTTCGCCTTTTCGCTGCGGGTATAGACGCGCTGGGGCTCCTGGGGAGCGTCGTAATGCTCCTCACTGCTTTTGGTCACCCAGGCCATGGTCAACACCTCTCTTGTCAGGATGATTTCTGATGTTTTATCATACCATACCGCCGCACAAAAGTCACGCCGACGCGTTTTCTTTCACAATTTGTTTCTATTTGCCGAATGTGGGGGCACTTCCGTCCTCTTTCCCCCCATTCCCCGCTTGCAAGCCGTCCCCAAAGCAGATATGATAGAGAGGAACAACGACACCGGGGTACCGCTGCCCCCTGCAAGGAGAATACCGCTATGTTTTTCAACTTTTTCAACCAGTATGAGGCGCCCAAGCAGGATGCCTCCCCTGTCCGCAAAAAGGGTGCTGCCCGCTTTTTTGAGCTGCTGGGCCGGGATCTGATGCCCTTTTACAAGGCAAGCCTGCTGTGCTGCCTGGGCTGTCTGCCGGGATTTGTGGTAACGGCGCTGGGGCTGATCGGAAATTCCATCCTGTTCACCCTGCTGGGCGGCATCCTGTGCGGTGTGGCGGGCGCCCCCTTTGTCTGCGGGCTGCTGGACACCATCCTCCGCGCGCTGCGGGATGAGCCCGGCTTCTGGTGGGAGAACTACAAGAAAGCATGGCGTCAGAACTGGAAGGACAGCCTGCTGCCCGGGCTG
Source organism: Oscillospiraceae bacterium (assembly GCA_019420135.1). GTDB lineage: Bacteria > Bacillota > Clostridia > Oscillospirales > Ruminococcaceae > Gemmiger. Next base: position 7,554 of record JAHZHS010000024.1, on the reverse strand, counting down.
TTCATCGGCGCTCTTATCGGCTGCTGGCTGTCCATGCTGCTGATCCTGCCCTCCATGCAGATGGTTCCCGGATATGTCTGGTTCTGCATGGGTGCCGGCGTCCTCATCGCTGCCGGGCTGTTTACCTACGCCTTCGCCCAGATCCCCCTGGTACAGCTGACCCCGGCGCAATTTTTGAAGAACTGTGTTTTCTTTTTCCTGGGGTATCTGCCCCGCACCTTTGCGGTGGCCATCATCCAGAGTGTCTACTGGATCGGCTTTATGCTGTTTCTGCCCTTCACGCTGCTGCCCATGCTGGTGACCGGGTTCTGGCTGCCCTGGCTGATCTCGCTGATGATCATCTACCCCGCCCTGGACAAGGCCTTCTCGGTGGAAAAGGAGATCAGCCGCCGCCGGGAAGAGGAACTCAAGGCCTCCCTGGAAAACAATTCCTTCTATGGCTCCGGCGAAAACCACTGATTACCCCGGAATTAGGCAGGTGAATTCTTGATGGAAAAACGGACTTTGTTCCTCCTGCAGGAGACAGAGGAATTCATGCGGGGAGAACTGGACAACGTGACGGTGGCCAACTCCCGCATTATGCTGGACGTGGTACAGGGCGGCTATGTGCCCTACGGCTGTTACACCAGCCCGGCCATTCCCCTGGCCCCTTTCGACGCCCTGCGCCCCAGCTGGAACGCTTTCACCCCGCCGGGCACCGCCGTGGAGGCCCAGGCCCGGGTGATGGTGGACGGCAACTGGACGGCCTGGTCGGCCTTCGGCAAATGGAGCCCCTTCCTTGCCCGGGAAAGTGCGGCGCCCTCCTCCCGTGGGCCCCTGGCCCTGGACGGCGACCGGCTGTGTCTGGACTCCAAGATCGCCACCCATGTGCAGATGCGCATTTATCTGTATACCAAGGACGACAAGCATACCCCTTCCGTCTCGCTGCTGGGGGCCAGCGTCCACCGGGTGGATGTCATTCCCGGAGGCGGACGGCCGGTGAATGCCCGGCTGCATCTGCCGCCCTACTCGGTGGCACGGCGGGCTCCCGCCCTGAAGGCCCGGATGGACCTGGCCTGCGCCATCGCCGGGCTGACCAACCGTTGGGGCGCCGACATCCTGCCCGAGGAACTGGTGCTGGCCATGCGGGACGGCCGGGGCTGCACCAATCTGAGTTTCGGTGCCGCGGCCATGGGCTGCTGGGGGTTCCCGGCCTGGGTGCGCTGGGCCGACCTGGGGGATCTCCGGGCCGAGCTGCGGGCGGGCTACGGTGTGGTGGTGGAGCTGGACAGCACTCCCGCCCAGCTGGCCGCCGGCATGCCCGAGCGCCGCTATGCCGCTTTGCGGGGCTTCGGCACGGTGGATGGGGAGCTTCACGCCCTGCTCAACGACCCCTGGGCCGCCGACAACGACTTTGAAACCGAGACCACCATGCCGCTGGATGACTTTCTGGTGGCCTGGACCAATCTGGCCCTGTGCATGCGGCCCCGGGTCCCCGCCCCTGAGCACGGCGGGCCCTGGCGCTCCAGCGTGACCCTGCGCCGGGCCGGGCGGGACATGCCGGGCCTCTACCGCATCTATCTCTCCGGGGAGGTCCGCGAGCTGCCCGACGACTTCTGCGGCGACGAGGAACACCCCGGCGGCGTCCTGGCCTGGACCGCCCAGGAGGAGCGCCCCCACGCCACCACCGCCCACAAACAGTTCCACTTTGTCCGGCCCGAGTCCGGCGGCATCCGTCTGCCCGACTCCACCGGAAGCCTGACCAAATACACCGTCTACGCCATTGATCCCTCCGGCTGCATGCTGGTGGGGGATGTGACCATCTGAACCATGCAAAAAGGCCCTCTGCCATTCGGCAGAGGGCCTTTTCCCTTGTGTTTTTCCCGTCACAGGATGAGCTGGCGGTAGAGTTTGGTGTTGACCGTCCCGTCCTCCTTGGCCAGGGCCTGGATGCAGGCATCCATGGCGGCGGCCACGTCGTCCAGCGAGCGCCAGTTCTCCACACTGCCCCGCAGGTACTGCTCCAGCATGGGGCCGATCTCGGTGTGGGCGCTGGCCCCCTCGATGAGGTAGGCCCCCGGCTGGGCGGGGCGGATGTCCGGCTCATAGTGGTTGTCGCTGCCCAGGGTGGCCATCTGGAAGCCGCCCTTGCGGCCCCGGCCCCCTACCAGGAAGCGGATGCCCAGAGGCAGAGCCTCGGTCTCCCGGGCGCGGTCCCGCAGGATCTTGAGGATCTTTTCAAAGGTCAGATACTGGACATTGTACTCGTCCAGGGCGTTGACAATACGCACAGCGGCCAGGGTATCCCCCGCAAAGCCCACGCAGACATTCCGGTTGACCTTGCGCAGTTTGGGCAGTTCCTCGGTCAGGATGTTGGGTTTGTCCCCCTGCACCGGCTCCTCCACCATGCGCCCGTCACTGGCCATGGCGCAAAAATTCTCGCCGCATACGGCCAGGATCGCACTCATATTGGTTCCTCCCTTATTCTTCATCGATGGTGTCCCGGTAGACCCCATCCATATGTCCGCCGCCCGCGCCGAACATCTCCCGGCCCAGCAGGCCGTTGTCCCGGCGCGCCTGCTCTACCAGCTCGCTGATCATGTCCTTGACCTGCTGGCTGTTCTTGACATTCCGGATGGTCAGGATGCTGTCGGAGGCGTCCTTGGTGCGCAGGATGATGGTGCCGGTGCCGCAGATTCGGTTGAGCAGCGTGCGCTTGAGGGAAATGTCCAGCACACGATAGATCATGCACTCGTTTTCCTCGCAGTTGATCAGGCCGCGCTGGGTGTAGATGCGGCCGTTGGCAATGCGGTACACGTCAAAGGTCCAGGGAAACCACAGGATATGCCGGCGGTCTTTCCACAGATTTTCCGCGGCGGGAGCAGCCTTCTTTTCTTCCATCGTTTGCCTCCTTGCATCGAGCGGATCGGTTTTGCTTTACTATACCACACC
>JAHZHS010000024.1:0-4523 GCA_019420135.1 Oscillospiraceae bacterium | reverse complement strand
TCCAGATCCATGGTCAGCAGCAGCTGGCCCTTCTTGATCTTGTCGCCGACCTTGACATTGGCGCTGAAGCCGTCGCCCTTCATCTCGACGGTATCCACGCCCACATGGATGAGCACTTCCACGCCGCCGGCGCCCTGGATGCCCAGTGCATGCAGGCTGTCGGGCGCCTGGGTGATGACGCCGTCCACGGGGGCAAAGACCTTGCCCTCGGAGGGATCGATGCCGCAGCACTTGCCCAGAATGCCCTGCGCAAAGACGTCATCGGGGATGGATTCCATCGGGACGATGGTTCCCTTGGCATCGGCAGCCACCATCACGGGGCCAGTGGGGACGGGAGCAGCAGGTTCTTCCTTCTTTTTGAAAATGTCAAAAAATCCCATTGTCGTTCTCTCCTTTGATCGTTTGCCGCCTGTGCCGCACCGGGGCAGTACAGACAGATGTTTGATTTCATTATACCTTGCCCCGGCACCGAAAATCAATGCCGCAGTACCCTCCCGAAGGGAAAACGTGAAAGAATTCACAGTTTGGCCACATCTCCGGCGGCCGTGTCCTGCCTGCGGGAAGCCGACGCCGCCATCCGGATGGCCCGCACTGCATCCCACAGCAATACGGCCATACGGTCGGGGGATTCCTTTCTGCCGTTTTCCAGCCAGGCCTCGATGCTGCCCACACAGCCGTTGACCGCAAAGCTGGTCAGGTAAAGCTGGCGCGGCGTCTCGCAGCCGGGCTCGGAAAAGTGACCGATGCAGCGGCGTTCCAGCATCTCCCGGATACGGCGCACAAACACCGGATCGCCGTTGGGCCCCATGAGGGCTGTGCACAGCGCCTCGTTGTCGTTGAGATAGGCAAACAAAGTGCGCATTGCCTCCGGCGGGACATCACTGTCCAGGCTGGGCAGAAGTACTCCCATCAGGGCATCCAGTCCCTCGAACTGTTCTTTCTCGATCTGCGCCAGCAGATCATAGATGTCGGTGTAATGGAAATAGAAGGTGCCCCGGCTGACTTTGGCAAGGGCGGTGAGTTCCCGCACGGTGATCTCCCGCACAGGTTTCTGGGCTAGCAGTGTGATCAGCGCGTCGCACAAGCGGCGCTTGGTCATCCGTACGCTGCGGTTGGCGTCCCCTTTTGCATTCATGGCGCATCCACCTTTCGCCGCGCCGCCCGCACACAGCGGCGCTTTGTCTGAAGGCGGCGCCGGGCCCTTCCCGCTTTGGACCCGGCGACAATACCTTACCATAATAGTAGTTTCCGTGCCCGCAAAAGTCAAGAATTTATGAGTGTTTTGCACAGTATTTTCAATTTTGTGTTACTATTTTTGTTGGATATTGCTGTTTTGCCTGCTGTCTTTGCGCAAGATTTCCATAGATTTTTTTCGCACCTGCCGGCGCAGGTGTGCTATAATCAAAAAAGCGGCCCGGAAGCGGGCCGCAGATACAGACAAAAGGAGCCTTGTTGCGATGGTTTTCGACAGTCAGAAGGCGCTCGCCGCCTTTGCCGCCTATGCGGCCAATTACAACGATCACGACCCCAAAGTCCGGCTCAAGATCGATCACACCTACCGGGTGGCGGGGCTGTGCCGGCGCATTGCCCGGTCGCTGGACCTGCCGGAGGAGGAGGTGCAGCTGGCCTGGCTGTGCGGCCTGCTGCACGATGTGGGACGCTTTGAACAGCTGCAGCGGTACGGCACCTTCAACGACGCCCAGTCCATCGACCACGCCGCCTGCGGGGCCGAAGTCCTCTTTGAGGAGGGGCACATCCGGGATTATCTGGACGACCCGTCGGAGGATGAACTGCTGCACCGGGCGGTGGAACTGCACAGCGCCTACCGCCTGCCCGAGCTGGACGAGCGCACGGCCCGGTTCTGCAACATTCTGCGGGATGCGGACAAGATCGACATCCTGCGGGTCAATGTGGAGGTGCCGCTGGAGGAGATCTACAACGTCTCCACCCGGGAGCTGTACGACGCTCTCATTACCCCCGAGGTGGCCCAGGCGTTCTACAGCCATCACGCCGTGCTGCGCACCCTCAAGCGCACCCCCGCCGACAACATTGTGGGTCACATGTCCCTGGTGTATGAACTGGTCTTTCCCGAAAGCCTGCGCATTGTGCGGGAACAGGGCTGGCTGGACAAGCTCATGTCCTTTGCCTCGGACAATCCCGATACCCGGAAAACGCTGGCTGAGATGCGCGCCCACATGCACGACTGGCTGGACAGCCGGTGCGGCTGAAACGGCTGAAACTCAGTTCCGCTTCGGCTCGGGGTGGGGCATGGCCGCGTAGCCACGGTCCACGGTGATCTCGCACCGCCAGCGGGGGTAGCGCTCCTTCACCAGGGCGGACAGGCGGCTGCGGATCTCCTCATCGGTGAGGGAGAGATCGGCGGGGGCGGCGCAGTCAAAGCTGACCGCCGTCTGTCCTTCCGGCCCGCCGGGCAGGACGCAGAGATCATGGATGGTCAGGGCCGGGTCCACCGCCCGGGCCTGGGCGGCGATCCACTCCCGGAAGCGCCCCGCCGCCGTGTCCAGATCGGCCACGGGATCCATGTGCACCACCAGGTTGAGGCCCCGCTCCCGCAAAAAGTCCCGCTCGATGGTATCCACCACCGCATGGCTGTGCAGCGGGTCGCCAGCGGCGGACATCTCCACATGGACGCTGGCAAACTGACGGCCGGGGCCGTAGTCATGGATGAGCAGATCGTGGGTGCCGATGACGCCGGGATAGGAGAGGATCTTCTGCCGGATGGCCTCCACCTCCTCGGGGGCGGGGGCATGGCCCAGCAGAGGGTCCAGGGTGTCCCGCACCAGTCCGAAGCCGCTGTACAGAATGAACAGCGCCACCCCCAGGCCGACGATGCCGTCCAGCTCGAAATGAGTGATGCGGGAGAGGATGGCCCCGGCCAGAACACAGCCGGTGGTGAGCACATCGTTGCGGCTGTCCGCCGCGGCGGCCACCAGGGTCTGGGAGTCGATGCGGCGGCCCACCCGGAGGTAGAAAATCATCATTCCGGCCTTGACCGCAATGGAAAGTATCAGAATGGCCGCCGTTAGCAGGGTGAAGTCCACCGGTTCCGGCGTGATGATGCGGGCGGCACTGCTTTTGAGCAGCTCGATGCCCACCACCATGATGAGCGCCGACACACACAGCCCGGCCAGATACTCATACCGGCCGTGGCCGTAGGGATGTTCAGGGTCGGCGGGCTTTTCCCCCAGTTTGAAACCCAGCAGGCTGATGAGGCTGCTGGAGGCATCCGACATATTGTTGAAGGCGTCTGCCGCCACCGACAGTGAACCGGACAATAGCCCGGCCAGCAGCTTGGCCAGAAACAGGCTGAGGTTGCAGCAGATGCCCACGATACTGGCACGTTTTCCTTCCGCCGCGCGGGAGGAGGTCATAGGTTTCGTTTCCATGGGGGTCGCCTCACTTTCAATCCATAAAACGAGAAATTCATTCCCTATATGCAAAACCACACCCGTCCCCACTCACTGGGTACGGATGTGGTTTTTTACTTGTTTGTTTGTGTAATGCCGTCTGCGGGCCTGAGACAGTTGAATTCTTTATAGAATATCTCTTTCAGCAGGCCTTGTCAAGACTGCGATGTATCCGATTGCGTATTTGCCGGATTGGCTGCATCCCCGGCCGCCTGACCGCCATCGGTCTGGGCGCTGCTGTCCCCGCCGCCGTTGTCTGCCGGCGGTGTGACCGTCTCCCCTCCGGAAGGTGCGGAGGTGTCCGGGGTCGGCGCCGGGGTGGGCGTGGGTGCCGGCGTGGGGGTGGGGGTGGGGGTGGGCGCCGCTGTAATCACGGTGCCGCAGCGGTCGCAGACCACGCTGCCGTCCTCCTTGGTCACCGGATTATGACCCAGGGCGTTGACATAGTTGTCAATATAATTCTTGTTGGAATCCTCGTTGCAGTGATGGATGGTGTAGCCCTGCTCGGTGCAGGTGGGGGCAATGACCTCATCCCAGTAGGTGTAGGTCTGGGAGGAGGACTGGGACGACGAGGACTGAGACTGAGATTGAGACTGGGAGGAAGACTCCTCCTGCTCCTCCGACGAGCTGGAAGCCGCCGGGGTGGGCGTGGCCAGCACCGATGCCGCCGTGGAGGCGCTTACGTCCTTGTCCTCGGTGTGCTTGGGCACATCCTTGAGGGTGGGGCGATCGTCCTCGGTGATATAGCTGTGGGTGCGGATATAGTCGAACAGCACATCCAGGGCGGTGCGGGTCATGTGGATGCCGTCGGAATCCACATAGCCGCTCTTGGCATAGCCGTCGTCCCCTTTCAGCACCTCGGCGCTGTTGAGGTACTTCCAGCCATTGGCCTCACACATCTGGACGATGGCCTTGTTGTAGGCGTCGATCTGGGACTGGGACATGTCCGAGTTGCTGTGCTCCTTGCCGATGGGCGGGATGGAATTGATGATGATGTCCACGCTGGGATAGGCTTCCTGTACCGCCTTGATGCCGGATACATAGTTCTCGATGAACTTTTCTGCCGTCAGGCTGGAGGAGACATCGTTGTTTCCG
>JAHZHS010000239.1 GCA_019420135.1 Oscillospiraceae bacterium | reverse complement strand
AGTGTGCTCAGGGTGTCGGTGAAATCGGCCAGCTCCGCCTCGGTATAGGCAGTCAGCCCCTGATAGTCCGAAATGCTTTTGGAGTCGGAAACATCCTTGAGGAACAGCCAGTGATCCTTGCCCAGCAGAACATCGCTGGAATCCAGCGTGCCCACCGTCCAGTTCAGCCGCCCGTTGAGGGACATGAACTCGTTGCGGAAAGGCGCGTGGTCATTGAGCCAGTCCTCAAAGGCGCCGGGCCATTCGTCAATGCCGGTATCCGCTGTGGGAAAGCTGGCCAGGGTGCGGTTTTCATGATTTTCACGATCCATCACGGGAGCAAGCAGCAGCCACAGCGGCGCAGGAAGCAGCAGCACAGCCACAAACAGCACCGCCAGAATTCTTCCCCGCTTTTGAGATGATTGATCTTTCATGTACTCCCCTCCTCAAAAACGGAAATAGATGAACGGATTGTAGGTGCTGGACACCAGCAGCATGACGCATCCGAACAGGCAGACCAGCAGCGCCGCACTCTGCACCGGTCCGGGCGCCGTGCGGTCATAGAGTGCCTTTTTCAGCCTGGGCCAGATCCGCTGTGCCACGCCGCACAGAAGGATGCCCACTCCCAGCAGGATCAGGGTCCGGCCATCCAGGTACCGGGCAACGGGATAGGCCGCGCTGCCCGTCGTGGGCAGGATCATGGCCCGCATCCAGACAAGGCCGGCACGCAGTCCCGGCGCCCGGAAAATGACCCAGCCCAGAACGGCAACCGCCAGGGTATACACGTGACCGATGACAGCGGGCCAGCGCTCCAGTTTCTGGCGCAGCCAGACCCGCTCGATGATGAGAAAAACACCGTGCCAGACGCCCCACGCCACAAACTGCCAGTTGGCGCCGTGCCAAAGGCCGGTCACAAGAAAGACGATGAACAGATTGCGCAGGGTGTTGAATTTGCCATGGCGGTTGCCGCCCAGCGGGATATAGAGGTAATCCCGGAACCAGGAGGACAGGGAGATGTGCCACCGCCGCCAGAACTCGGTCACCGTGCGGGAGAGATAGGGATAGTTGAAGTTTTCGGCAAAATGGAAGCCGAACATCTCCCCCAGGCCGATGGCCATGTCCGAATAGCCGGAAAAGTCGTAGTAGATCTGCAGGGTGTAGTAGATTGCTCCCAGCCATGCCAGAGCCGTGGAGGCGCTGCCGGGAACAAGTCCATAAATCTCATCCGCCTTGGCGGCAAAAGTATTTGCCAGAATCACTTTTTTCCCCAGGCCCCAGCAAAAGCGTTTGATGCCGTAGGCCGTCTGTTCCGGGAAAAGGCGGCGCTTGCCCAACTGCTGTTCGATCTGGCCGTACTGAACGATGGGGCCCGCAATGAGCTGGGGGAAGAAGCTGATGTACAGTGCCAGGCGGAACCAGTTTTTCTGCACCGGATAATGGCCGCGGTACAGATCAATGACATAGCTCATCGCCTGGAAGGTATAGAAACTGATACCGATGGGCAGGGCGATTTCCCGCGCAGGAAGTACCTCGCTGTGAAGCAGCCCGTCCACGGTATCTGCCACAAATCCATAGTACTTGAAATAGCCGAGCAGCAGCAGATTGGCGGCCACCACAATCCCCAGAGCCGCCTTTTTTGCGCCTCCGGAGGACCGGTCAATGGCCAGGCCGCCCACCCAGTTGAGGGTGATGGAGGCCAGCATCAAAAACAGGTAGACCGGTTCTCCCCAGCCGTAAAACAGCAGGCTTGCCGCCAGCAGCAGGGCATTCTGCCCGCGCAACGGCAGCAGCCGGCATCCCAGAAACACCACCGGCAGAAAAATCCACAAAAATACCAGGCTTGAAAACAGCACAGGTTTTCCCCCTCAGTTGTTTACCATAAAATGAGCCCCCGCAGATACCGCTTATCCGCGGGGGCATTGTTGCAAAGGATATCGCTGCCCGGGGAACTCCCCGGGGTTTACCAGGAATCCATCAAAGGATCAGCCCAGGCTGATGCCCATGGCGCGGGCGACGTTGAGCATATCGCAGTCATCGGGTACGCCGCGGGTCTTACCCGCAATGTCGATGAGCGGGTTGGAGGTGACATGGCGGTTGACCATAGCCACCGTAACGCCGTAATGCTCGTCCGCCACCAGGCTGGCTGCGTATGAGCCGAACTGTGTGGCCAGCACGCGGTCATAGGCCGAAGGCGAACCGCCCCGCTGCATGTGACCCGGCACACAGATGCGGGTCTCGGCGCCGGTCATCTGCTGGATCTGCATGGCGATCCGGTTGGTGGCCGTGGTGTAGCCAGCCTCGGCGCGTTTGGCCGTCCACTCCTTGCGCTTCATCTTGGATTCTGCCGTGGAGAGAGCGCCCTCGGCCACCGCCAGGATGGAGAAATTCTTGCCGGCCTTGGCACGCTTTTCCACCGCCGCGGCAACCTTGTCGATGTCATAAGGATGCTCGGGGATGAGAATAATGTCGGCGCCGCCCGCAATGCCGGAGTAGAGCGTCAGCCAGCCAGCCTTGTTGCCCATGATCTCAATGCACATCACGCGGCTGTGGCTGCCCGCCGTGGTGTGGATGCGGTCAATGACG
>JAHZHS010000238.1 GCA_019420135.1 Oscillospiraceae bacterium | reverse complement strand
GGGCGGCAAGTCGATCATGATTCAGACCTCTGCTGAGAATGATTATGACCTGGACATAGAAGAAATGGAAAGGCGCGTCACCCCCAAGACAAGGATTTTTATGTTCACCAACCCGAACAATCCCACGGGTACGGTTTACAAGAGGGCAACGATGGAGAAGCTGGCGGATTTCTGTATCCGGCACAACCTGATCTGCATTGTGGACCAGTGCTTTGAGGACAGCGTGTATGACGGAAATGAGTATGTCAGCATGATGTCTCTGCCCGGAATGTTTGAGCGCACAATTACCATCGGTTCCATTTCCAAAGGAATGGGGCTGTGCGGTTTCCGGGTTGCGTATATTGTGGCCTCCAAAGAGATCACCGATGTGCTTCACCAGACGGCGGTGTTTGTGATCGGAGCCACAAATACCATGGCCCAGGCGGGCATTACCGCCGGCCTGCGGGACACCAGGTTTATGGAGGATATGCGCCAGGAGTGGATGGCACGTGCCCGGATCCTGGGGAAAATCCTGGACACCATCCCGCATATTTCTTATGTAAAACCCGAAGCAGGCTTTTTCTTCTGGGTGGATACGTCCTTCTACGGGACGGACGAAGAAGTGATGCGCTATCTGGTGCAGGAGGCCAATGTTCTGGTCAGCACCGGCGCCGCATACTGCGACCCGACCCATATCCGCATCATTTTCGGAACGCTGCAGGACAGGGAAGAGTGCATCCATGCGGTGGAACTCATCAAGGAAGCTCTTGAACGGCATCCGAAGAACAGAGCCTGTTCTGCCAGTGCAGAAAAACAGTAATCCGATGCAGAAAAACTCGGCAAGGGACTGACTTTCAGACTTGCAGGGGATGATGCTGGGCAAGGCATTTCCTGCCCGGAAAAACAAAAAAGGAAATCGCCGGCTGAGATTTCTCGGCCGGCGATTTTTTCTGAACGTATGAACAAAAAGATTTTCGGGCCTGCGAGGAAACCCTTTTCAAGACAAGATTGCTTCTTTGAAGTATTATACAATGCAGCAGGATATTTGAAATTTTCTTGACAAGTCGGGCTTGGTAGGGTATAGTGGGACATACTGAATTACAAGAAAGGAGGCGAACAGAATGATGAACTTGATTTACAACCGTCGTATGATCGTTACTGGCCGAGGGAAAACTCTGTCCGCCTTCTTGCCCTGCCCTGGGAAATAGGTGGGTTTTGTTTTGATGCGGAAAGCGCCCCCGGCTGGAAAGCCGGGGGCTTTTTTGTGCCCAAAAAGGAGGAACTCTTTTGAAACAATCCAACCAAACGCTGATCTGGAGGTTTTTGCGGCCCTGCCTCTGGATCTTTGCGCTCACCCTGGTGTTCTCCATGGGAAACACCGTGCTCAGCTCGCTGACCCCGCAGGTGGTGCGTGTGGCGGTGGACTCCATTCTGGGTGGCGAACCCCTGCCCAAGGTGGTGACAACCCTTGCGCCCGACGCCTTGCTGGCCGCCCAGCCCTTGACCCAGCTGATGGCCGCGGCGGGATTTCTGCTGGTGGTGGCGGTTCTGTCCGGCCTTTGCACCTACGGCAGCCGGATGGGGACCTCCATCGGGTCGGAAAACTTTGTCAAGGCGCTGCGGGATGCGCTTTTCCGGCACATCCAGCGTCTGCCCTATGCCTGGCATGTCCGCCACAGCACGGGGGAGATTATCCAGCGCTGCACTTCCGATGTGGAGGTGGTGCGCAATTTCGTGACCAACCAGTTGCTGGAAGTGTTCCGGGTGGTCTTTCTGGTGGGCTTCTCCCTGGTGGTGATGGCCTCCATGAACGTCCAGATGACCCTGATCGCCGTAGCCTTTCTGCCGGTCATCCTGCTGTATTCTCTCTTTTTCTATACCCGAATCGCCAAGCGCTTTCTCACCGCCGACGAGGCGGAAGGGGAGCTCTCCACCCTGGTCCAGGAAAACCTGACCGGCGTGCGGGTGGTGCGGGCCTTCGGCCGGGAAAAGTGGGAGGTGGACCGCTTCGATCAGAAAAACCAGCGGTTTGCCGCCCTGTGGATTCAGCTGGGAAAGCTGCTCAGTGCCTACTGGGGTATCGGTGACCTGATCACCGGCCTGCAGATTCTCACCGTCATCTCGGTGGGGGTGGTGCAGACGGTGCACAGTCAGATCACCCTGGGCGAGTTCCTAGCCTTTGTCTCCTACAACCAGTCGCTGGTCTGGCCGGTACGTGGTTTGGGAAGAATCCTCTCCGAGATGAGCAAGGCAGGCGTTTCCATCGACCGTCTGGCCTATATCCTGGATGCCAGCCCCGAGGAAGAACCCGCCGACGCCCTGACCCCGCCCACGGATCAGGATATTGTCTTTGACCATGTCTCCTTTGCCTACGGGGAGCAGCCGGTGCTCCAGGATGTGAGCTTCACCATCCCCGCCGGCAGGACCTTTGCCGTGCTGGGGGCTACGGGCAGCGGCAAGTCCACCCTCATGCACCTGCTGGACCGCCTGTAGGATCTGCCGCCGGACCAGGGAAAGATCACCATCGGCGGGGTGGATATTGCCAAGATCAGCCGGTCCTATCTGCGGAAAAACATCGGCATTGTGCTGCAGGAACCCTTC
>JAHZHS010000237.1 GCA_019420135.1 Oscillospiraceae bacterium | reverse complement strand
CATAAGGGCTGTCCACGGCCTGCAGCCAGACACGGTCGCTGCCCCACACATCCGCTGCCGACGCCGTGCCCTTGGAGGCCGACGCAAAGTAGGGGGTAAAGCAGACATTGCCGTTGTATGTAACCAGGACCCTGGCCACCTCCTGGGCCGCAGCCGTGGCGGCGGCTCCCGGTGTAGCGCCCGCTACCGACGGATACCCGCCCTGGCTCAGAATCCAGCAGTGAGCTGCCACACACTGTGCCTTGTAGGCTTCGGCCGGGGCATTGGGGCCCAGCTCGTTCTGGGCGATCATAGCCAGGCAGGTCACCAGATCCATGGTCTGCTGCGTACCGTTCATGGTCACATTGATGGTCTCCGCCTGGGTGGAGGAACCGCCTCCCTGGGAGCCGGAAGAGTCCCCTCCCGTTCCGGCCGAGCTGTCGGTACCGCCGGAACTTCCGGCGTTGCCCGAATCTCCCCCGTTGCCGGAATCGGTACTGCCGGTGCCGGAGGAATTCTCGGTGCTGCCGGTACTGCTGTCCGGTGCAGGGGTGGGCGTGGTCGTGGGGGTGGAGAGAATGCTGTCTACCGATACCGTCTGTTCCGGCAGGGTTCCCTCCGCGCCCTGGTTGAGGTCGGATTCGGAGGCCCCTGCCTCGCCGGCCTTGTCGGTCAGGCCCGCCAACAGTTGGTCGGCACTGGTGATGAGGTTATCGGTCTTTTGCTGAAGATCCTGGATACTCTGGCTCAGGTCGGTGGTGGAGGAAGATGCCGTCTGACCGGGCTGGCCTTCCTGATTGGGCTGGATGCTCTCGCTGTCGGCGTCGTCCCCCGCCCCGGAGCCCGAGGCCGTCTTGGCACGGATGGTGCTGACCCCGGCATACCACTCCAGTTGTGTCTTGAGCAGCGAGGCCGTGTCGGGAGCTTCCTGCCCGGATGCCGCATACTGGGCAGCGGTGAGCAGCGGATTCTCCTGCATCTGGATGGGTGCAGCGGCCAGCTGGGCGTTTTCATCCTCCTCGATCCTGCGGCCGGTCACGCAGAAGTTCACTCCCGCCACGTCGGAGGCCCCTACCAGTGTGAGGAAGCTGGATCCGTCCTCCACATCAATGTCGGTGTCGTAGAGCGAGCGCATGTGTGCCCCGAGGACAAAGCTCAGGTAGTCGGAATAGGAGGACAGGTCTCCATAATTTACGGGGGCAAAGCCGCCTTCCTCCGCCGGGTCCTGATACCACACCGCCATGACTTTGTAGCGGTAGGTGGCATCCCCCAGGTAGAGGGTGAAGCCGGCATTGTCCCGCAGCGTCTCAATGCCGGAAAGTTCCGCCAGTGAGATGCTGTCCATGTTCAGCACCGTGTTGGACGGCATGGAGGACCCCAGATAGCTGGTCCCCTCGATCTGCGGCCGGGGTTCGGAGGCGTCCTCCGCCGTGGCCCCCGCCACGTAGACGAGCTGTCCCTCCCATCCCGGGAAGGCCAGATACCCCACAACGCCCTCCTTTTTCTGCCGGGCGTTGGCCAGGTATTCGGAGGCGCTCTCATCAAACTGAGCCGTGCCGTATCCCCTGGGGGAGGGCTTGCTGCCCAGATTGTTGCTGAAATAGTACCACAGCCCCGCGGCGCCCGCCGCCAGCAGCAACAGGAAAAGGACGAACACCACAATCATGGTACGGCGCTGTTTGCGCTCGGTGCGTTCAATGGCCGCCAGACTGCGGTTTTTGGTGGGATCCAGCACATCGTCCGGGGAATCGGCATCGTACAGGTGCTTGGCCGCGGCCTGGAAATCCTCCAGGCTGCGGGGTTCCTGGGCATCGTCGGCCTTCTGGGCGGCACGGATGGTCTCCGGGTCCAGGGAGGCGGTGAAGTCAGGCACGTCGTCGTCCAGAATGGAGTGCTGGCGGGCCCGGGCCACCTCCTTGGCCGCGTCGGGGGAAATGCGCACCGTGCCGGTGGCCTGGGAGGCTGCCGGGCGCTGGGGCGCAGCCGTCCGGGGCTGGGCCGAGCTGCGGGTTGCCCGGTAGGCTGCCGCCGCCTGGGCACCGCCCGTGGTAAAGGTCAGCGGCGTCTCGCCGTCGCTGTCCCCGCCCGCAGGCTGCTGGGCCGAGGCCTGGGGCCGGGGCGTTGCGGCAGTGTCCACCGGTGTCTCAAAGGTGATGGTCCCGGTGGGTGCGCCGCTGCGGGCGCCGGCAGTGACCGGCGTGCGGCTGGCGGAGTCCTTCCAGTCCTCCTCCGCTGCTGCCCAGGCGGAAGCCGCCACAGAGGCCGCATTGTCGGGAACAGGGCGCTTGGATACGGTCTTGGCCGCCTTGGTCGCAGCCCGGACCGATGCCCCCACTGCCGCTGCGGCAGCCGCCTTGGCAGCCTTGGGGATCTGGGCGGTGTTGAAGTCCAGCATGGGTTCAAAGTCCGCCTTGGTGGCGGTGTTCTTGCGGCGGCGCAGGGAGAACCGGGTGGTGTCCCCCGGCTTTTGCTGACCCGCCTGAGAGACCAGCAGCAGCGGCCGCTCGTGACCGGGGCGGAACTGGATAGTTCCCTGGCTGAACTTGAGGCCCAGCGCGCGGCGGCGTGCCAGGTCCAGGATGTTGTTGCCGATAGCGGCGTCGCTCATCTCGGGGCTGACGGCACAGGCCACCG
>JAHZHS010000236.1 GCA_019420135.1 Oscillospiraceae bacterium | reverse complement strand
GCCGCCAGCACCTGATCGACATAATCCATAAAACAAGACCTCCCTGTTTCGATTCACCGGCCGCAGAATAAAAAACCGGCCAGTCCAAATCCGCGCGGAACCCAGTCTGCAAGGATAAATCTAAAAACTTGCACTACGAACATCTTTCCAGCTCCGTGCCGTCCCCCCTGGTCCGGTGGACCGCTTTGATGGCACGGGAATGATTCCAGCGGAATACAAGGGTTATTATAAAAAACCTTGCCCGGGTCTGTCAATAGTTTTCCACAAAAAAGCGCAAAAGTCTGCATCATGATGAATCAGAACTTGCAAAATTGCAGAGGATGACCCTGCCACATGAGGGTTTTTCTTCATGGGACGCGCAATCACTTGCGTTTTTTCCAAAATGATGGTATAACTAACCAAATTGTACGGGAGGCGGGAGAGCCCCCGGAACGGGGAGCTGTCCCGCCGAACCACGCGCCGCAGAGCGCAGGGGAGGTATTTCCATGTCTGAGCAAACCAACGCGCCGGCAAAGTCCGGCATCCGGCGGTATTTCCAGAAGCAGAACATCGAGCTCTCCTGGGACCGCATCGGCATCCAGGCCCTGAGCGGCATGGCCCAGGGTCTCTTTGCCTCGCTGCTCATCGGTACCATCATCGGCACCCTGGGCATGTTCGTCCCGGGAGCGGCGGGCGAATTCCTGAGCAGCATCTCCGACTACACCAAGGCCATCCAGGGTGCGGCCATGGCCATGGCCATCGGCTACTCGGTGAAGGCGGACCCCTTCATCGTCTACTCCCTGGCCACAGTGGGCTACTCCTCCAACATGCTGGGCGGGGCGGGCGGGCCCCTGGCGGTGTACTTTGTGGCCCTCATCGCCATTTTCTTCGGCAAGCTGGTGTCCAAGCGCACCCCCATCGACCTGATCGTGACGCCCGCGGTGACCATCCTCACCGGCGTCTTGAGCTCCGCCGTGCTGGCGCCCCCCATCGGCCGGGCGGCCTCCTCCCTGGGCACTGTCATCATGTGGGCCACCGAGCAGCAGCCCTTCCTCATGGGCATCCTCATCTCGGTGATCATGGGCGTCATCCTCACCCTGCCCATCAGCTCCGCCGCTATCTGCGCCGCCCTCAACCTGGTGGGCCTGGCCGGCGGCGCGGCGGTGGCCGGGTGCTGTGCCCAGATGGTGGGCTTCGCCGTATGTACCTATCGCGAGAACAAGCTCAACGGCCTCTCCTCCATCGGTCTGGGCACCTCCATGCTGCTGGTGTCCAACCTGCTGAAAAAGCCGGTGCTGTGGGCGCCCCCCACCATCGCCGCCGCCATCACCGGCCCCATCGCCACCTGCCTCTTCCATCTCCAGATGAACGGCACACCCATCTCCTCCGGCATGGGCACCTGCGGCCTGGTGGGCCCCATCGGGGTGGTCACCGGCTGGTTCGCCCCCGATGAGGCGGCTACCGCCGCGGGCCTCACCGCCCTCTCCCCCACCGCCATGGACTGGCTGGGGCTGATTCTGGTCTGCTTTGTGCTGCCGGCGGTGCTGAGCTGGGCTATCTCCGAGTTTATGCGCAAGCGGGGCATCATTGAACCGGGCGACTACAAATTGAATTTGGAATAAGTTCTGCTCCAACCGGGCAAGCTGGCGGTGGGAGGTGGACCTGATGAGTGAAGTCAACGCCGACGGGACGCTGCTGAACCCGGAGGACTTTTTCCTCCACCTGGCCCGCCGCAGGGCCAATGCCAGCGCCGCCGCCGTCTCCCTGCACACCGGCACCATGAGCCGCACCGTCCACGCCGCCAACGGCGTGCCCGCCGGACAGGTGGGCGGCGCGCCCCACATGCCCGTCCCCCATTCCACATCCTGAGAGACAGTGCCCCCCGCTCCGGTCTTCCGGTCATAGCGGGGGGCGCTGGCGCATATACCTGCCATGAAGTACTTACATAGGAGCGTGGCGGATATGCAAACAGGTTGGAATGAAAACAAAGCGATTCTTCGCGGCACTGTGGCGGCGGCCCCGGCGCCCTCCCACGAAAACCACGGGGTCTGGTACGACGCCTTCCCGCTGACGGTGCAGCGCCTGTCCGGCGCGGAGGACCGGGTGAATGTGATCCTGGCCCACAACATGGCCCAGAAGCTGGACCTTGAGCCGGGTCGGGAGGTGGCCATCGAGGGGGAGGTGCGCTCCTTCAACAACAAGAGCGGCCGGGGCAGCCGCCTGGTGATCACCCTCTATGCCCGCACCATCTGCCCCTGGGACGGACCCCACGGCAACGAGCTGGTGCTCTCCGGGGCGCTGTGCAAGCGCCCGGTGTACCGCCGCACCCCCATGGGCCGGGAGATCTGCGATCTGCTGTTGGCGGTGAACCGGCGCTACGGCCGCGCGGACTATTTGCCCTGCATCGCCTGGGGGGCCCTGGCCCGGCAGTGCGCCGAGCTGGATGTAGGGGACGCGGTGCGGCTGGAAGGGCGATTCCAGAGCCGCAGCTACACCAAGGTGGAGCAGGGAGAGAGTACCCAGCGCACCGCCTACGAGATCTCGGTCATGCGCCTGGAGGTGCTGGACTCGGCGGTGTCCCTGCCGGGTTGATGGGCCCTCGCTGGGCGGGCTGCCAGCCTGGCTCAGGCCGCCTACTCGGCGGGAGCACCGCTTTCTTTGCAAAGAA
>JAHZHS010000235.1 GCA_019420135.1 Oscillospiraceae bacterium | reverse complement strand
CGCTCCAGCGGATAATTATGATGGCCGTAATCCTTTTTCGCAGGCGACATGGTGAGCACATTTACGCCCCGCCCGCAGAGCCATTTCACAGCTGAACGCGCAAGCCGATCCTCCGGATCGTCACCAATCATCGCAATGACCGCGCAGTCCGATCCGCCAGCACACGCCCAGTACGCGCCGTAAAAGCCGGCGGTTCCCACATCAAAGTGCTGATGCTTCATTGCTTTCCCTCCATGATATCCTTCACCAACTGCACCCAGCACTCCGGATAACAGGCCAGCAGCTCCTCGTGCTGCAAGTCCTGCTCGTGAATGGCTGGGTTTGCAAAGTGCCGTTCATAGCGCTCGCGGTATTTCTCACCCATTTTGAGCGCATAGAAAATATGAATCTCTGTTCCCGGAACGTTGATCTTGTCCGGCAGCGGGGTGACAAGGTCGGAATAGAACTGATTCTTGCAGCTCTGCATGGTCACATAAGGTCGTGCGCCGCCGAGCATCTCCATGAACGCTTGCACATAGCCGCCCATTTCCGACTTTCGCTGCGTGAGACGTTTTTGCAGCAATCGACTCTTGAACCGTCCGTCCCGAATAAACGGATAAATCAGCGGCAGGAGCAGATTTGTTTGCAGCTTTGCCGCAATGGGAGATGCTTGGTCAAGATCAGAGCTGCCAAGAATTCCGTAATCCATATGAATATTCTGCCGCGCCGCCAGCAGCCCCACAAAGGAGCCGCCCAGCGAGCAGCCGTAGGCCGCCCGGATATGTCCGCCGCTATGCTCCTGAATGTAAGTTTCTATTTTCTCTGTTTCCTCCAGTATAGTAGGAAACTCGGTATGTTCCGTCTCATCGAAGCCGTCGTAGCTGATGCAGAGAACGCGATAGCTGTCCGCCAGCAGCGGAATGACCCGTCCAAAATTGCCCTTCCAGTGGCAGCAGGTGCCGGGGAGCAGCAGGAAGACCGGCGCGTGCTCCGCACCGAGGGAAGAAACTTTCATCTTCCCACTCCCTTCAGGAACCCGCTCTTTGCCATTTTTTCCGTGTCGTCCGATTCATCATAAGCGTCATAAGGCGCGGTGGGGTCGGGAACCCGCTTTCGGAACGGTGAGCAAAGCTTGTCCTTATGGGCAAAGGCAAAGTCAAAATTGTCCGTCCAGCCGGTGTGGCCGGTGAGGAACAGCGGGTGTAATCCACGGCTTTGCAGCTTCTGCTCCAGCGCCGCCAGCGACTTTACCGCCAGTTTGTTGCTTTCTGCCAGAGAGGAAATGAAACTGTAGCCGCCGTCCGCGCCGAACCAGAGAGTGTCGCCGGTGAAGAGATATTTGTCGTCAATGAGATAGACCATATGACCCCATGTGTGACCGGGGACAAGGAAGCACTCAATTTTGATACCGTCAATCTCGAAAGTCTCGCCGTCATGCAGCAGCACCTTTTCGTTGTTAATTGTGACCTGCGGCAATTTATAGAGATGGTATATGACTTTTCGCCGCACCTCGCCGGTGAGATACCGGTTTTCAATCTCGCCGATATAGAGCTTTGCACTCCGGAACAAACCGGGGCTGTCTGCCTCCACCGCGCCCACGTGGTCGGTGTCCTGATGAGTGATGAGGATGTGCCGGATGGACTGCGGGTCGATGCCCAGCCAGCCCATTTTTTCTGCCAGCCGGTCGTAGTTATACCCGGCATCGATCATGATGGTGGTGTCGCCCTTGCGGTAGAAGAAAATGTTCGCCACCCACTCCCGCACGCAGGCCACACGCTCATCCACCCAGCCAGTGTTCAGCGGCTTGAATATTTCCTTGCCGCGGTACATCTTGCTCATTTCTCTTTTCTGAAACTCGGTGGCTTTCTTTGACATCGGTATTTCCTCCTTACAGCAGCATTCCGATTCCCGCAAGGAGCAGGGAAATCACGGCCATTCCCACGGTTCCGAACAGCCATTTCTTTTGCTTATCGGCTTTTGAGATATACGGCATCAGATCCTCTGTCCCCGGTATCACCCATGCTTTGGTGTGTCCGACCCAGTAGCCATCGATGCCAAGGCGGTCGATAAGATTCATCACGGACAGGATCACAAAGCACTGCCAGAAGCCGCTCCAAAACGTCTGTGCGCCGTTGATGGCATACACGAAAATCAGCACATAAGCAAGATATCCCGGAACGCAGATCAGCTTGAAGCGCAGCGAGTTTTGCTTGATCTTTTCCTTTGTGGTCAGACCCAGCGCAACGCACCGTTCCTGTACCTTCGAGTCATACAAATGCACCATGCCGACAGCGCCCTTGTGGATGCCGATGGCGCACACCAAAACCAGCAGCGCCCCCAGCCCCAGTCCTTCCAGAATCGTTTGCAGCAGCATTCCTTATTCCTCCCGCTTCTGTCCTGTCACGCAGAGCCAGCCAATTTTGTTTTTATGGATTTGAACATTGCAGAATCCAGCGTTTTCCAGAAATGTTTTCAGCTCACCGCCGCTATATATGGTCATACCGCCGATAATCTCCGTCCACTTCTCATCCTTGTCCGTGTCGCCACTGCTCTCGTTGCAGATCAGGAAGGTCCCGCCGGGCTTCAGAACCCGATGGACCTCCCGGAAACACTGCAGCAAATCCGGCCAGAAATAGACCGTTTCAAAGGCCGTGACCGCATCAAACCAGTCATCTGCGAAGATCATA
>JAHZHS010000234.1 GCA_019420135.1 Oscillospiraceae bacterium | reverse complement strand
TCCGACACAGAGCAGCCGAAGATTCGGCTCAGCGCCAGCAGATTGGCAGTGCTGGGCAGGGAAGTGCCTCGCTCCCATTTGGCCACGGCCTGCCGGGATACATTCAGAGCCTCGGCCAGGGCTTCCTGGGAAAGCCCGCGCTCAGTCCGCAGCTGCCGGATGCGCTCGCCGAGGGCTTGGGCATTCTGTACAGGCTCTGTTTGTGTTTGAGGGGGTCGAAAAATAGTATCGTTTTGATTCATGCTGTATGTTCCGCCTTTCCCGGACCGGGAACAACCCGGCGCCGTATCTGCCCTGAGTGTAACAGAACTCTGCCGGACAGACAAGAAACCGGCTGTCAACTATCGGTTGCGCAGCCGGAATTTTCTTTTATAACAGGCAGGTGGTCACACGCCGCGGGCTTTTTTGCTGAACTCGCAGCCGCAGTAGTCCTGCCGGTAGAGGCCGTACTCGGCACTGAGCACAAGACTGCGCTTGTAGCCGTCCCGCTTGCGAAATTCGCTCTGCAGGTAATTCAGGCCGTATTTTTCAGCCAGTTCCATGCCGATGGTGTTGAGCCGCACCGGATCCTTGACCGGCGAGATGGACAGGGTAGTGGTGAACCATTCAAAACCATGTTCGGCGGCGTATTGGGCGGCACGCTCCAGACGCAGCCGATAACAGACAGTACAGCGGCCGCCCTTTTCCGGTTCCTCCTCCAGCCCCTTGACGGCGTCGTAGAATTCCTGCGGTTCGTAGGGCAGTTCGATCACCGATACCCCGAAATACCCCGCATCCCGGACAAAGCGCTCCAACTCATTTTCCCGGCGGTGATACTCTTCCGGGGGATAGATATTAGGGTTGTAATAAAGGATGGACAGTTCAAAATGCCCGGCAAGGCGTTCCAGTGTGGCGCTGGAACAGGGGGCGCAGCAGGCATGCAGCAGCAGTTTGGGGCGACGGTGCTCCGCATCCAGACGGTCAAGCACCGCCTGCATTTCCCGGTCATAGTTGATACGGTTTGCCATGGCGGCTCCTTAATAATAGTTAATAATAGTTTGTTCGTATGTTACGGAAGGACGCTGGTTTTCTCCTTCCGGGGATGTCAGTTCATAATTCATTATAACTTCTTTCGTAAAATGTTGAAGTATTTGTCACCTTTTTGTCACAATTTGGCGATATTCTAAGATTGTTCCCAAAAGCAAAGCGAACAGGGACGCCGAGCAGGAAAAACAGGGATTTCCGGAAACTGGGAACAAACGCTTCTATCTTTTTCATCTCCACTCCTCTTTCTCTTTCTTTTTTGGTTAGAAACAGCGCGTCGGAACAGGGACCGGCGCGCTGTTTCTTTGTCTGTGCCCGGCGGGACCAAAATTTTGGGTGCCTTGGAATTGCTGATGCCAAAAACGTCATTCCGAGGCACTTTTGTTCACAGACGGTTCAAAAAAGGAAGGTATACTGATATCGGATTGGGAAGCATCTTGCCAAATTGCGCGTGATGCGGTACAATATATTGATTTATTCTGTGCTTTGCTGCCGGATCCTGTCAAACGCAACGATCCCGGCCGGCCGGAATATGGCCGGGCGCATCCGGTGCTTCCCGGCATCCCGAACAGAAATCCTCCCCGGTGAGCCGGAGACTCCTCCGGCCGGCTTGGGACGGTACGGCTTTTTGAGGAGGTTTTTGTAGATGAGAGTCGGGCTGGATATTGGTTCCACCACGATTAAATGCGTTGTCCTCAACGACGCAGACGAATTGGTATATTCTACCTACGAACGGCATTACAGCCATATTCTGGAAAAGGGTCAGGAGATTCTTTCCCGCATTGATTCCGATTACCTGCACGGGGAGAAGGCATTGCTTGCCATCTCCGGTTCGGCAGGCATGGGCCTGGCAGACAGCTGCAAGGTCTCTTTTGTACAGGAAGTATTTGCCACCCGCGTGGCGGCAAACCGGCTTGCCCCCGGCACCGACTGCATTATTGAGCTGGGCGGCGAGGACGCCAAGATCCTGTTTTTGACCAACGGTACCGAAGTCCGCATGAACGGCAGCTGTGCCGGCGGTACCGGTGCCTTCATCGACCAGATGGCGACGCTGCTCAAGATGACCGCCGATGAGATGGACAAGGCGGCCCAGACGGCCACCCGCACCTACACCATTGCATCCCGCTGCGGTGTGTTTGCCAAGAGTGACATTCAGCCGCTGATCAACCAGGGAGCCCTGGCGGGAGACATTGCACGCTCCATTTATCAGGCTGTGGTCAACCAGACCATTGCGGGCCTGGCGCAGGGGCGGCCCATCAAGGGCAATATCCTGTATCTGGGCGGTCCGCTGACCTTCTCCAGCGTGTTGCGCCAGTGCTTTGACGACACCCTGCATGTCAAGGGAACCTGCCCTGAAAACAGCCTGCTCTACGTTGCCCTCGGCGCAGCATATTATGCCGACGAAGCCTTCAGCCTCAGTGAGGTGGCAAAGCGTCTGACCGAGTACAGCGCCACTGCCACCTATGCCAGCCAGCCGCCGCTGTTTGCCAACAAGCAGGAGTATGAGGAGTTCCATGCCCGCCACATGAAGGCTACCGTGCCCTGCCTGCCTTTTGGCGTGGACTGCGGCCCGGTACATATCGGCATTGACTCCGGCTCTACCACCATCAAGCTGGTGGTTATCGATAACAACAGCAATATCCTGTTCACCAGCTACCAGCCCAACAGCGGCAACCCGGTTCCCATTGTGCGGGATGTGCTGACAAAACTGTATGAAAACCATCCCAATCTGCAGATTGCCAGCGTC
>JAHZHS010000233.1 GCA_019420135.1 Oscillospiraceae bacterium | reverse complement strand
CGGCGGGCGTCGTCCAGCCAATCCCGGGCGAAGTCCACCTCATCGGCAAAGATGTTGCCGTCCAGCGCGCCGAAAGTGCCGAAGGCATCGGCGGAGAACAGCACGTTAGTGGTCTTGTCGAAGGTCAGCATGACTTCCGGCCAGTGGACCATGGGAGCCATGACGAAGGTCAGCTCGTGGCTGCCCAGGGACAGAACATCACCTTCCTTGACCAGCAGGGCGGCGTCGATTTTTTCCGCTGCGGCGGGGAAGTAGTTCTTGAGCATGGGGACGGTCTTGGCATTGCAGACGATCTGCACCTCAGGCCAGCGGAGCAGCACTTCCGCGATGGTGGCGGCGTGGTCGGGCTCCATATGGTTGATGATGAGGTAGTCCAGCCCGCGGCCATTGAGGGCATGGGCTGTGTTCTCCAGATATTGTGCGCTGACCGAAGCATCAGCGGTATCCAGCAGCGCGGTCTTCTCGTCGACGATCAGGTACGAGTTGTAGGAAACGCCGCGGGGAATGGGGAACAGATTCTCAAACTTGGCCAGACGGCGGTCGCTTGCGCCGACATACCAGGTATCGGCCGCAATCAGATGGGTGCAGTGCATATGCTTTGAAACCTCCCTGTAAATATGGCGGTTGGGCGCACGAAAAAACGCGGTGCGCCGCCCCGCGATCAATGACATCCAGTATAAAATGTTGCAGAGAGAGCTGCTGTTGCCGCTGCAACAAGTGCAGCGGGGCATTCTCCGACCACAGTATAACACAAACCCATGGCGGGGTAAAGGCAAAAAACGGCAAAAAATCCCCCGTTTTCGCGAAAAAACGGAAAACGGGGGATTTTGGAAACCGATGGATCACTCGTGCTCCAGAACAGCGTGGGGACGTTCCCCATGGGGGGCGGTGATTTCGGGATGGCGGGCCAGGGACGCGGCGACGGCGGTGGCCGCACGGTCGATGACCAGGGCAAGCACAATGCCGCACACCACGTCGATGACCGAGTGCTGTTTGAGCAGCATGGTGGACAGCACGATGGCCACATCCAGCAGATGGGCACCCCACCGCACAAAGCGGTATTTGGGCTTGGACAGCAGCGTGGTGCGCTGGAAGGCCAGGTCCAGGGTCAGCGAGTTGAAAACGTGGATGGACGGGCAGACATTGGTGGAAGTATCGGCTTTCCACAGTCCGCGCACCAGCATGGTGAAGATGTCGTTGCCCTCAATGGAGGCGGGACGCAGCGAGACGCCGTTGGGCACCAGGGCGCAGAACATCAGCGACAGGGTCATGCCGGCAAACAGCGGCAGACAAAGACGCCAGAACTCCTTTTTGGGGGCGAACCACAGCAGCCAGAACAGGGTACAGACGATCCAGACAAACCACAGGTAGTACGGGATGATGGCGTACTTGACAAAGGGAATCTTATCATCCAGTGCGCAGTGGAGAATCACGGAGGGGACTGTGCTGTGTTCCAGCAGGGTGAAAAACGATAAGTAAAAGACCAGATACAGCGCCATGAACTGAATCGGATGGCGCTTACACCAGGTAACCATAGTACAGCTCCTTTTTTTGTCACCGGGGCAAAATTACCTCCGGTTATCCATCTATTATACAGCATCATTCCAAAGGAGTGTAGTACAAAAACTTACAAGATATTTTGCACGGCCAGGCGTGAATTTGTGATTCTGCCCGAAAGCCCATCCGCCTTTTTGTGCGGCGGAGCGTACGTTTGCCTCCCCGGGATGACTATCTATCATACGAGGCGGCAAAGGGAAATTTTGCAATCCGGCAGGAATTTTTTTCAAAAGAGAACAACTTTTACATCCGGACCGGTGCTTGCGGGCAAAACAGACCGCGCCCGGGCGGCGGTGCACAGACCGCCTGTCCGGGCGCGGGAAGATCAGATGTTGTCGTTCATGGCAGTATGCTCATGATGCAGACGCTCGCACTGATAGTTGAGCGCAGCGGCAATGAACCCCTTGAACAGAGGATGGGCGCGGTTGGGACGGCTCTTGAACTCGGGATGGAACTGGACGCCGATGTGGAACTCACGGTCGGGCAGCTCCACAGCCTCCACCAGACGGCCATCGGGACTGGTACCGGCAATGACCAGACCCTTCTGCTGCATTTCCTCGCGGAAGTCACTGTTGAACTCATAGCGATGGCGCTGGCGCTCGCCGATCTCGGTCTTGCCGTAGCAGGTCCGGCTTGATGGAGCAGGGGTACTTGCCCAGGCGCATGGTGCCGCCCTTGGGGATGTTGCCCTGCTGGTCGGGCATGAGGGCGATGACGTTGTGCTGGCCGTCGGGGGTGAACTCGCCAGAGTTGGCATCGGCGTAGCCCAGCACGTCGCGGGCGAACTCCATGACCATGATCTGCATGCCCAGGCAGATGCCGAAGCAGGGGATGCGGTTCTCACGGGCATAGCGGGCGGCCTGGATCATGCCCTCGATGCCGCGGTCGCCGAAGCCGCCGGGGATGATAATGCCGTCCACATCGGCCAGCTCCTCGGAGCAGCGCTGCTGATCCAGCAGATTTTCGCTGTCCACCCAGCGGATGTCCACCTTGGACTCATTTTCAAAGCCCGCATGGTACAGGCTCTCCATGACGCTCAGGTAAGCGTCGTGCAGCTTGACATACTTGCCTACCAGAGCGATGGTGCAGTTTTTGCTGCGGGTGGCAATGCGGGAAATCAGTTCCTTCCACTCGGTCAGGTCGGACGGCGGGGTCTCCAGGTGCAGCTGGCGGGCGACCACATTGGTCAGACCGGCAGCATCCAGCATGAGGGGGCACTCGTACAGGCTGGGCATGGTCAGGTTCTCAATGACGCAGTCGGGGCGC
>JAHZHS010000232.1:1788-2826 GCA_019420135.1 Oscillospiraceae bacterium | reverse complement strand
CATACTCATCCTTGATTTTCGTAAGCATGCGGGAAAGCTGCAAGCCGCCATATCCGATGGCAGCGTACATTTCCTCCACCGTATTGCATCGGTTGCGCCGGGCCAGGTTGGACATGAACTCGTCGTAGGCCTCGGGTGGAATGGTCATCATATTGCGGCGAAGCTCCCGCTCCAGGGCATCCTTGCCCTCGGCGATGTTTTCTTCCCGGCGTTCCTTCTTGAACCAGTTGCGGATCTTGTTCTTGGCCTCGCTGGTCTTGACAATATTGAGCCAGTCGCGGCTGGGCCCACGGTTCTCCGGCCCCGTGATGATCTCGATGATCTCGCCGGTGACCACCTGATGGTCGATGGGCACGATACGGTTGTTCACTTTGGCGCCGATCATCCGGTTGCCCACCGCCGAGTGAATGGCATAGGCAAAGTCGATGACCGTGGCCCCCGCCGGCAGATTGATCACATCGCCCCGGGGCGTGAACGCGAAGACCTCCTCCGGCAGCAGGTCACTCTTGATATCGCTGAGAAGATCAGTGGCATCGGCGCTGTAGCGCTGGCTTTCCAGCAGCTGGCGCACCCAGGCAAGACGCTCCTCCAGCTTGTCGTTGGAGCCGGTAATTCCTTCCTTGTACTTCCAGTGCGCAGCAATGCCGTACTCTGCCTGGCGGTCCATATCCCAGGTACGGATCTGCACCTCAAAGGGCAGCGCCTCATGGCCAATGACGGTGGTATGCAGGCTCTGATAGCCATTGGGCTTGGGAGTCGAGATGTAATCCTTGAACCGGTTGGGCAGCGGATGGTACATGTCGTGGATAAGACCGAGGGCGGTATAGCACTCAGCCACGCTGTCCAGGATGATCCGGACTGCATAGATGTCGTAGATTTCCTCGAACTCCTTGTTTTGCATATACATCTTGCGGTAGATCCCGTAGACGCTCTTGACCCGGTATTTGATCTTGGCATTTTCAATACCGTTCTCGGTGAGATGGGCCGAAATAGTGTCGCAGACCCCGTGCAGGAATTCATCGCCGTGTTTGTCCAGCA
>JAHZHS010000232.1:0-1667 GCA_019420135.1 Oscillospiraceae bacterium | reverse complement strand
TGCCGCGGACATCCTGGCTCATGGCAAGCAGCATCTTGCGCAGATTTTCTGCCTGGCGGTCCTCCACGTTGGAAAACTTGATCTGAGTCAGTTTGGTAACGCCATCCACCAGAAGGGCAACTTCCGGCCCGAATTTTGCCCGGATCTCATCGATGGTGACATCCGTATCCTCCGCAACATCATGCATCAGGGCGGCTGCGATGCTCTCGCTGTCCATGCCCAGGTCGATCAGGATCTGTGCAACGCTGAGCGGGTGGCAGATGTACGGTTCCCCGCTGCGGCGGCGCTGTCCGCTGTGCGCCTGATCCGCCAGGGCAAATGCCCGGTCAATCATATCAAAGTCATAGGGACGGCCGCTATCCTTGAGTTCCTGTTTCAGCACCTCATAGGTAATCGGCATTTTTTCGGTGTTCTCCATCTTCCTTCCTCCCCTGTGCACTTAGTTATCCTGCGATGCAACGTCCGGTTCCGCCGCCATTTTTGCTATCCTGCGCAGAACCGGTGCACTCATCAAATCTCTCTTGCCATCCACGGCAGCCGGCAAGTACCGGGCTCCGCGGCGCTCCACAAGGCCAAGTTCCCGCAAAGCTTCCAGGCTGACCAGAATCTTGCCCGCCCTGTCACTGCCCAGTGCCGCAAACACCGGTTGCAGGTCCTCCGCATAGACATTACCCGCCTGAATCATGCGATAAAGCGAGACAGTATCCGTTCGCTCGGGAGAAAAATCCCGCGCCTGCTGCCGGGTAATCACCCGCCCTGCCAGAAAATCATCCAGCAGGGCGGCCTGCCGGACCGGCCCGTCTCCCAGGCCTGCCGGACGCAAGGCCCGGATATGCACCGACACCGCCGGACCGCTGCGTCCCTGGTAAATGCCTGCCTCCACCGCTGCATCCACCATCGTCCCGACCCGGTAGGGCAGATCCTCCGGCGGTGTTCCAAACACCGAGGCAAAGCAGCAATCTGCCCCCTGACGCAAGCGAATCCGGCAATGCCGTTTTTCCGCTCCCATTGGCCAGACACCGTCCAGGACGGCATTTTCAATAAAAAGCAACGGCTGATGGTTGCCGCCCCCGAAAGGAGCCAGCTTGTCCAGCTGGGCAACTTCCTGTACCGTCAGTTCCGCCACCGATGCGGGGGCATCCAGTTCCAAAAGCGGAGGTTCCGGCTGAGGATAGGTCTGTTCCGCCCACCGGTTGACTGCCTGGCGGAACGCAGGCAGATTTTCCTCCTCTATGGTCAGTCCGGCTGCCGCTGCATGGCCGCCGTATCGGCTCAAAAGGCTTGCACATCCTTGCAGTGCTCCATGCAGATTGAAACTGCGGGGAGCACGGCCGCTGCCGCGCCCTTCCCCATCTGCCACCGAAATCACGATGGACGGTCGGCCGAAACGCTCGGTCAAACGGCTGGCCACAATACCCAGCACACCGGGATGCCAGTTTTCCCCCCATACCACCAGCACTCGGTCATGGGCTCGGGCGGGGTCGGCATCCAGCTGCTTCAGCGCTGCTGCAAGGACCTCCTGCTCGGTGTGTTGCCGGTCAGTATTGATCTCCGTCAGGCGAGCGGCAATGCCAGTAGCCTGTTCTTCGTGGGCGCACAAAAGAAGTTTGAGAGCAGTTGCCGCCGTGTCCATCCGCCCCGCCGCATTGAGTCGGGGTGCAATGCTG
>JAHZHS010000231.1:2503-2830 GCA_019420135.1 Oscillospiraceae bacterium | reverse complement strand
TTACATCTACCTGGACCTGCTGACCGGGATAGGTCATCTGTTCATAGGGCTTTGGCTTGTAGGCTGGTTTCTTTTCGCCCTGCGGAAACAATCCCAGTTTCCGCTTCAAGTGTCCAATATGTATTGTGCTCCTTCAACAAAACGGTTGCATGTATATAAAAATAAGATTATACTATACTCTCTGCCAGTAAAACTGGCCAACCGACACAAACAGAGACCGGTTCTTCGGAACCGGGCATTTTTTTATGCCCCGGGGGGAGCGCGCCGCAGCAGCAAAAAAGGACCTCCTGCCCGCATGGGCAGGAGGGCCTTTTGCGTATTCAGATG
>JAHZHS010000231.1:0-2493 GCA_019420135.1 Oscillospiraceae bacterium | reverse complement strand
GCATCTGCTTGACGTGCAGGAGGTCACAGGTTCGAGTCCTGTACCGTCCACCAAACCGGACCGGTTCTTTGGAACCGGTCTTTTTTTATGCCCCGGGGGGGAGAGCACCGCCTGCCCCCGCCGCAGCAGCAGCAAAAAAGGACCTCCTGCCCATCCGGGCATGAGGTCCTTTTGCGTATTCAGGTTGCAGACCGGAAAACCGGCAGGCCGTCCCTTACTCCACCACAGTCACAGAGGTGATGTGGGGGTTGACGCCCTCATACCAGTAGAGGAAGCCCTCGGCGTCGATGGTCTGGCCCACCTGCAGGTTCTTCACCGCGGCGTAGACGTCGGTGGTGTTGTCGCACAGGTAGCTCTCCACCGTGAAGGTGTAGGTCTCGCCGTTGTAGGAGACGTTGAAGTACAGGTCATCGCCGTCGGTGCCGGAGCCGTCCCAGTTGTACAGGAAGGCAGCCTCGTTGCCGTTGGCATCGGTGCTGGGTTCCACGGTCAGGCCGGTGAAGGAGACCAGCTGGTTCTGGTGGTCGATGAGCTCCTCGGTGCCCAGCAGGTCGGTGACGTCCAGCGGGGTGGCGACGAAGGTGTCGGCGCCGTCCACGAAGGTAAAGGTAGCCTCGGTGATCTCGACCTCGCCGGACCACTCGCTCTTGTAGCCGGTGACGCGGATGCAGGTGCCCGGGGTCAGCTTGTCGTAGTCTGCCTCAGAGCAGGCCATGTCGTAGAAGAAGTAGGCGCCATCCTCATCCTGGGCGTAGACGGTGGCCTTGTCCTCCCACCAGGACTGCTTGGCCTGGACGTAGGCTTCCACGGTGACCTGGGTGTCCAGATCGGCGGCCATGTACTCGTCGTAGCTCAGCACTTCGCCGGAAGCGGTCTCGGCGGAAGCAGCCTCAGAGCTCTCGGAAGCGGAGGAGGACTCCTCCGCGGTGGAGGTGGACTGGCTCTCGGAAGTGGAAGAATCGGTGTTGCCTGCGCAGGCGGCCAGGGACAGTGCCATGCCCAGCGCCAGGGCAGCGGAAATCAGCTTTTTCATGTCAAATTCTCCTTTGGGTGTGCATCTTGTGTGTGATGAACAACAATATTCATTATACCGCGCACCGGCCAAAAATCAACCGAATCCCCCCATAACGGGAGGTTTTGGCACTAAAATGTTACCGAACCGGAAGATTCTGGGGGCAACTTTTTCAACAATTCTGTTGAAAACTTTCTTCTCCGCCCCAAACCAAAAGGCCGCCCTGCCGGGCGGCCTGATTCATTGATGGGGGTCACTTCCGGGAGGCGGCGCGGCGCCTGCGCACCCAGAGGCTGACAAGATAGAGCAGGATGCCCGCCCAGGCGATGGCCAGCCCCGCCAGCAGGGCGACGGCGGTGCCGGGCAGGGGGCCGAGATCGGCCTTGCCGCCGGTGGCGGAGACCGAATCCAGGTGGTAGAGCGCCGCCGTGTCGGTGTAGAGCTGGTCGATGGTGGAGGCGTCCACCGGCTGGTTGCGGCGCACCGACTTCACCACGCTCTCGATGAGCTGGCCCGCCGCGTCCCGCAGAGAGGCGGAGCCGTTGAACACCGGGGTGATGAAGGTGTCGTCCAGGTGGTCCAGCAGCAGCTGCACCGCCTGGATCTTGACGGCGTAGTGGGTGTCGTTGTCCTCGCCGCCCCGGCTGAGGTAGTCCTGGTAGTCGGGGTCGGACTGGGCCTTGGTGGTGACGGGGACATAGCCCTCGGTCTCAGAGTAGGCGATCTGCACCTCATTGGTGAGCAGGTACTGGGTGAACAGCCAGGAGGCCAGCACCTCCTGGGGATCGTCCTTGTTGAAGATGCAGACCGACGGCCCCTGGGAGATCATCTGGGGATGGTCGGGGTCGAACTGGGGCACCGGGTAGACGGCGGTCTCAAAGTCCACCAGATCCTCCTCGGCAATGTCCACCAGGGGAGCGTCGGAGCCCATCCAGGTGGAGCCCGCCGTGGAGTCCACCGCAAAGATGCACTGTCCGGCGTTCAGGAAGTTGGCCGGGTAGCCCGAGATCTTGAAGGTGGAGAAGGCCCCCTTGGCCGTGTGGCCGGCAATGTCCAGCAGCAGATCCTTGGTGGTGTCGTTGAACAGCTGGATGTCCCCCGTCTGGGTGGAGTATCCGGCGTTTTTCTGGCGCAGCATCTGGATCATCATGTTGTCGGTGGACTTGTAGATGAAGGGGATGAGCACCTCCTGGCCGTTGACGGCATAGACCCCGTCGGGCCCCTTGGTGGCGGCGGCCGCCTCGGACACCTCCCACACAAAATCCCAGGTCAGGGTGTCGGGCAGGGTGTAGCCCAGCTTTTCCACGTAGGTCTTGTTGACGTAGCAGGCCTCGGTGGAGCGCATGTAGGGCAGGGCGTAGGTGTGCCCGCCCAGACGGCACTCCTCCAGGAACTGGGGCACGATCTCGTCCTTGGTGGGGCCGTCTAAGGCAACCTCGCTGCCTGCCCTGCCGTCTTTGTCATCCACCATCTGGGCGGCC
>JAHZHS010000230.1 GCA_019420135.1 Oscillospiraceae bacterium | reverse complement strand
CTGGTCAATGCACACGACTACTTCCCCAATATGTAAGGGGAACACAGCCCGGCGGGCTGCTGTACGCTGCAAAGGAGAACGTCTTTGAAATCTCAGATTGACGATAAACAGCAAAACGAGAGCGGTTCCGGTCATTCGTCCCGGCCGTCCGGAGGGCGGTTCGGCGCATGGCTGGATGAGCGCCGCGTCAAAAAAACGGTGCGCATCTGGCACAAACGCCAGAAAAAAGCAGCCCGCCGCGGAAGATTCAGCGACCTGATCCATAACCTTCCCCATGCGTCCCTGATCGGGGATGCGCTGTACATGGTAGGCTTTTGGGCCGAGTATGCGGTGATCTGCGCAGGGCGTACCGTCATGCATGCAGCGGCAGCAATCCTGTCCCATATGGGGGCGGTTCTGCTCATGATCATCCGGCCGCTGGCCATCGGGATCATCACCTTCCTGGAAGACCTGCTGGAACCTTTTGCCCGGATGCGTTCGGGTCTGCGCCATATCCGGGAATTGCCGGAACAGTATCCCGACGAGGATGCCAAACAGATCCGTGCCGAGAAGATCCAGTATTTCAAGCGCGGGACCAAACTGTATCTGCCCCTTGTGTGGAACGCGCTGTCCTATGCGTTGCCGGCGGCAGCGGCGGTTTTGCTGGTCTGGGTGGTGCGTACTCAACTGGGCTACACATATCTGTTGGAAGTCCGGGTCGGGGGAGAGACCGTCGGCTATGTGTCCAGCGAGCAGGTGTTCGATAATGCCCGCGACGATGTAGCATCCCGTATTGAGCGGGCAAGGTCTGCCATGGAGGCAGCCGGTGTGGAAACCACCGATGCCGAGTGGGACATCACGCCCACCTACACCCTGGCGGTCTCGGGCGACGTCATGACCGAGAGCGAGGTAGCCGACGCGATCCTGAGCGCCTCCAGTGACGAGATCGGCAACGGCACTGCTGTGTACATTGACGGGGAGCTGAGCTTTGTCACCACCGAGGGCGACCATCTGCGCTCCTATCTGGATGCGGTCAAGGAACCCTACGAGGATAGCTTTGACTTCAACCGCAGGGTGGAGTTTGTCCATAACATCACACTGGTGGATGGCGTTTACTTCCTGTCCTCCATCGTGCCCTATGATACTGTCATTTCCACCCTCAATGCCGTGTCGGATCCCTCGACCTATACCGTCGGAGAGGAGGAAACAGCCGGCGAGGCGGCGGAAACCCTGGGCCTGGATTTCACCACCCTGCAAGCGTGGAATCCCGATCTGGCCGACGAAGATACCAAGCTGGAGGAAGGGCAGACACTGATGACTTCCGATGCCCGGGCGGAACTTCTGCAGGTCAAGGTGATTGAGCGCACCTCCGAGGTGGAGGATGTGGACTTTGATGTGGTCAAGACCGAGTCGGACGAATACGACTTCGGTGACGAGGTGGTCGTACAGGAGGGCCAGCCCGGACAGCAGGAGGTCATCCGCGACACGACTTATATTGATGGTCAGGTCACCGATGTGAGCATTGTCAGGATCAATACTCTGGTGGAGCCGGTGACCGAGCAGGTCATTGTCGGCACACGCTTGGAAAGCGGCATGATTGCCCAGGTGGGCAGCGGTACCTTCTACTGGCCGGTACCCAATTACCGTTACGTCAGCCGCTGGATGAGTGCCGATCACAAGGGCGCAGACATTGTGGCCCCGGCAGGCACACCCATCATTGCTGCCGACAGTGGTAAGATCGAGTATGCAGGCTGGCACAACCATCCTTACGGATACGGCAATTACGTCATCATTGACCATGGCAACGGCTGGAAGACTCTGTACGGACATATGTCCGCCTTTGCTGTCAGTACCGGTGACGCCGTCAAGGCGGGGCAGGTCATCGGATATGTGGGCAACACGGGCTACTCCTTCGGCAACCACTGCCACTTTGAAATGTATTACAACAACTCTCTTGTCAGTGCAAGGACCTATTTCCCCAACATGTAAGGCAAAAAGGAAGGTCTACCCTGCACGTTGCGTAAAAAACTGCGTGGGACAGTCTTATAATTTGGGATTTTTCACGCAATTTTTGTAAATACTAAGGGCAGTACTTTTCAAAACTTCCGTTTTGGTGTATAATACAGCAAACCATGCGGCTTTGTGCCGGCAGGGCCTGGAGCCTTGGCCGGCGGCAGGAAAGCGGGGCATCTCTGGCTCTGCACAAGTCCTGTCGGCCGTGCTCGGCTGGGCAAAGGAGAGAATTATCACTTTGGAAAAATTTGTGATCCGCGGCGGAAATCCGCTCACCGGCGATGTCACCATCGGCGGTGCAAAAAACGCGGCTGTGGCCATATTGCCTGCAACCATTCTGGCGGCGGGAAAGTGCATCATTGAGAATCTTCCCTGCATCAGCGATGTGATGGCGTCGCTTCAGATTCTGAGCGAACTGGGTGCCAGCATCCGGATGATCAGTAAAAGCACCTATGAGATCGACACCACCCACATTGATTGTACCGAGGTGTCCAATGAGCTCTCGCGCCAGATGCGCGCCAGCTACTATTTCCTGGGGGCTCTGCTGGGCCGTTTCGGCTCGGCACAGGTAGCCATGCCGGGCGGCTGCAATCTGGGCCCTCGACCCATTGACCAGCACCTCAAAGCATTTACTGCCCTGGGAGCGCAGGATTCTGTGGAGTACGGCATGATCCGCGTCAGCGCCGACAAGCTGACCGGTGCGCACATCTTTTTCGATACCGTCTCGGTAGGCGCTACCATGAATGCTATGCTGGCTGCCGTAATGGCGGACGGCCAGACCATTCTGGAAAATGTCGCCCGGGAACCCCACGTGGTGGACCTGGCCAACTGCCTCAATATGATGGGCGC
>JAHZHS010000023.1:17740-18667 GCA_019420135.1 Oscillospiraceae bacterium | reverse complement strand
GAAAGCTGGACGGACGTGGAGGGCGCGACTGACGCCACCTACACCATTGCAAAGACCACCTCAGCCATGAACAGTACACAGTACCGCTGTGTGGTGACCGGTGCTGGCGGCAAGGTGGAGAGCAATGCCGCCACCCTGACGGTGAACCTCAAGACTGCCATCACGACTCAGCCGACCGACGCCACTGTCACCGAGGATCAGTCCGCCACCTTCCGGGTGGCCGCTACCGGTACAAATGTATCTTACCAGTGGCAGCAGAGCGCCAACGGAGAAGGCTGGACGGATATTGAGGGTGCAACCGACGCCACCTATACCATCGCAAAGGCCACCGCGGATATGAACGGCACGCAGTATCGCTGCGTGGTGACCGGTGCTGGCGGCAATGCTGAGAGCAAGGCCGCTACCCTGACGGTGAACCTGAAAACCACCATCACGGCACAGCCTGCCGACGTCACTGTCACCGAGGACGAGTCCGCCACCTTCCGGGTGACAGCCACCGGCACAAATGTATCTTACCAGTGGCAGCAGAGCACCGATGGAGAAAGCTGGACGGACGTGGAGGGCGCGACTGACGCCACCTACACCATTGCAAAGAGCACCGCAGCCATGAACGGTACACAGTACCGCTGCGTAGTGACCGGTGCTGGCGGCAAGGCAGAGAGCAATGCCGCCACCCTGACGGTGAACCTGAAAACCATTATCACAACGCAACCGACCAACACCATCGTTTCTGAGGAGCAGTCCGCCACCTTCCAGGCAGCCGCTACCGGTACAAATGTGACTTACCAGTGGCAGCAGAGCACCGACGGCGGAAAGAACTGGAAGAATATTGAAGGTGCAACCGCCGCTAGCGATCGGACGAGCGTCGTGTAGGGAAAGAGCGGCTGCTTCCGCGTAGATCTCGGTGCTCGCGCTAGCCTCAAGAAA
>JAHZHS010000023.1:15757-17730 GCA_019420135.1 Oscillospiraceae bacterium | reverse complement strand
GACGGTGAATGGGGAATATGCCCTGACAATTTCGGCCACAGCCAGAGATGGTCAGGTGATTGTCTCGTGGGAGAAACCGAGCAAATATGATGTTGCCGGATACGAGCTGTACGTGACGCCGGAAGGGGAGCCTGAAGCGGCAAATCCCATTCTGATCCAGGATGGAGAAGCGATTTCCTACACGGTGGAAACACTTCAGGACGGCACGAAGATGGAAAATGGCAGAACCTACCGGTTCCGTCTGGTTGCCCTCTATGCACATGACGGAATTGTGGAAGGAATCCAGTCCAATCATGCTGCAGCAATCCCGAATCCGCTCTATCAGCTGACCGTGGAAGGCGGCGGAACAAACGCGACGGCCACCGGCGCGTTTGCTGCAGAGAACCAGATCTCCATTTACGCAGGAACAAAGGAAAACAGTGTCTTCCTTGGCTGGACATCCTCGGACGGCGTTGTCTTTGCAGATGCTTCCAGTCCTGCCACCACCATCACCATGCTTGCGGCAGATGCCACTGTCACGGCCCACTGGCACACGCACAGCTGGTCCACCGTTTGGAGCAGTGACGGAACAAATCACTGGTATGCCTGCAGCGGCTGCAATGAAAAGCGGGATCAGGCCGCGCACACCTTTGTATGGGTGATCGACAAAGAGGCAACTGCAACACAGGCAGGGTCCAAGCATGAAGAGTGTTCTGTCTGCAGCTATGCAAAGGCCAAGGTGGAAATCCCGGCAACGGGGACGGAGGCAAGCTCTTCGCAGAGCAGCTCATCTGGCGGAACGCAGGCAGGCAGCAATCCCCAGTCCAGCGGCACTTCGTCGGACAGTGCGACCATCCCGCCGACGGGTGACGACAGCAATGTCGAACTTTGGCTGGTCCTGCTGCTGGCTTCCGGTGCAGGATTGTGCACCACCGCAGTTTACCGCAGGAAACGTCGAAACAAATAAAACAATCCATAAATAAGTAAAACAACAGGCGCAGAGGAATATCCTCTGCGCCTGTTGCGTTGCGTAATAAAAAACAGAAATAGGAGAAAGTCCGGCCGATCCTTCAGGCGGTGACAACAAGCTTATGATTCCAAAAATACGCGGTCAGAATGTTTTGAATCAGCCGCGGGAGGCTGTATGCACACATCCACAGTTGCGCAAACACGGCGGGGACCAGTGTATTGCAGTGTATAGCTCCCGTCGTAACGCTTGACAATATCCCGGATGATCCGAGTGCCGAACCCGTGCAGCTCAGGATCGGATTTTGTGGTTTTCCCATGAAGCGGAACGGCGGGGAGGGCGGTGTTTTCGATCCGGATCAAAAGACGGCCGGCGGCTGTGACAAACTGTACGCTGACTTCCGCTATGGAATCTGCATCCCTGGCTGCCATTGCGCCTTCTGCCGCGTTGTTCAGCAGATTGCACAGCAGGCTGGACAGGTCTGCCGATACAAGGTCCAATCGGGCGGGGAAATTGCCTCTTACGGAAAACTGTATCCCGGCGTCCTCACAACGGCGTGCGGCGGCGGTCAGGGCACTGTTTGCAATGGGGTGATCGGCGTACCGGCGCATTGCTTTCAGCTGAAGCCTGGTCAGACTTTCCAGATAAGTCTGGGCTTCGGCGATGCGTCCTGCATCCAGCAATGCCAACACCTGGCGATAATGACGGCACATGTCGTTGTGCAGTGCCTGGGCATTGAAGCGGCTGTTTTCCTGGAGAGACAGGGTCTCCCGCTGCAGGATTTCCTCGGTCTGCGCTTCCCAAAACCGAAGCTCCATGGAATCCTGCCGGTAACAGACAATCCATGCAGCCAACACGAAGGAAAGTCCGAGCACCACACTGAAAAACAGGGGGAAGAAGGAGAGAACAATCGTGGGAAATTGAGTCATGGCGTGTCCTCCTGCTCCAGGAGCTGACGCAGGTAGAGCCGCGCGGCATCCGGCTGGTTTTGCTGTAGATATCCCTGCACGGCAACCAGGTGATGCTG
>JAHZHS010000023.1:14456-15747 GCA_019420135.1 Oscillospiraceae bacterium | reverse complement strand
GTGCCTCATGCTGATCGGAGCGCAATTGTTCCAAAGCCTGGGCCTGCTGCTGGAGCAGATGATACAGCTTTTGCTGGTGTGCGGCAATCCGTTCCATGCGGTTGCGCTGAATGCGATGCTGCTGCCAGACAACCAGCGGCAGGATGCCGATGGCCGCGACACACATGGACAACATCAGCAAGGTAAAGACCGGCGTGTGCAGACCACCCTGCAAAAACAGCACCACGTTGGTCAGGGTAAACAGCAGATAGACTCCGCAGCCACACCATTTCGCCACGCTTCGGGGACGTTTTGGCCAGCGCTGAAGCATGGAATACGAGCGTACCAGCAAAAAAATCCCGATGGTCAGGCAAAAAAGATAGGTGGCCCACACCACAAGGGTGACCGGAAACAGCTGCTGTACGCTGGTTGCGGTTTGGAATGTCGTAAAGAAAAGGGGAAGGGCGATGCCTGTGGGACTGTCCACAAACAAAAACAGCAGGCTGAAGAAGAGGCAGGCTTCCGGCAAGGACATACCGATGCAGAAGGACAGCATCAGAATATTGAAGATCTGCTGAGGCAGGCCCCACATCATTAAAGACGTGGTAGTATCGTACAGAACGGAATCCAATTGCAGATACAATTTCACAGACTGCACGACCGCAATATAACACGCCCAAAGCCATGGATGCGGGGCGCGCCACGGAATACGCCAGGGAAGGACTGCCAGAATAATGATGAACGGCGGCGCATTGAAAAAGTAAGAATGCCAGAAAACCGAAGCACTCACGTTTTGACCTCCTGAGACAGGGTCTGGACATAACGAAGAAAACTTGCCCGCACACTGGAAGCAAAGCGGCGGCTGACCGGGACAACAGTGCCATTGTTCAACAGAATCTGTCCGGCACTGTAGGTACGGACACTGGCCCAGCATACAGCATAACTCTTGTGACACTGACAAAAGAGGATGGGGTCCAGACGAACCAGAAGATCCTCCAGCTTTTCCTGGGTGAGCAGATCTTCCTGCAGGCAGTGGACCCGCGTGGTCCGCAGCCGCCGTTCAAGCCAGCAAATCTGACGCTGCTCCACCAGGTGGGTGATTCCGTCCGCGTACAGGGCGACCCGCTGAGGGTCCTGTCCCTGCATGCGGGCCTGCAATTTTTCCAGCAGACGGGGCAGACGACTGGTCATCTCATTTTTCAGAATAAATGCAGTGTGCTGGACGTCATAGACATCCTGGGCATATGACAGAAAAGCGGTTAAAAAGATAATCTGGCAGTCCGGACAAAAAGTCAGCAATTTTTCTGCCAGA
>JAHZHS010000023.1:1326-14446 GCA_019420135.1 Oscillospiraceae bacterium | reverse complement strand
GACCGATGCCGTCTTCTTTGGGCATGCGGATATCCAGAACAGCCAAAGAAAAGGGGTGACTCTGAGCAGCGGTGAGCAGCTCCTGAGAATCGTGAAATGCCTGTATCCCGTGCGGCTGTCCCATCCGGGTCAGCTGCTGGTTCAAAAACGTCTGGAGCTGCGCCAGAAATGCGGTGTTGTCATCGCAGACGGCGACTTCCCAGTAAGAATCACTGGCCATAGGAAAATCCTCCTTGGGTGAACACTGTCTGTATTATAGCATATCCGACCATTCTTGTGCGAAATGATAACCAGTTTTGCACAGAAAACGACCAGTTTTGTAAATGATATGGTGCGCCGCCAGGAGAACGGGTAATATGATTCTTATATATGAAAATGGATAGGTGTACTTTGTCCGGGATGGATGGGGAGCCCGGAACAGCAGTGAGGAGGAGTCTTAGATGGAACGGATGAAACGAATTCTGGCGGCGTTTCTTGCGGTCAGTATGCTGCTGACTTCGTTCCCCAGTGCAGTCTTTGCACAGGGCCCGGAAAGTGCGGCCACACAGGAAACGGCCTTGCCGGCAGAGGAGGTCCTTACCTGGGAGGATTACCTTTACACGGTTCTGGAAGACGGCACGGTATCCATCTGTGGCTATACCGGGACCCTGGACGAGGACGAAGAATTCCTCATTGCGGATATTCCGGCCCAAATTGATGGGAAAGATGTGACCCAAATTGCACAGGAGGCGTTTGCCGACCAGGCGGACCTGTACGCCGTACGTCTGCCGGAAACCGTCACCTTTGTGGACAATGCGGCTTTTTACCAGTGCGAGAACCTGAAACTGCTGGCATTCCGGGGCAATTTGCCCGCTTTTGGCATTACGCTGGCGGAAGGCAGCCCCTCCCTGCAGACCGTGCTGTTATTGCAGGATCAGGACACGGAAATGCTGTCGCTTTTGCTGGGCAATGACCTGGGGGAGGAACAGGCCGCATCTGTAGAGCTGAAATCCTGCGCCGACCTGGATGAACTGGATGCCAGCTGGCAGCAGGCCACGACCGAAACACCCGAAGAAGATACGGTTCCGTCTCAGGAGGAAGGCGGGGAAGTGGAGGAAAGCACAGTACCAGCGCCGGAGGCTGTGACCGCACCGGAACCGGCTGTGCTCTCGGATTCTGTGCCGATGCAGCAGGCTCCCGCCCAGCAAGCTCCCGCCCAGCCGGCAGCCGCTGCAGAGGATACTACAACCGCCACTATCATTCAAAGCGGCAGCTGCGGTACAGATGTCACCTGGAGCCTTTCCTCCGACGGAACGCTGACCATCTCGGGAAACGGGGGAATCAAATCATACCCCAACCGGGATGCCCCCTGGAAATCTTATAGCAGTCGGATCACAAGGCTGGTCCTGGAGGAAGGCATTACCTTCATCGGTGCAAATGCTTTTTATGCTTTGTCGGCACTGACGGAGCCGGTGAC
Organism: Oscillospiraceae bacterium; assembly: GCA_019420135.1. Classification (GTDB taxonomy): domain Bacteria; phylum Bacillota; class Clostridia; order Oscillospirales; family Ruminococcaceae; genus Gemmiger. Next base: position 12,990 of record JAHZHS010000023.1, on the reverse strand, counting down.
CTTCCCGCAGAGCCTGGAGAGCATTGGCAGTGGTGCGTTTTATGGCTGCCGTAATCTGACGGGCGATCTGATCCTGCCCCACAATATTACGACCATTGGAGCGCAGGCGTTTCAAAATTGTTCCTCGCTGAATGGCATTCTTTCGCTGCCGCGCAATCTCAGCATTCTGGAAGAGAACGCGTTTTACGGCTGCAGCGGTTTGACCGGGACCCTGGAACTGCCTCAGAACCTGATTCAGATCGGCGAAAATGCGCTGCGGGGCTGCAGCGGCTTTACCGGAGAACTGGTGATTCCCGACAGCGTGGAAACCATCGGGTCCGGTGCATTTTATGGAATGTCCGGCATCACCAGTCTGCGCTTTGGCAGCGGACTGCTTACTTTTGCCGGTACTACATACCCTGCGGCGACCATGGGAAACATGACGGCCCTGCAGCAGGTCACCTTTACCGGGACTGTGCCTCCCGCAGTGGAAAACAGCACATTGTTTGCCGGCTGTGACGGGCTGGAGCGCATCGTCGTCCCTCTTGCTGCCTATGAGGAGTATGCCAGCACACTGTCGGCTTTCCTGCCTGACCGGGCCCGGTTGGTTCCGGATGAGGAGACGGGCGACTTTGTGGTACAGGATAACGTATTGCTCGCCTATCTTGGCAGCGAAACCACGGTGGAAGTCCCGGAGGGTGTGACGGCCATCGGGGAAGCAGCGTTCCGCGCCAACGGGACGGTGGAGCGGGTGGTACTGCCCGACAGTGTTGTAGCCATCGGGCAGCGTGCCTTCCAGAACTGTACGGCCCTGACCGAGGTGTCGGCTTCTGCGGCACTGGAGCAGATCGGCTCCCAGGCGTTCGCGGGCTGCACCGCCCTCACCACGCTGGAACTGCCGCAGACGGTCCGCAGCATCGGGGCCTCCGCTTTTGAGGGCTGTGCGGCCTGGCAGACCACCTTGCACCTGCCGGCGCTGGAAACACTGGAGACCCGTGCCTTTTTCGGCTGCACTGCGCTGAGCGGGGCGGAACTGGGCGGACCCATCGCGGAAATCGGAGATTCTGCTTTCCAGGATTGTACCGGGATGACCAGCCTGACGCTGCCGCAGACCCTGCAGCGGATCGGGACAGAAGCTTTCCGCAAAAGCGGCATCACAGGAAATCTCACAATTCCCGGCAGTGTCACCGAGATCGCAGACAGAGCTTTTCATGATTGTGATGGACTGGACGGTACCATGACGATTGAACCGGGCGTCAAGACCATCGTGGTCTCGGACTTTGGCAGCTGCGGCGCATTGTCGGGTGACCTGATCCTGCCCGTCTCCTTTACATCCCTGGGAAGCAATGCCTTTGCCGGCTGCTCCGGGCTTACCGGCACGCTGCACCTTCCCGAATCGCTGACCGAACTGGGAACCTACTGCTTCAGCGGCTGCAGCGGTATCACCGGTACGCTGCGCATCCCCGACGGCGTGACCTACCTGCCGGAAGGCGCCTTCGCCTCCATGGAGGGGGTGACAGATCTGATCATGGGAACCGGCGTGGAAAGCTGCTATTTTGATGCCAATTACGAGTACACCAATGTCTTTTATCATACGGATCTTTCCACGATCACACTGTTGGGAACGTACACATTCTTTTCGTCCTTCTATAGCATGGTGAAACCTGACACAGTGTACGTGGGAACTGAGCAGTATGCGGAGCTCATGCAGATTTGTGCCGACACGTTCTGGCTTTACAACATCGACGTCCGCGTGCGGGAAAGTACCGGGGATTTTGCTGTGGTAGACGGCGAACTGGTGGCCTACAACGGCACGGATTCTGAAGTGACCGTGCCTGACGGGGTAACCTCCATCGGTCCTTATGCCTTTTCCGACCGTGTGGAAGTGGTCTCTGTCACGCTGCCGGAAGGAGTCACCGCCATCGGGCAGGGGGCCTTTTATCAGAATGGGAACCTGACCCATGTGACGCTGCCCGCCTCGCTCACCACGGTGGGGGAAAAGGCATTTTACTGGTGCACTGCCCTGGAGGGGGCGCTGATCCTGCCCGACAATGTTACAGAAGTGGGCCCCTATGCCTTTTACTATTGCTCCGGCCTGACCGAACTCCGGCTTCCGGCAAAGCTGCAGACTATGGGAGCAGCCGCTTTTTCCGGCTGCCGCAACCTGACCGGAACGCTCGTGATTCCGGAAGGCCTGACGGTAATTCCGGCCGGTGCTTTTTCCGGCTGCGCACTCCTCTCCGGCCTGGACCTGGGAAACTCGGTCACAAACATTGAAGGCAATGCCTTCGGAAACTGCTCCGGCCTGTCGGGAACCCTTGTCTTGCCGGACAGCCTTACCTCCCTGGGAAGCACTGCTTTTGAAAATTGCTCCGGTCTGACCGGCACACTGACGCTGCCCGCAGGCCTGCAGACGCTGGGAGCCGATGCCTTCTCCGGCTGTTCCGGCATGACCGGAACCCTTGTAGTGCCCGATGGTGTGGCAACTCTGCCGCAGCGTGTTTTTGCAGGCATGACAGGCATCACCGGGCTGCAGCTCGGCACAGGCCTGAGCACGGTGGACGCGGCAAGCAAGGCGGCGGACGGCCCGCTGTATGGGATGACAGCCCTGTCGGAGATCACATTTATGGGAGCTACGCCGCCCACCCAAAAGGGCTCCAACAATTTCCTGCAGTCACTGGAGGCGCTTCGTACCGTTTTTGTACCGCAGGAGGGATACACCGCCTACTCGTCCTGGCTGCTGAACCGGCTGCCCGACGGCGCACGCCTGCTGGTCATCGGGGCATCCTCGGATTTCCAGATTGAGGATGGGGTTCTGGTGGCCTACCTGGGACAGGGAGGGGAAGTGACCGTCCCTGATGACGTGACTTCCATCGGGGAAGGTGCTTTCAAAAACTGCGATACGCTGACCAGCGTCATACTGCCCGAAGGCTTGCAAAGCATCGGGGAAAGTGCTTTTGAAAATTGCACCAGTCTGACCGCAGTACAGTTCCCGGCCACATTGCGGGAAGTGGGGAACCGTGCATTTTACGACTGCTCTGCCCTGCAGGTTGCTGACCTGCCGGATGGTCTGACCACTTTGGGCAGTTATGTATTTTATCAATGTACCAGCCTGGCGGAAGCGCATTTTCCGGCCGGGCTGGTTGAGGTGACCTCTTTCCTCTTTACCGGCAGTGGGCTGACCAGCATTGCACTGCCGGAGACGGTCACCGTCATCGGCGAGTCGGCGTTCCAGGACTGCACATCCCTGTCCGGCACGCTGACTTTGCCAGCCTCCCTTCAGAATCTGAAGAGCAGTGCGTTCCGGGGCTGCACCGGGCTGACCGGTCTTGTCCTTCCGGAGGGATTGACGGTGCTTGGGAGCAGGGCTTTTTACGGCTGCACCGGACTTTCCGGGGAACTGCACATTCCCGAGACCGTCACCTCCATTGGTCAGAGTGCCTTCCTGAACTGCTCGGGCTTTACAGGAAGCCTGGTACTGCCGGATGGATTGACTTCTTTGGGAGAGTCCGCTTTCAGCGGGTGCAGCGGGTTTACCGGCGCGCTGAAAGTCCCCGACGGGATCACTGTATTGAACGTTGGAGTCTTTTCTGACATGGACCAGATCACCTCCGTGGAGTTCGGCACGGGGCTGACCGAATTCGCCAGTGTGACGGTGGATGTGAATCATCCGCTGTGGGGAATGACCTCTGTGACCAGCCTGACCTTCCATGGCAATACGGTCCCTGAGTGGGACGGCCCCTATGGCGAGGACATGACGGTGTTTACACCCTTGACCTCACTGGAAGTGGTCTATGTACCGGGAGAAAGCTATGGCGCTTATTCCATCCAATACGCCTCCGGCCTTCCGGAAGATGTGCGCCTGGAAGCCTACGGGGCAGCGCCCGGGGAGGATTGCTATATCAGTGACGGAGTGCTGTATGGCTACTGGGGTACGGATCCCTCCTTCGAAGTGCCTTACGGCGTCACCACCATTGCAGAATATGCCTTCCGCAATCATACGGAGCTGACCTCGGTCATCCTGCCGGACACCGTGACCACCATCGAAATGGGGGCCTTTGAGGGATGCACCGGGCTGACCGGGCTGACCGGGCTGGCCTCGCTGCCCGAACTCGGGGTTCGTGCCTTCTACGGCTGCACCGGCCTGGACGCCCTTTCCCTGCCGGAGGGACTGCAGAAGGTGGGAACATACGCCTTCTATGGCTGCACCGGCCTGAAGGGCAATCTGACAATCCCCGCCTCCCTGACGGAAATCGGCAACTATGCCTTTGCCAAATGTACCGGCCTGGACGGCACTCTGACGGTGGAACCGGCGGAGCGGACAGGCCTGGGTCAGTCTGCCTTCAGCGGCTGTACCGGGCTGACCGGTCTGCGGCTGGGAGAAGGGCTGCAGAAGCTGGATTCTAACGTCTTTTCCGGGTGCAGTTCCCTCCAGGGCACGCTGGTCCTGCCCCGGTCCCTGACCGCCATTGACGGATATGCGTTCAGTGGATGCAAAGGCCTTTCCGGGACGCTGCAGCTTCCGGAAGGTCTGACCAGTGTGGGCGGCTATGCCTTCAGCGGCTGCAGCGGCATCACCGGGGAACTGACCATTCCCGACGGTGTGACTACCCTGACGGCGGGTGCATTCTCCGGTATGTCGGGGGTGACTGCACTGGTGCTTGGCACGGGCCTGCAAAGCATTTCAACCGGCAGCGGGGAAGACAGCTGGCCGTTGTATGGCATGACATCCGTGACAGAACTCACCTTCCTGGGGGAGGAAGTCCCTGTCTGCAACGGTGACAATCCGTTGTCCGTGCTTACGGCACTTCAGACCATTTATGTCCCGGCGGATTCCCTGGAAGCCTACCAGGCGGCCTTTGGAACGGGGCTGCCCGCGGGGGTGGAATTCTCCACCGATATTTTCAATGCCCGGGTGGGCAATCTGTCCGCAGACAAAATCTACAGCAAAACGGTGGTGCTGCGCTGGGATGCCCATGACAGCGACCAGGTGATCGGCTATACGGTGGAGCGCAACGGTGTTGTGATCGGCCAGACCCAGGACTGCACCTTCACCGACAGCGGTTTGACCACGGATGCAGACTATACCTACCGGGTCTATGGATACAGCGCGGATGGCCGTACCACCGGCGTCGCCGCCCTGACGGTAACACCCCGGGAGCCGCAGATCCTGGATATTCTGGTGGCAAACGGCACGGACCGCGTGAACATTGACAATACCCTGCAGATTCGTGTGCGGGATTTCGGCAATCTGGAACCCCTGGATGACCGGCAGACGGTGGGACAGCTCTATTACCTGGACGGGGAAACCCGTGTCCTGATCGGCACAGGAACCTTGGATGAGGCGCTGAGCAACCCGGGCACGGGGGTCTATACCATCCACTGGGACATCACGGATCTGCCCGATGCTCCGTTCACCGTGCTGTTTACGCTGACCGATGTGGACGGCGGGGAGGCAAGTCTCTCCCGGACCCTCACCCTGGACCACAGTATGCCCAAATCCATCCTGGGCTTTTCGGCTGTGGCGGACAGCTCTCTCATCCGGCTGAGCTGGCTGGTGGCCGAGGAAGCCGATACCGTCGGATACCATATCTATCGCCGGGCCGAGGGGGAAGAGCATTTTACTCTGCTGGCCACGCTGAACGACCGGTTCAGCCTGCAGTATACCGACGGCCGCATTGATGACCAGACCCTGTATTACTACTATATTGCGGGTGTGAATACCCTCCAGCAGGAGGGCGAACCCTCCTCCCTGGTGGCGGCTTCCCTGGTCCCGGATACCGAGGGCCCCGTCATTGCCAGCCTGACCCCGGCGGACGGCAGCTCCCTCAAGGGGAAGGTGACCTTCACCCTGCAGGCCAAGGACAACTATGCCGTGACGGGAAGCAGCCTGGAATATGCTGTGGAGGAACAGCCTGCCGAGACAGACTGGACGCTGCTCCATGAGAGCGGCGGTGCGCTGTGCACGGCGGAACTGGATACCACAACCCTGCCCGACGGCCCCCTGCAGCTGCGTGCCCTGGCCTGGGACGGCGCCGGAAACCAGAGCGAGACTCTGATTGCCCGCTATACCATCCGCAACAATGGCCCTGCCGCTGTGACGGGGCTGAGCGGCGAAAGCACCGCCACCACCATCACCCTGCGGTGGGAGGAGCCGGCGGAGGACGTGGCCGTTTTCCGGGTGGAGCAGAAACAGCCGGACGGCAGCTTCTCACCGGTGGAGGAGGTCCGGGGCGTGCTGGGCGTCAATCTGTACGACCTCACCCCGGATACCGATTATACCTTCCGCGTCGTTGCCGGAGATTCGCTGGGAACCTTCGGCGAGCCCTCGGAGGAGATCACCGTGCACACCCAGGCGGATACTGAACCTCCTGTGATCACCAGCCTGCGGCCCACGCCGGCTTCCTATACCGATGAGATCCCCTTCCAGGCGACCGTTACCGATGCGTGGGACGTGCAGTCCATCACGGTCCAGGTTTCCACCGACAACCTGGAGTGGACCGACTTCTTTACCCAAACCTATGACACCCCGGCAAAGACCCGGACCCTATCCTGCCCTCTGCCCCTGAGCGAATATGAGGAGGGCCTGCTGTGGGTCCGTGCCGTGGCCTCCGACAGCGCCGGCAACACAAGCAGCACCGGCGAGGATGCTCCCTTTGTTCAGTATTACATCGACCGGACTGCCCCTGAAGCCCCCCAAAGTGTAATGGCAGCGGGAGCAGGCGGCTGCATCCGGATCAGCTGGGAGCAGGGAACAGAGGACGACCTGGGAACCTACTCCGTCTACCGCAGCGAGGCTGCCGACGGGGAGTTTGTGCTGCTCCAGGACGGACTGCAGACAGTGGACTGGATGGACCGCACAGTGCAGCCAGAACGGACATATTACTATCAGGTTGTCGTGAACGACACAGCCGGCAATCCCAGTGAACCATCGGCTACCGTTTCTGCCACGGCGGAAGAGGATACCGTGGCGCCCACGGTGGTCAGCTTTGCTCCGGCATCGGGCAGCCCGCTGGGCCCGGCAAAAACCAGCGCCAGCCTGATGGTGCAGGATAACCGGGCGGTTGTCTCGGTGGAGCTGGAATACAGCCGCGACGGCCAGGACGACCAGACGCTGAAAAACTGGCAGGAACTGAATGTGGCCAGCCAGGTGCTGAGCTTCTTCTGCCCGGCGGAGAAATTCTCCGACGGGGATACGATGTATCTGCGCGCCCGGGCAACGGATGCGGCGGGCAACACCGGAGAATGGGCCACAGCACAGTACCCCATTGATACCACGGCCCCGACCCTGACGGAGGGCACTGCCGCGTATCAAGACAGCGCGGTGGAACTGCAGTGGTCCGGCGGGGCAGAGCAGGACCTGGCGGCCTACCGCATTTACAGAAGTCAGGACGGCGGCGAAAGCTACCGCCTGCTGGGACAGACCGCCCCCGGCGAGACCCGGTATACCGATACCAGCCTGGCATTGCAGGAGATCGCCTACACCTATCAGGTGGAGGCTGTGGATGAGGCGGGCAACACGGCCCGGCTGGATCTCGGAACCGCTCAGCTGCCCAACCGCAGTGCGCCCAAGCCGGAACTCAGCTGTGACACCGTGCTGGAAGTGGGCGTGGAGTACGTCTTTGACGCCACCCTGTCCAAGGATGACAAGGGAATTGCCGGGTATGAGCTGGATTTCGGGGACAATACCACAGCCTCCCAGGCGGTGGCGGTCCATGCCTATCATCAGACCGGCGACTTTACCGTTACCCTGACGGTGACCAATACCGACGGCCTGGTCTCGACCCTGCGCCGGCAGATTCATGTGAAGGAGCGCAACCTCATCGGCCATGCCAAGGTGCAGGTCTTGGACGAGAGCGGCGCCCCGGTCATCGGAGCTGCGGTCTACTTTGACCTGGGGGAGGAGGATCAGGCCATCCGCCTGACGGATTCTCAGGGCAATGTGGAGTTTGACGGCACGGTGGGCAGGCATACGGTGGCCTGCCTGATTGCCGACAACCAGTGGCTGCCGGCCAAAAAGGAAATCGAGCTGCTGGCCGGACAGGAAACCTCTCTCACCATCACCATGGTCAAGCAGACGCTGGTGGAAGGCAACTTTGAGATCAACCGCATGACCTACGAGGAGATCGTGGCGGCGGGCATCGATGTGACCAAGCCGGAAAACCAGTGTATTCTGAAGGTTACCGTACACCTGACCTATGGCGGCAGCAACATCAATCACTCCTTCAACTACACCCCCACAACCCAGGAGACCAGCAGCAATCCCATCGTTGTGCGTTCGGACGGGGAAATCCATGAGCTGATTGTGCAGCCGCTGTGCGGCGGCAGCCTTTCCGTCAAGGAGGAGGGCGATGCGCCGGAGGTGGATGTACCGGACTACATCTTCTCCCATGAAGTGTCCATTGCCTATCTGGACATTCCGGTGGGGGCCTCCGCCCTCAAGGATATGTTCGATGTGCGCCTTCACATCCTGAACAACGCCTCCTCCGATTTCCCCCTGCTGGACAATGAGGTGGAGCTCCATCTGCCGGAAGGTCTGACCCTGATGGATGCCTACGACAGTGAGTCCGAAGCCAACGTATCCATCGGAGAAATCCCCGGTCAGTCTGCCGAGACCATCCGCTGGATCATCCGCGGGGACGAAGTGGGCAAGTACGATCTGTCGGCGGACTATGCCGGCGTGCTGGGCGGTTTCAATGTGCCCCTCCAGGCCCATTTTGCCGCTTCCGAGCCGCTGGAAGTCTATGGTCTGTCCGGGATGGAGATGACCATTGAAATCCCCGACGAGCTGGACAACGGTTCGTTCTATTACAATGTCATCCTGGCCAACAACGGCGCGGTGGATCTGTACCAGCCGAGGATCCTCACCGGGTCCAAGCTGATACAAGCCCTTGTGTACAACAATATGGGCGAGGATGTCACCGACAGCATGCAATGGCTGGTGGACGAGACGGACAGCGGCTTTGAGCTCGTGCCCGATGTGTCGGAAAATATACAGGTTCTGCCGGCAGGATACCGTCTGGTACATCGCTATGTGGAAGTCGGCCAGACGGATTACAGCATCACGGAGCAGAACCGGAACGCATACGCCCTAGAAATCGAAGAGGGTTATGGCGTGAAAGTCCACATCGAACAGCGCCCGCTGTCCGACTTTACGGGGGCGCTGTCCGCGACGGTGGACTCTGTGAGCAAGGCGGAACAGACTCTGACGACCAATCAGGATGCGCTGGCCTACCTGATGGACAACGGCCAGTATGTCTATTGGAGCCTGTTCAAATCCAGCGGAGAGATTGCCGACATGATGCCCACCCAAACTGAGCGGGACATGTGGACCTTGCTGGGCGTGGTAGGCGGCAATAACAAGTTTACTGAGCTGCTGGAGGGGGCCGACCCCGATGCAGTCCGCGACATTCTGCTTCGTGCCATGGAACTGAGCGTGGAGTCGAATGAGCGCCCACAATACACCTTTGTTTCCCAGTTCTTTGGTTCTCTCAACGACTGGATCAACAGTGACCTGGGCGGAAATGAAGGGATGCTGGCCATCAGCAATGTGCTGGAGAAAAAAGCCTCCGGTTGGACCGACAGTGCCATCAGCGGTGCTAGTAAGGTCATGAAGGAAACCCTCCAGGATACCATCTCCAGCATCTCCAAGAACAAACGATGGGAAGCGTTTCAATCGGTATTCCAGGCGGGAAGTGACAGCCTCACCAAATTGATTTGGGATGGATTCAAGGCGACTCTGCAGGGAAAGGATTCCGATCTTGCCCAAAGACTGAAAGAACTGAATCTGACAGAAAAAGATCTTTGGGAGGTATTGTACGACGTTTTGTCCAACGAGGACATGAATGATGCCTGGAAGGCATTGGGATTTGATTCCAACGTCAAGAATCTTTTGCTGAGCAAAGTGGAGGAGAATCCCGAAGATCTGGCACTGTACCTGGCAGCCCGCAGCTCCATGAACAGTTACATCCTGTATCTCGACGCGATCATTGAATATAGCAGAACGGATTCCCGGGGCGCCCGGGCGCTGGTGAACGCTGCCAAAGAAATCCGCACGATTCTTCTCAATGAGGGAAATGCCAACCCGGATTTCTGGAGTCAGCTGATCAGTACGGTGAAGCAAGGCATTTTTGGTTATATCGATAAACAAGTCAAAAATTTGATTTCTACCTACATCTGTCAGGGGATCCTGATGGGAATCAAGGCATTCATGTTCGTGTCGGATAACCTGCTGAACACCAAAGAGCAGCATGAAATCGCGAACAATATCTTTTATATCGGCTGTATGAGTGAGGCGATCCGTGCCGGACTGCAGGTACGCCAAGCGGCCTATAAGGGTCAGGGAACGGAGGAAACCGCCAGCAATTACATGGAGATGATTCACTATCTGCTGAACCTGCGGGAAATGGGAGAAGAACAGGTGGCGGCCCTTGGCATAGCCATGGAGATTGCCCCCGGCGTTCTGGACAGCAAGGAATTCCTCCAGGCTGCGACCCAAATCTCGGGTCTGACATCCTCCATTTCCTGGCTGAAATGGCGCGATGCTGTGGAGGACCGGATCACATTGCTGCGGGTACAGCTTCTGCGCAGCCCGCTGCAGCAGGACAGCACCGCCCTCACGGCGCCGGAAGTGACCTTTGACTACAGCAAGGGCCAGACGGTGCAAAGCTTCAGTGACCGCTATGAGTATTCTCTCAACAACGGTGTGGACTGGACGCCCTGTGCCGGTACGCCCATTGCGGTGGAGCAAAGCTTCGGCCGCACCGAACTGCTGGTTCGTGCTGTGGGTGGGGATACCGCCAATGAAAGCCTGACCGCCCGTCTGAGCATCTATCCGCCGGCAGCCCTCAGCGGTCTGCGGGTGATCCAGACCCAAAACGGTTACCGTGTGGAAGGCCTGGACCGCAGCCGCACCTATCAGGTGACCTTCTCTCAGACACCCGTCAGCTATTCCTACGGCGATGCGCTGGAGATGAATGTGCCTGAGGGCAGTTCCACCTTTGACTACCAGACCGCAGAGAACTTTGCGTATGTGTATGTCCGGGCTGTGACCGATGACCTGCACTATGCTTCCTATGTGGCGGCGCCGCCGGTCTATCCCATGGTCAACATTTCGGTGGATACCATGGGCTCCGGCACAGTGTCCGGCAGCGGCCGGTATGAGTACGGAACCACCGTCACGCTCTATCCGTCCACGGCCGGCGATGTTTATGAGTTCGCCGGCTGGTATGAGGATGGATACCTGATCAGCAACCAGCCGACCCTGACACTGCAAGCCCAAAAGGACTGCCTCATTGTGGCACGGTTCGAAAAGATCATCCTTGACTGGGAGACAGTTGCACAGACCCAGCGTGCGATCGGCATTGAGGCCGGAACTCCCGTGCAGGATGTGGTGGACTACTTTACCGCTGAGGAACAGGGGATTACGGCGCGATTGACCGACGCCGACGGCCAGGAAACCGATACCCTTGCCACCGGCGATATCCTTTACCTCAATGATACCCCCTATTATGTTGTGGCGATGGGGGATGTGGACGGAGATGGCGATACCGACCAGACGGATCTGGATGCCATGGTGGATTACCTGAACTGCACGCAGGAACTGGAGGGTGTGTATCTGGAGGCGGGCCTGTTCTGCCGCAACGAGGACATGGACCTGTTTGACGTTTACCAGGCACTGGAGTA
>JAHZHS010000023.1:0-1316 GCA_019420135.1 Oscillospiraceae bacterium | reverse complement strand
TACATGCAGAACGGAGCGGCCTCATGAACCATCGACACTACTGGGCCCTGTTCCTGACCGTGGTGCTGCTGGCAGTCTGGTTCCCGTCCGCCTGTTTGGCAGAGGATCACCTGCAGCTGGACACAAGGACTGAGACGGAAGGCAACCGTATCACGGTCACCGTGCAGCTGTGGGATTATATCGACCCGCAGGATGGTATCCAGGGCCTTCAGATTGATGTGGATACCTCCGCACTGGACCAGACACAGCTCCATGTGGAAGAACCTCAGTCACTGATTGAGGATACCGCCGCCTACACCAACACGGCAGTATGGAATCCGGAAAGAGGAATCCTCCGGTTGAACTACCTGCGATTTGAGGGACAATTGCCTGCACCCACCAGGGACGTGATGACCTTTGCCTTGCAGGTGGACCCCGAAGTGGCACAGGGCGGTACGGTGACGCTGCCGGTCACTGCCAAATTGCAGATGGTTTCGGGACTGCAAACCACTTTGCGGACCGATTGCCAGGTGACCTATGACGCACAGGCCGAAGGGTATGTCAGTGTGACCATCACCTGGGGAGCACTGGACTATACCTATTCGGACGGGGTCTGGAATCCGGACACGTATCTCTATGAAGGCGAAGGCTGGTCGGACAATAACACCGGCTTTGTGACCGTGGAAAATGAGGGCAACCTGCCCACCACGGCACAGGTCCGGTTTACATCGAACTTTCCAGAGATTACAGGCAGCTTTTATGTGGACAGTTCGCTTTTGCAGGAACCCATCTACCTGGGCCTGGGAGAGAGCCGGACCGCCAACCTGGTCCTGGAGGGAAAGCCCGGCCAGACATTCCAGCAGACAACGCTGGGAACGGTTACGATTCAAATCGGGGAGGAATGACCAATGGAAAAGGAAAAAAAGAAATCCATTCCGCTGTGGGGCGCCGTGCTGCTGGTAGTCGTTGCAGCCATTGCTGTGTGCGTAGCGGTATGGGCGGTGTTTTCCCGGCCGGCGCGCCCGGTTCTGGCGCCGGATCAGGCGCCTGCCCAGGAACCGGCAGCCGAAAGCATCCCGGGGGACAGCGGTGAAAAACTGGAAAGCCCGGAGGGCGGCGGCAGTGTCAGCCTGACCTATTCCCGCGACGTGACCATCGACCTCAGCGACGAAACGGCCACGCTGTACTTTGCCAACCCCGGACGTTCCAACCAGGACATGGTCTTGCAGGTGGTCATCCGGGATAACGTCATTGTACAGTCCGGCACACTGGCCCCCGGCAATCAGGTGCGGCAGGACGGCATGTGGAAAATTCCCGCGTGGAAAGCCATTGCAAAG
>JAHZHS010000229.1 GCA_019420135.1 Oscillospiraceae bacterium | reverse complement strand
CCTCCAGCATGGGAGGAATGCCAAGAATCATAACACGGAGGGCATCTCCCAGCTGGGGCAGGATGATCCAGATAAGGAGAAACAGCACAGCAGCAATGATCACGAGAGAAGCTGTGATGCTGATCCCGCGGCGGAATCGGTATCCCGGGCTGCTCTCTCCTGCCAGAAAAGGCAGCTTCTCCAGCCGGACAATCAGCAGATTCAGCACATAGGCGATGGCGCATCCCAGGAAAATGGGAGCCATCAGGGCGAATAATAACTGCACCGCCTTCAGCAGCGAATCACTGTACTTTACGATCAAAGCCAGCAGAGCGGCGCAGATCAGAAGGATCAAGGGTTTTTTGTAGGACATGGGAACAATCCTTTCCTGTAAATGGAGGGCCGGACAATGCAGCAGTACCATAGGGGCTGCCGGAATTGAAGATATTGTAGCATGATCCGACAAAGCTGTCTACCAAACAAAAAGCCCCGGCTGATTCAGCCGGGACAAAGTATGGATGAGAAGGAACTGTCCGGGAAATGCGTTACCGGGTCACGGCATCCTTGAGACGGGTAAGATCCTGCGTGTCGGGATGACTGAGCGCCTGCTCAAAATTCTGCAGCATGGCGGTGCGGCGGGGGCTTTCCTCCATGGCGAGATAGCGGCTGCGGACGGCCTCGGGCATTTTGCCCTGGCACATGTAGCTGCCCACAAGGTCGGCGCCTTTCAGATTTTCTTTTACCCGGCCAAGGATCTGATCAAAATAGGCCGGAGCGCCGCCAAACCCGGCAGTGCCGAACAGAAAGATTTTCTGCCCGTTGACACTCTGCAGAAAATTGGCGATGGTTTCATCACAGGTGCCCTTGTCTGTCCAGAAACCGACGTAGATGGTGTCGGCTTCCAGTGCCTGGGCATCCGGGGCGCCGAAGTAGAGACAATCCCCGGCGGGCAGGGCTTCACGGATTGCTTGCGCCAGCAGCGCGGTGTTGCCGGTTCGGCTGCTGTATACGATGGAATAACTCATTTTGTTTCCTCCCTTTCATAAATGCAGTGGACGCCTCGGTGGGCCATCATGCCGCCGAGGCACTCCCGGTTGCAGCGGACGCAGCGGTGAAGATCCCGGATCTGGCCGGCAAATACCTTTTTGGGCCAGTCGGGATCGGCGGTGAGCTGCCGGCTCATGGCGACGCAGTCGACGCGGCCGCAGGCCAGCTGCTGCTCGATGAAATCCGGATCGGTCAAACCGCCCACACCGCAGACGGGCAAGCGGGTAAAATGCCGGACCTCGTCACAGAATTTCAGGAAACACCCTTCCTCGCCAAAATCGGGATGATTTTTGGGAGGAATTGTATCGCTCAGATTGCCGTGATTGGCCAGGGTTACGTGGAAGCTTGTAACTCCGGCCTTTTCCAGAAGGGGCACAAAAACCGAAAGCTCTGATTCCGTGACACCGGCATTTCCGTAATGCGGTTCTTCCTGACGAACGGCAAGCTTGTAGTCGATAGGCAGATCGGGCAGTCTATGCCGGATGGCAGAGACGGCCTCCGCGGCAAAACGAGCGCGATTTTCCGGGCTGCCGCCGTAGCGGTCGGTACGATGGTTGAAGACGGTGGAACTGAAACTGCCGCACATGCGGTCGCCGTGAACCTGTACCATGTCAAAACCGGCTTGGACAGCCAGTTCTGCCGCCGAGCCGAAGGCCTCGGTAATGCGGGCAATGCGCTTTTCCGGCAGGTTGGTGATGTAGGGGCCGATCTGCTCGTTGAGCAGGGGGCGAAGTTCTTCCATAGAGATGCGGTGGGTGAGCACTCCGGGAATATAGCGGATCATGCCTTTCAGGTCGGCATCCGACTGATGCAGCTGTGCACACAGCTTGCATCCTTCCCGGTGGACAACATCGGCGATCTCCCGGTAAAAGGCCTGACCTTTCCGGGTATACAGGGACGGCCCGAATCCGTGCGGCAATACCGGCACATCGCCGATGATGATCATAGCGCATCCGCCCGCAGCTATTTTTTGCAGGCGCTGCAAGGTTTCTTCCTGGGACAGACCCAGACTGGTCGGAGCGAAGATAATGCGGTTTTTTAAGGTCAGCCCACCGTAATTCAGAGGGCTGCGGATGGTTTCGTACATGTGGGATCGGCTTCTTTCTGAAATGCTTTTGCCAAGAGAGAAAAGAGCTGTTGCTGTTCGGTGTCACTCAGGCGGGACAAGGTCTCATGGTCCCAGTCAAAAAAGACCTGATGGCTTACCGCGAAGGCCTCTCTGCCTTTTTCACTCAAATCCAGATGATAGGCGCGCCCGGATTTTTCACGGGTAAGGAAACCGTCCTCCACCAGTTTGGTAATGCATCGCTGGGAATATCCCCAGTCCATGTGGAGGGCGGCCGTCAGCTCCGCCTGGGTGCAGCCTGGATGTTTGCCTACGTAAATTACGGGAAACAGGGAACCGAAATTCAGACCCAGATCCTGCAGGCGCTGGGTGGTATAGGCGACAAAGCTGCGGTGAAATACGGTGGCATAGTACGCCAGAGTCTGAAACATCAAACAGTCAACTCCTCTTTCTTGACTAAGTCAAGTATAATCCGATAACTTGACAAAGTCAAGTGAAAATGCGGCACTCCAAAAGGAAATATTGAAAACGCGGTCCAGCGGAAGGGGCGTACACTGCAAAAATATCTTTTACCCTGATGGGGGAGGGACCTGAAACCGATTGATGTGCACAAGGAAGGATAAAATCGTATGTTCTGCCCCGGGTACAGATGACGGTTATAACAAAGACACCGCTTTCGGCATGCCCCGAAAACGGTGTCTCTGGTACGGGTAGTGGGGGTCGAACCCACACGGTTGCCCACTGGAACCTAAAT
>JAHZHS010000228.1:2620-2850 GCA_019420135.1 Oscillospiraceae bacterium | reverse complement strand
TACGGCAAGCTGGCCGCCGAAGTCATCCGACTGGTTGGCGGAAAAGAAAACATCAACGATGTGGGTCACTGTGCAACGCGGCTGCGCTTTTCCCTCAAGGACGCGGGCCTGGCAAAGACCGACGAGCTCAAGGCCACCGACGGGGTCATCGGGGTGGTGAACAAGGGCGGACAGTATCAGGTCATCATCGGCAACGAGGTCAACGAGGTTTACGCCCAGGTCACCCCCCA
>JAHZHS010000228.1:0-2603 GCA_019420135.1 Oscillospiraceae bacterium | reverse complement strand
CTGGTGGATGCCTCCACCGAGACCTACCAGATCATCAACCTCATCGCCGACGCCGCCTACTACTTCATGCCGGTGCTGCTGGCTGTCTCCTCCGCCAAGAAGTTCCGGGTCAATGAGTACCTGGCCGCCACGGTGGGCTGCATCTTCGTCAGCCCCTCCCTGGCCTCCCTCTTCTCCGCCGCCAGCGAGGCAGGTTCCACCGTCCACTTCCTGGGCATCCCGGTCACCCAGGCCACCTACTCCAACTCGGTGGTGCCCATCCTGCTCACCATCTGGCTCATGAGCTATGTGGAGCCCTTCTTCAACCGCATCATCCCCAAGGCGGTGCGCACCATCTTTGCTCCCATGTTCACCCTGCTCATCGTGGCTCCCATCGGCCTCATCGTCCTGGGACCCCTGGGCACCTGGCTGGGCGATCTGCTGGGCGCCTTCGTCACCCTCCTCAACAACTACGCCAGCTGGCTGGTTCCCACCCTGGTGGGCGCCTTCACCCCGCTCATGGTCATGTGCGGCATGCACTACGGCCTCATCCCTGTGGGCATTAACATGCTGGCCACCACCGGCACCGACATCGTCGCCGGCCCCGGCATGCTGGTCTCCAACATCGCCCAGGGCGGCGCTTATGTGAACAACCTCTGCTGCGGCACCCTGCGCGCCAAGAAGGAAAACATCAAGTCCCTGGCCACCTCCTGCGGCATCTCGGCCATCTGCGGCATCACCGAGCCCGCCATGTACGGCATCAGCCTCCGCTTCAAGCGGCCGCTGATCGCTGCCATGATCGGCGGCGCGGTGGGCGGATTCTTCATGGGCATCTTCCAGGTCTGGCGCTTCGCCCAGGTGGCGCCCAGCATCTTCGCCCTGCCCAGCTACATCGGCCCCGACGGCCTGCGCAACATGTACTTTGCCGCCATCGGCTGCCTGATCTCCTTCGTCATCTCCTTCGCCGTGTCCTACGTGCTGGGTGTGGATGAGAACAAGTGATCCTCTCCCTGTAAAAGAAAAGGAGGCTGCCATGCCTTTCCCCAAAGATTTCCTCTGGGGCGGCGCCACCGCCGCCAACCAGATCGAGGGCGCCTACCGCGAGGGCGGCAAGGGCCTGAGCACCGCCGACGTCATGACGGTGGGCGGCCCCGGCGTCAAGCGCCGCAAGACCATCCCCCTGGAGCCGGATACCTACTATCCCAGCCATGTGGCCATCGACCACTACCACCGCTACAAGGAGGACATCGAGCTCTTTGCGGGCATGGGCTGGAACTGCTACCGGCTGTCCATCAGCTGGCCCCGCATCTTCCCCAACGGGGACGAGCCGGAGCCCAACCCCCAGGGCCTGGCCTTCTACGACGCCCTCATCGACGACATCGTGGCTCACGGCATGCAGCCGCTGGTGACCATCTCCCACTTTGAGACCCCTCTGGCTTTGCAGAAATACGGCTTCTGGGAAAACCGGCAGCTGGTGGACTTCTACACCCGCTATGCCGAGGTGCTCTTCCGCCACTTCAAGGGACGGGTGAAGCTGTGGCTGACCTTCAACGAGATCAACTGCATGTCCACCCAGCCCTGGGTCAGCGCGGGCATCGACTCGGAGAACGAGCAGGTCCGCATGACGGCGGCCTACCACCAGTTTCTGGCCAGCGCCAAGGCCGTCCGCCTGGCCCATGCCATCGACCCCGAAAACCGGGTGGGCATGATGTACGCAGGGCACTTTGCCTACCCCAACAGCTGCGACCCGGACGACGTCATCGGCACCATGGACTTCATGCACAAGATGATGTTCTACTGCGACGTCCAGTGCCGGGGATACTATCCCGCCTACAAACTGCGGGAGATGGAGCGCCAGGGCGTCACCCTGCCCCGCCAGCCCGGGGACGAGGAGATCCTGCGCAGCGGCACGGTGGACTTTGTGTCCTACAGCTACTACCTCACCCATGTCACCGGCAAAAAGACCAAAGGCATCCCCAGGGACTGCGCTACTCCCTCACCTACCTCTACGACCGCTACCAGCTGCCCGTCATGGTGGTGGAGAACGGTCTGGGCGCCCAGGACAGGGTGGAGGCGGACGGGTCCATCCACGACCCCTACCGCATCGACTACCTCCGGGCCCACATCGCCGAGATGAAAAAGGCGGTGGAGCTGGACGGCGTCCCCGTCATGGGCTACACCGCCTGGGGACCCATCGACCTCATCGCCCTGAGCACCGGCCAGATGAGCAAGCGCTACGGCTTCATCTACGTGGACATGGACGAGAACGGCGCCGGCACCCTGCGGCGCATCAAAAAAGACAGCTACTATTGGTATAAAAAGGTCATCGCCTCCAACGGCGAGGACCTGGACTGAATCGGAAAGGAGAACCCGTAACCATGTTTGTCTATCTTCCCAGCTGCAATTTTACCGCCACCTGCCCCCAGGCCAGCAAGTGGATGAAGGACTATCTGGCCCAGAAGCCGGATGTGAAGGTGTCCGGCTGCTGCCGTCCCACCCAGAAGACCCTCACCGCCGACGATACGGTGCTGTCCATCTGCCTGACCTGCTCGGCCATCACCCATGAGGTCTCCCCCCAGGCCGGGGAGGAGAGCCTGTGGGAGTACCTGCTCACCGACGAGAGC
>JAHZHS010000227.1 GCA_019420135.1 Oscillospiraceae bacterium | reverse complement strand
CTCGGCCCTGATCCGGGAGGGCAAGCTGTATCTCTACTACACCGGCAATGTGCGCCATCACGGGGACTTTGACTATATCCACGCCGGACGGGAGCAGAATGTCCTGCGGGTGGAGAGCACCGACGGGGTACACTTCACGGACAAGACCCTGCTGATGACCAACGGGGATTTCCCCGCCTGGGTGACCCAGCATGTGCGGGATCCCCAGATGGTGGAGCAGGACGGGCGGCTGTATCTGCTGCTGGGGGCCCGCACCCAGACCGATGAGGGCTGTGCCCTGGTCTATGAGAGCGAGGACGGCACCGCCTTCCGCCACGTGAACACCCTGCACAAGGAAAAGCCCTTCGGCTATATGTGGGAGTGCCCCGACTATGCGGTGGTGGACGGCCAGCCGCTCTTCATCGCCTGCCCCCAGGGCATTCCCCACGAGGAATACCGCTATGCCAACTCCCACCAGTGCGGATGCTTCCCGGTGTCGGGGGCCCTGGGCGACGAGACAAAGCTGGGGGACTTCATCCAGTTTGACTACGGTTTCGACTACTACGCCGCCCGCACCCTCAAGGCCGCCGACGGCCGGGGATTGCTGTTCGGCTGGATGGGCATGTCCGCGACCGACTACGGCCGCAATCCCTGCGCCGACCATGGCTGGGACCAGGTCATCGCCATGCCCCGGGAACTGCACTGGAAGGACGGAGCCCTGCTCCAGACCCCCCTGCGGGAACTGCAGGCCCTGCGGGGAGAAAAACAGGCCGCGGAGGGCAGCACTGGGTTCACGGCCCACAGCCGCCGGTGCGAGCTGGCGGTGCATCTCCGCCCCGGCACCGACCTGACGCTGCATCTGTTTGAGGATGCCTCCCTGGTTTACCGCGCCGAAGAGGGCGTTCTGACCCTGACGGCGGGGAAAGTCTGCGGGGCCAGGCGCACGGTGCGGCGGATGCTCTGCCCCGAACTGCGGGAGCTGGACCTGTATCTGGACGGCTCCACTCTGGAAGCCTTTGTCAATGACGGGCAGGCGGTGCTGACCAGCCGCCTGTTCGGACAGGACGACAGCCTGACGCTGGCACCCTTTGCCGGGACGCTGGACTACTATCCCATGAACCCCTTTGTGCTGGAGGAGGTTCCCGCGGAACCGGAGCGGTGACGCAGGCAGCATAATCACCGGCACAACCCGAAAACAAAACAGCAGGCCGCCCTCCCATCGGGAGGGCGGCCTGCTGTTTTAGCGGCTTACCCGGCATACAAAAAGAAAGCACTGGGTCCGGCAGCAGGAATGCGGGCGTTCCAATGCATCCGTATACCGCTTTACCTGGTCGGACGGCGCCTCATGGAGGGCAGCGTTCCGGTTCGGCAGGAGGGCAAACAGATACAGAGAGGGGGGCGGCCTCGTCCTGACATTTCATCCGCAGACGGCGGAACCCGTCCACGCCGAAATGCCTGTTTTCAAGATCAGCGCCCAAGGAAGCGCTTGATCCGCTGTTTTGCCTTGCGCGGAACTTTGCCCAGCGTCTTTTTTACGGACCTCAATACGTTGCGGTTTTTGGGCAGTTGCGTTTCCAGATACTGAATATATTTATCTTTGTCCATGATCAGCATGTTGCAGGTGGCCAGGTCCGCACTCACCCGCTGATTCTCCAGCGCCAGGGCGTCGGCCTTCTGCTGCAAGGCATCCCGTTCCCGGATCAGTTCCTGCAGGCGGGCGTTCTCGGTGCGCATGGTATCCAGCTCGTTCTGCTGCTGTTCAAAGCGGCGGCAGACCTGTTCCAGGGCGGACAGGTATTCTTCTCCCACCAGCTGGATCTCCGCGTCAAGGACAATGGCGGATGTCTCCTGCGGTTCCTCCACCAGAAACATGGGGTCGGTATCGGGCAGGAGGATTCCGTTCTCCAGCGGGATACCAGAAACCGGGCGGCAGCAAAGGGATCGCCCATCCTGCCGGACCGTCAGGCTGCGAAGGATGCAGCCCTGATTTTCAATGGGGTCAAAGCGGAGACTGCGCAGGCCGGGGGTGGCGGGCAGTTCATAGTGTACATGGTAGACGCCGTCGCCCAGAGGAGAATACCCCGAAAGGGCCAGGTCCTGCTGTTCGCTGAACCCGTCGCCGGTATCCAGGTACAGATGGCTGACCATGGAGGGAGCGTGAAATTCCTCATCGGTTACCGGGTCCTCCGACCTGGCCAGCGTCAGAAGGAACTGGTATACCTCGCCGCATTTCCGCTGCTGCAGCAGACGGCGCAGCAGGCCGGCGTTGGGACCCTGGTACTGCAGGGAAAGGGGTTCCTGTTCGGTAGCGCCGGTGGGACGATAAGTGGCCTCCGCCCGCTGGATGCAAAGCCCGGCCTGCCCGACCAGTTCTCGCAGATTTCGGTAGCCCCAGAAATGCACATGGGTGTCGTCCAGCAGGCCCTTCGGCGTGTAATCAAACCGGTCGGCAAAGGCTTTCAGCAGAATATCGTTGTGGGTGATATTGGGAATGGAAAGATAGATATGGCCGGTGTCTTTCAGCAGTTTGCCTGCCGTGGCCAGCACCTTGTCCGGCTGGGTCAGATGCTCCAGGACATCGGCAAAGAGAATGACGTCATAGCGCTTGTCCTTGAATTTTTCGTACCAGGCAAGGGCCTGCGCATCCCCGCACAGACCGTCCTCAGCGTAGGCCAGCGCCATCTGGAAAGACTCCTCATCGTATTCCACGATGGTGACCCGGCAGTGAAGTTCTTCCTTCATATAGCGGGTCATATAGCCGGTGGCACAGCCGAATTCCAACACTTCGGAACCGGGCTGGACGTGTTTCAGAATCGCATAGGAGGAGGTGTTTTCGTTGTGGATCACGACCTCATCATATTTGGGCATGTTTATTCCTCCAACAAGAAGTACAATGACAACCAG
>JAHZHS010000226.1 GCA_019420135.1 Oscillospiraceae bacterium | reverse complement strand
GGCTTCTGAGAAGATCACTGCCATTGTCGAGTCTGTCAAGACTATGACTGTTCTTGAGCTGAAAGAGCTCGTTGACACCATCTGCGAGGAGTTCGGCGTTTCTGCTGTCGCCGCTGCTGCTCCCGCCGCTGCCGGCGCTGCTGCTGCTCCCGCTGAGGAAGAGAAGACCGAGTTCGACGTCATCCTGGCTGATGTCGGCGGCAACAAGATGCAGGTCATCAAGGCTGTTAAGGAGCTGACCGGCGCTTCCCTGATGGAGGCCAAGAAGCTGGTCGAGACCCCGAACGCCAAGCTGAAGGAGAACGCTTCCAAGGCCGATGCCGAAGAGATCCAGAAGAAGCTGGAGGAAGTCGGCGCCAAGGTCGAGCTGAAGTAATTTCCGCTTCGATATGCACTGCAAAGCCCGCTGCGAGGTACATGCCCCGCAGCGGGCTTTTTGTATGATTACATGCGATACATGCGATAAAAATGCAATCCGGACCAGGGGAGAAAAAGCGGATCTGCGCCCGGCCTCATGCAAAAAACAACCCCTGTTCCAGCCAAACGGCAGCCGGAACAAGGGTCGCAGCGGGAGTCAGGAGTGGGTCTGCATCAGGCGTTTCTTGATGGCGCGGGTGGAAATCTGGGTGGTTTCGGAGCTGGAATCCATCCGCCGCAGCATGTACTTGATGATGGCGGTACGGGGAACAATGCCGATAAAGACATTGCGGTCATCCACAACGGGGACGAAGTTCTGATCGACGGTTGCCTCCACCAGCGTGCGCATGTCGGTGGTCACCGGCACCGCCTTGTAATTGCGGCGGCGGGGAAAGCTGGAGATGGGCACGTCCTCGCTGGCGTCCAGGTCGAGACCGTGAATGTTTTTGATGCCCCACAAAAGATCCCCCTCGCTGATGGTACCGATATACTCGCCGTTGCGGCGAAGGACGGGGATAGTGGCAAAGCGCTGGTTGGACCATTTTTCCAGTGCCTGACGAAGGGTAAAGTCCTCGTAGACGAACAGGACATCCTGCTTGGGGGTAAGGAAAAACAGCAGGTTCATAATGGGTTTGTCTCCTTTGCTCTGTGTTTGGGCACGAAGCGCGGTAAGGCGGGATCGGGATCTGCCCGGTCTGACTTTTTGTCCGGAAAAGAAAGGATCTTTTTACTCAGCGGTAAAAGAAAAAGAATGGCGGAAATACAGCAAAAATACGTAAAAAGAAGGAAATCTTTTCCGCAAATTCGAAGGGAAAAACTGCAGGAAAAGAGCGATCTTTTGACGGAAATTCGCCGGCCTGCGGGCCGTACCAATCCGGAAGGGGGCTTCGGGCCATGATGGATCAAGCTTGCCTTTCGATCCGTTCATGTTAAGTATACGCGCCTGCCGTGGGAACTTTGTGAATGGATTGTAAAATATCCTCCCGCAAAACCTGACGAAAAAGTGCGGCAATTTCTGTGGACAAATGCAGGGAAACCGCAAAATTACCACTGTTCAAACCTTGCGGGATGGTGTATAATAAACCTGATTATACAGGCAGATGCCCCCACCGGGGCTATGCGTGGATTGCAATAGTAAGGAGGATCGGCGATGATCACCAAGGTCAACCCCTACGGGAGCATTTCACTGACCAACGAATATTTCTCGGGTCTGGTCGCCCAGGCCGCAAAAAATTGTTACGGTATTGCCGCCATGGGCCAGAACACCGCGTCGGGCACGGTGCGCTCGGCGCTGCGCCACGGCAGCCTGCCGCAGCAGGGTGTCACGGTGGAGGAGACAAACGGTGCGCTTCGCATTGCGCTGCACATCACAGTCGGGTATGGCCTGAACATTGCCTCCATTACCCAGAGCATTACCCACCGTGTGCGCGATGAGGTCGAGCATGCCACAGGGCTGAAAGTCGCCCGTGTGGATGTCTATGTTGATGACATCGTCTCCGGCTGACAGCTGTGCGCATCTGATTGTAAAAGTCAAACAACGAGGTGTTTATTACATGATTACTGGCAAGATCCTGCGTGACGCAATGATTTCCGGCGCCAACAACATTTCCAACCAGCGCACCCGCGTGGACGAACTGAATGTTTTCCCGGTGCCCGACGGCGATACCGGCACCAACATGAGCATGACCATCGGTGCCGCCTGCCGTGAGCTGGAGAACCTGCCCGATGACTGCACTGTGGCCCAGGCCAGCAAATGCGCCGCATCTGCCATGCTGCGCGGCGCCCGCGGTAACTCCGGCGTCATTACCAGCCTGCTGTTCCGCGGCTTTTCCAAGGCGCTCAAAGACAAGACCAACGCGGAGGCCTCTGATCTGGCCAATGCGCTTCAGATGGGCGTTGACGCTGCCTACAAGGCGGTCATGAAGCCTACCGAGGGTACCATCCTCACCGTCACCCGCCTGGCAGCCGAGGCTGCTGCCGCCAGCACCCAGACTGAGGTCCCCGCCCTGTGGGATGAGGTCCTTGCTGCCGGCCAGAAGGCTCTGGAGGATACCCCCAATCTGCTGCCCGTCCTCAAGAAGGCCGGCGTCGTGGATGCCGGCGGCCAGGGCATCATGCTGGTGTTTGAGGGCATGAAGCAGGTCTTTGACGGTGGTGAGGTCATCCAGAGCGTTGAGGTTGCGGCCAAGCCCAAGGTTTCCAGCAATGCTGCGGGCAAGGGCGTTTTTGCCGACGACCTGATGAAGGTCGAAGACATCAAGAACGGCTACTGCACCCAGTTCCTGCTGCACAAGGACGAGGGCGCCAGCGTCACCCGTCTGCGTGCTTTCCTGGAATCCAACGGTGATTCTGTTGTGGTCATTGAGGATGACGATGTGGCCAACTGCCATGTTCACACCTCCGACCCCGGCATGATGCTCAGCGAAGCCATCAAGTACGGCTATCTGACCGACTTCAAGATCGAGAACATGCATGAGCAGTTCCTGGCCCGCCAGAAGCAG
>JAHZHS010000225.1 GCA_019420135.1 Oscillospiraceae bacterium | reverse complement strand
ATGCCTTGCGCCGGTGATCACCCGCTCTGGCTTTCCTGCGCCCATATTCTGTGCCGTATAGGGTCCTTGGGGTGTCCTCACCACGCTGGCAGGAAGGGTCATGTCGGTTTCGATTTTCTGCGCACCGGAAAAGGACGCCGTCATAGCTTCCCCGTAGCTGTTGACCGCTCGTTGGAGAAACACAAATCCCAGCGAGACGATCAGCTGTTGCAGTGCCATGGGAAAGCCGCGCTGCAAGGTCAGTCCGGCCAGATTCCATTCAAACGTGAACTCTTTTGGGGTCCAGCGGAACAGGGGGTATTTTTTCATCATATACACAAAGGCGGCCACACAGGAAGCCATTTGGGCGATGTCCGTCGCAATGGCCACTCCCTTGACTCCCATGCGGAAAATGCAGACAAACACAAGGGCCAGTGCCACATTGAGGATGCTGGCAACAAGAAGAAAATAGAGGGTTGCCTTGCTGTCGCCGATCCCGCGCAGAATGGCCGCGACGATGTTATAGCCAAACTGGAATACCAGTCCCAGGGAATAGATCCTGAAATAGGTATCTGCCATCGAGAGCAGACTTTCCGGCGTGGCAAGGAGGTAGCGCAGCGCCAGACGGCTGATGAGTACCCCCGCCACCGTGGCCGCCATTCCCATTCCCACCATCACAAGGAGGGCGGAGGAAGCCTGACGGCGCATGGTCGCGGTCTCCCCTGCCCCAAAGGACTGCGCGATCAGGACGCAGGCTCCGGCCGAGAAGCCATTTGCCAGCGCCAGGAAAGCCATGGTCAAAACGCCGCAGGCCCCCACCGCCGCCAGTGCCGCCTCACCGGCAAAATTGCCCACGATGATGGTGTCCGCCGTATTGTAGAACTGCTGGAGCAGCAATCCCATGAACACCGGGAACATGAAGGTCAGGATTGCCTTCCAGGGTTTTCCTGTGAGCAGGTTTTCCTTTGTCATAGATATTCCTCCAAAAAGACAGCAGCCATCCGGAACCGGGTGGCTGCTCGTATCGATCTGCTCAATAAACAATCTCAGCGTCTGTGCGGTCCTGATACAGTTTCCAGAACTGATCCGCAATCTTCTCCGGCATGTATTTCTCGGAGCCGCCGATGGTATTGCAGACCTGCACAGAACCAAGATATACCCCCTGGGCCTGGCAGACCGGGTGAAGGGCCATCACCATCGCCCGCAGCGCAGCTTTATCCATGGAAAGAGGGAGATACTCGGCGCTGGGATACATGGCCAACCCGCCGCCGGTAATCAGGATGGCGCCCTGCTTTTTGCTGAACTCTTCTCCAAGCAGCTGCCGGATGCAGGTATACGCCCCCAGCACATCCACCTGATACCGCTGCTGCATGACATCCGCGTCCACACCGCCGGGCAGGTCCTTATCCGCCGCCGTGATCCCCACGTTATAAAACAGCACATCCGGCACGCCGTAGGTCTTTACCGCCTGCTGCAGGGCCGCCGCCAGAGCCGTCTGGTCAGCGGTGTCCAGCACCAGCGTTTCCGCCTCGAGGCCCTGGCTCTGCATCTCCTCCCGGTAACCGGCCAGATGCTCCGCGCTGCGGCTCATCAGTACCACACCGAAACCATTCTCCCCAAACTTGCGGGCAACGGCGTTGCCCAGACCTTTTCCTGCACCAACAACAAAAATTGTCTTTTCCATCGTGATCCGTTCCTTTCTTTCCTTGTGTGAACTTTTGTTACAGGGAAGCCCCCAGCCGATAGGCGGCTTCCTCTTTTCCGCTCCCCAAAACTTCGCCCCGGTTTTTCCACCTCAGATTGCGCTCATAGGTCCGATACCAGGTGACGGCCTGGGAATAGTCAGCGCCGCCCGCTGTCATCAGCAGTACGCTTTCCCTGGGAAAGTCCGCGTACCCCAGGCATTCCAGTTCCGCATACAACCGGTCTGCCGCTGTCTTGAGAGGGCCGGTGATGGTCCAGAAATAGACCGGGGAGGCAAACACCACCACATCGCAGTCTGCAAACACCGAATAAATCTGATCCATATCGTCCTTTTGCGTGCAGGGGCTATGGGCGTCCCGCCCGGCATGCAGACAGCCCTTGCAGCTGTGGATCTGCATCCCGTCCAGGTAAAACTCATGGACGGAATGCCCGGCACTGCGGGCGCCTTCCGCAAAAGCCCTGACCAGTCTGGCGGTATTGCCGTTCTTTCTGGCCGCCCCGTTCAAAATCAAAATGCGTTTTGCCATTGCTCTCTTTCCTCTCTCCTTACCACCATCCAAACAGGCTCCGGCCTTCCTCCAGCCCTTCCAACGCCTGCATTTCGGACGGGTCCAGATCAAACTCCAGGGAGGCAAGGTTGTCTTTCATGTGTTGAAGGCTTGTACTTTTGGGAATGACCACAATCCCCTGCTGGGTGAGAAATCTCAGGGCTACCTGAGAAACGCTTCGTCCATGCCGCTGTGCTATGGCAAGCAGCGCTGGATTGTTCCAGATTCCGTGCTGTCCACAGGCCAGCGGCGACCAGCTCTCGTGCTTTGTACCAATCTGGCATTCCAGTTTCCGAAGCTTTTTCTGCTGACGGAATACGTGGGTTTCCACCTGATTGACCGCCGGGATCACCTTGCAGTGATTGACCAGGTCCAGATACCGTTCCTCCAAAAAGTTGGAGACGCCGATGGCACGCAGCCTGCCATCCCGGTATGCCGTTTCCATGGCCCGGTAGATTTCATGGACATCCCCCGTCGGCTCATGTATCAGCAACAGGTCCATGTAGTCCATCTGCAGCGCTTGCAAAGAACGGTCGATGGAACGCAGCGTATCCGTATAGCCGTGGCAGGCCCACAGCTTTGTCGTTACGAACAGCTGTTCTCTCGGCACCCCGCTGTTTCGGCAGGCAAGGCCGACCTCGCGCCCGGTTCCATAGCACTGCGCGGTATCAATGGAACGGTATCCGGCACGAGTGGCCGT
>JAHZHS010000224.1:497-2996 GCA_019420135.1 Oscillospiraceae bacterium | reverse complement strand
GCGCCGGTGTATGTCTTCCGCATGGAAGGTGTGTTCGGCAAGTGGTGCCGCCCCAACTACAACAGCGTTGTGGCAACTTTCTGCCACAACATTGCCCACGGGCTGCCCATTCAGGTCCGGGATCCCGACTACGAGCTTCCGCTAGTCTACATCGACGATGTGGTGGCCTGCATTCTGGACGCCATGGAGCGCGGCGAAGCGGAGCGGGATGAGGAGGGCATCTGCCGCATCCATCCCGTCCACCGCACCACGCTGGGTGCTCTGGCCGCCACCATTGAGGGCTTTGCCAGGGCCCGGGGCGGCGCCGCTGCCAGGGCTCTCGGCACCGACGGCCTGCCTACCCTGGCAGTGCCGGAACTGACGGCAGGCAGCTTTACAAAAAAGCTCTACTCCACCTATCTGTCCTATCTGCCGGAGGACGGGTTTGCCTACGACCTGAACATGCACTGCGACAACCGGGGCAGCTTTACCGAGTTTCTGCGTACCCCTGAGCGCGGCCAGGTCAGCGTGAACATCTCCAAGCCCGGCATCGTCAAGGGCAACCACTGGCACCACACCAAGAATGAGAAGTTCCTCGTCGTCAAGGGCGAGGGCATCATCCGCTTCCGGCAGATTTTCTCGGACCAGGTCATCGAGTACCGGGTCAGCGGCGAAAAGCTGCAGGTGGTGGACATTCCCTGCGGCTACACCCACAACATTGAAAACGTGGGCGCCGGCGAGATGGTGACGGTCATGTGGGCCAACGAGGCCTTTGACCCCGACCACCCGGACACCTACCCCCTGCCGGTCTGACCGGGCGGCAGTCTTTGGACGCCGCGGATTTGTCCTTTTGATAGCGGGAGGCTTGGTCGTGTCCGCAGCCATAAGGCGGTTCCCCGGTTGTTTGTCACCGGACACGACGCACGGGTCAACTGCGGGCGGCGTGACGTCCGTCCGTTTCCTATTCCAATGACAAGGATTGCTGAAAGATGAAAAAGCTGAAACTTATGACCATCATCGGCACCCGGCCGGAGATCATCCGTCTGTCTGCCGTCATCAAAAAGTGCGATAAATATTTTGACCAGATCCTCGTCCACACGGGGCAGAACTACGACTACAACCTCAACCAGATCTTCTTTGAGGATCTGGGCCTGCGGGCGCCGGACTTCTATCTGGACGCGGTGGGCAAGGACCTGGGCGAGACCATCGGAAACATTATTGCCAAGAGCTATGCCCTGATGGTGGAGCAGAAACCCGACGCCCTGCTGATTCTGGGCGACACCAACAGCTGTCTGTCTGCCATCGGCGCCAAGCGGCTGCACATTCCCATCTTCCACATGGAGGCCGCCAACCGCTGCTTTGACGAGTGCCTGCCCGAGGAGACCAACCGCCGCATTGTGGACCACATTGCCGACGTGAACATGTGCTACTCCGAGCATGCCCGCCGCTACTTGAACGCCGAGGGCACCGCCAAGGAGCGCACCTTTGTGACGGGCAGCCCCATGGCCGAAGTGCTGCATGCCAATCTGGAAAAGATCGAGGCCAGTGACGTGCTGAAACGTCTGGGGCTGGAACCGCACAAATATATGCTGCTGTCCGCCCACCGGGAGGAGAACATCGACACCGAAAAGAACTTCATCGACCTGTTCACCTCCATCAACCATCTGGCCGAGACCTACGACATGCCCATCCTCTACTCCTGCCATCCCCGCAGCCGCAAGCGCCTGGACGCCATGCAGTTCCAGCTGGACCCCCGGGTCAAACTCCATGAGCCTCTCGGCTTCCACGACTACAACCACCTGCAGATGAACGCCTTCTGTGTGGTGAGCGACTCGGGCACCCTGCCGGAGGAGTCCAGCTTCTTCCTGAGCGTGGGACATCCCTTCCCTGCCGTCTGCATCCGCACCTCCACCGAGCGCCCCGAGGCTTTGGACAAAGGCTGCTTTGTGCTGGCCGGCATCGCCGAGGGCGGCGTGGAGCAGGCCGTGGAAACTGCCGTTGCCATGAACGACAACGGCGATCTGGGCATCCCGGTGCCCTATTATACCGAGGATGTTTCCAACAAGGTCGTCAAGATCATCCAGAGCTACACCGGCGTGGTCAACAAGATGGTGTGGCGCAAAAACTGAAAGGACGTTGCCCGCATGCGCAAGCGCATTCTGGTCGTGACACAGCATTTCTGGCCGGAGAATTTCCGCATCAACGACATTGTGGAAGGTTTTCTCTCAGATGGCATCGAGGTGGATGTGCTGTGCGGCCTGCCCAACTATCCCAAGGGAGAATGGTTTGACGGCTACGACGCCCACGGCCCCTTTGAGGAACATTTCCGCACTGCGCAGGTGTTCCGCTGCAAGGAGGTTCCCCGCAAGGGCAACACCTCGGTGCGCATTTTCCTGAACTATGTCAGCTGGCCCTGGAACGCCCGGTGGTCCCTGAACCGTTTGCCGGGAGGCTATGACGCGGTGTTCTGCTTCAACACCAGCCCGGTGCTCATGTGCTGGCCTGCTGTGGTCTACGCCC
>JAHZHS010000224.1:0-487 GCA_019420135.1 Oscillospiraceae bacterium | reverse complement strand
GACGTGCTGGACATCTGGCCGGAAAACCCGTACAGCGTACTGCCGGTGAAAAACAAATTCCTGCGCTCGGTGGCCCAGGGGGTCAGCGACTGGCTCTACCGCCGCTGCGACCGTCTCATTGCCATGAGCGAGCCCCTGCAGAAGCGTCTGTGCCAGCGCACCGGCAAATCTGCCGCCGATGTGGCTGTCATCCCCCAGTACTGCGAGGATTTTTACGCCGAGCCTATCGAGGACGCGGCGCTGGCAGAGCGGTTCGGCGGGCAGTTCAATCTGGTGTTTACCGGGACCTTTACCCCCGCCCAGAGTCTGGACACCGTCATCCGTGCGGTGTGCCGGGCCCGGAGCCTGGGGGCTTCCGATCTGCATCTTCTGCTGGTGGGCGACGGCATGAGCCGGGAGGATCTCGCCCGTCTGGTGGACGAGCTGGGCGCCGGGGACTGCGTCACTTTCTACGGCAGCGTCCCTGCGAAGGATATCCCCCGCTTCA
>JAHZHS010000223.1 GCA_019420135.1 Oscillospiraceae bacterium | reverse complement strand
GGGCTGATGATGGTATCGCCCCAGCGGGTGTTGACCACCACATTTTCAGCCACACGGCCGGTGCCGTTGTCGATTTCCGCGGTGCGCTCGGTGCGGGTGCGGCCCACATACTCGGGGGCACCGTAGGCCAGCTTCACATCAATGGTGCGCAAAAACGGCTGGACAAAGCCGTTCTCCACCCAGTAGAGTTCCGGGTCTGCCGTGTCGAACAGGGCCTTGACCTGGGCGGGGATGTCCTCCTCCCCCAGGTAGGGGCTGACGCGCTGGCGGTTGCTGGACACATCGCTGTACCCGAAGTTTGCTGCCGTGACGCTGAGTTCCAGATTCTCACTGTATCCGTCGGCGGTGACCTGCAGGACATAACCGCCCACCGTCTGGTCGTAGGGGACGGGAACAAATGCCCACCAGGCATCGCCCAGCTGGACGAAGTCGGTGCTGCTCAGTGTGCCGGAGATGGTCGGCGCCTCATCCGACTGCAGGTTGGAGACCCGCACGCTGGCAATGCCGCCCTGCGCCACCGTCCGGGTATTGAGCCGAACGGTAGGACGGATGCCCACCGTGAACTGGAACAGATAGGTCTGTTCTCCGGTGATGGCCGCATTCTGGCTGGAGCCCGTCTCGGTGCTGATCACCAGTTTTGCGTTGTAGGTTCCGTTGGCGGGGAAGCTGAACTTGCGGTAGTCGTTGGGAGTGCCGCTGAACACTTCCTCATCCTCTTCGTCGGTGATGGTCAGTGTCATCTTGTATCCCGACGGAGACACCGTCAGCAGCGGCGAGGAGGTGTCCACCGTATTGGACAGCTCCACCGGCTCCCGATGGTAGGTTTCGGAATAGGTGCGCTTGAGGCTGTTGCCCACCACGGGAACATGCCAGCTGTACGAAGCAGTTTCCACTGTCTGTCCATCAAAGGAGACGGTGATCTGGGGAAGGTTTTCGTCCGAGGCATTGCAGTACAGCCAGCCCACGCCCACCGCCGCAATGATCAGGATGGCCCCGAACACCAGCACCAGCCAGCGGACCAGGCTGCGGCCCACATCCCCTGCGCGGTCGGCAACGGTGAAGGACTCCTCGCCCCCGTCGCCGTCCGTGTCCTCATCGGCAGCGGCAGCCTGTTCCGCCCCGGCCAGGATCTGCTCCACCGAGACCTGTACCGTCCGGGAGATCTCCGCCACCCGGGCCTGCTGAGCTTCATCGGGGGCGGCAGTCTCCTCATCAGAGGGCTGTTCCTCCGTCGGACCGGGTTCGGCAGGGGCCGGTTCCTCCGCCCCTGCCACCGGCCAGGCCGGCGGAGTTTCGGGAGGCTGCGGATTTTTGGGCTGGGAGGCTCGCTCCCGGTCCTGCTCCGACTGCTTTTCCGCGGCTCTGCGGGCTTTTTCCTTGCGCAGCTCCTCCGCCGAGAGGGTGGTTTTTTCCGCCGCAGCCGCCTTGTCCGGCGTTTCTTTGCCTGCTGGCGCGTCCTCGGCGGCCGGTGCGATCGGTTTTTCCTCCGTCGCCGGTTCTGGTTTGGGTTCCGGCTTGGGTTTACTCTGCTGTCCGCTTTGATTCTGCCCGCCGGACGCACCGCTGGCACGGCCCTTGCGGGAGGATTTCCCCCGCTTGCGACGCCGGCGGGCACTGCTGGTACCGCCGGATTTTTTCTGGTTCTGCCCCGGCTGCGCCCCTTTGGACTCCTCAACCGGATTGCCGGAAGCCTTCCCGCTCTCAGCCGGCTGTGCCGTGGATGCGGCCTTGTCCGCCCCCTGCTGTGCGGTATTCTCCTGCTTTTCTTCGCTCATACTCTGCCACCCTGAAATTTGCCTGTCAATGCCAGGCTCTGTGCCTGTTTACATGTTTTCCTTGTATTGCAGTCCACTCTTGCCCGAAAGGATCTTTTCGGGGTTGACCGACTTGTTGCCGATGCGGACTTCATAGATGAGATCGTGCTGATCGGTGGCCTTGCCCACCACATCGCCCTTGGCGACGGTCTGCCCGCGCTGGGCCGTGACCTCGCCCAGGCCGAACAGATAGCTCTTGACACCGCAGCCGTGGTCGATGACCACCGTGCCGCCGCTGACCTCCAGCGTGCCGGCATAGACCACCTTGCCCGCCTGGGGGCTGAACACGTCACTGCCGTTGGGCGCGGCGTAGGTCAGACCGGTGGACTGGCCGTCCCGGGTGCCGTTGACCATATAAATGGTGCCGTAGTTGACGGCAATGCCGCCCTCGCTGGGAGCCTGGAAGGAGCCCGACCAGAGTTTGCCTTCCTCCGACGACTGGTACAGCGGCCAGATGGCGTTGCGGTACGCTTCCGACGCTGCGGCGCTGGAGGGTTCCGACGGCTCGCTGACCACATTGCCGTACTGCATGGCACTGACGGTCAGCGTGACCTGAAGTTCCGTCTCGCCGCAGCGGACGGTGATGTCATGTTTGCCGCCTTCGGCATTGTAGGTCACCGGGATGTAACCCATCCAGCCGCCGGTAACCGGGCGGAACCAGACGCTGCCCAGGTCGGTCTCGGCCTCGGGGGTGCCGTCCAGGATGCCCGTCAGCAGGATGGCCACCACGTCGCCCTGGGTGGCGCGATCCGCGCTCAGGGTAACCTGCGGTTCAAAATTCACGGTGAAGTTTGCCTGGTACAGATACCATCCCAGGGGCTTGGCGGGCTTTTCCTCGCTGAGCTGGCGCAGGGTCAGCTGCAGGGTGTACTCCCCGTTGGCCGTGTAGACAAAATCGGCGTAGTCCTGGGCGCTGCCCTGGAAGGCCGTGGTGCCGTCGGGGCCAGTCAGCGTCATGTCCGCCTGGCCGACCCAGGAGGGCAGCACCAGTTCCGGCCGCGTGTTGCCGAAATCACCCAGCTTCTGCTGGCTGAGGGTGGAGGGTGAGTAGAAACTCCTGTACACCACCCCGCCGAAAATGGGGACTTTCCAGTCGTAGCCGGCGTTTTGCAGAGCGACTCCGCCGAAGGTGGCACTCTCCTCCGGCATGTCGTCCTGCCCGGTCATATAGTAGAAGGCGCCGACCGTACCGCCCAGCAGCAGCG
>JAHZHS010000222.1:325-3041 GCA_019420135.1 Oscillospiraceae bacterium | reverse complement strand
TGGGCGAGATCGTCTACGACTTCTTCGACGCCATCAAAAGCCGCAGCCGCGGCTACGCCAGCTACGACTACGAGTGGGAGGACTGGCACGAATCCAAGCTGGTCAAGCTGGACTTCCTGCTCAACGGCGACCTGGTGGATGCTCTGTCCCTCATCGTCTTTGCGGACAACGCCTACGCCAAGGGCCGCCGTATCTGCGAAAAGCTGAAGGAAAACATTCCCCGCGCCCTCTTTGAGATCCCCGTCCAGGCAGCGGTGGGCGGCAAGGTCATCGCCCGGGAGACCGTCAAGGCCATGCGCAAGGACGTTCTGGCCAAGTGCTACGGCGGCGACATCACCCGCAAAAAGAAGCTTCTGGAAAAGCAGAAGGAAGGCAAAAAGAAGATGCGCCAGCTGGGCACCGTCAACCTGCCCAGCGAGGCTTTCACCGCCATCCTCAAGCTGGACTCCGACTCTTAATCCATTCCGATCAGACAATACGGCTCCCCGCCGGGCGGTCTTTGCCCGGCGGGGAGTTTTTTTCCATGCAGGCATACAGAGCAGGCATACAGGCCGCCCGCGGCATTGGGACTGCAAGGCATTGTTTTGTCCCGCCAGTCCCCCTGCCGCGCACAAAAATTTGCGGTTTCGTATTGGCAGACCCTTCTCAACACGCTATACTGTTAGTATGTCTGCGCGGAGGGGACAGACGGTGTCCTCCCCGCGCTGCAAACCACAGGCAGCCGGGTATGACATTCCGGCTGCAGAAAGCGAACAATTCCATGAATGTATTCGACATCATCGGCCCGGTCATGATCGGGCCTTCCAGCTCCCACACAGCAGGGGCGGCGCGGCTGGGCCA
This sequence comes from Oscillospiraceae bacterium, assembly GCA_019420135.1. Lineage (GTDB taxonomy): Bacteria > Bacillota > Clostridia > Oscillospirales > Ruminococcaceae > Gemmiger. The sequence goes on along the minus strand of JAHZHS010000222.1, from coordinate 2,201 downwards.
GGTGGCCCGCAAAATTCTGGGCGCTCCCGCTGTCCGGGCCGACATTACCCTCTGCGGTTCCTTCGCCCAGACCTACCGGGGCCACGGCACCGACAAGGCCCTCATTGCGGGAATCCTGGGCATGAACCCCGATGACGAGCGCATCCGCACCTCACTGCAGCTGGCCGACGAGCAGGGTCTGGAATACTCTTTCCACACCGCCAATCTGCCGGGGGCCCATCCCAACACCGCCCGCATCGCCCTGACCGATGCCCAGGGGCACACCTCGGTGATCCAGGGCGCGTCGGTGGGCGGCGGCAACATTCTAGTCAGCGAGATCAACGGCATGCGGGTGGCCGTGACCAGCCAGTACAATACCCTCATTGTGCTGCACCACGACGTGCCCGGCGTCATCGCGGCCATCACCAACGTCATGGCCTGTTCGGGGCTGAACATCGGCAACTTTCAGCTCTCCCGCCCTCAGAAAGGCGGCCACGCCGTCATGACCATCGAGGTAGACGGCGATGTTCCCCCTGCTCTGACCGACAGTCTGAAAGTGCTGCCCAACGTCATCAGCGTCGAGCTGATCGAGGCGGTTTAACCCTGCAAGCGAGGTGAACGCCATGTTGACATATGATACCATCGAAAGCCTCTGCCGCGCGGCGGAGGAGTCCGGGCAGCCCATCTCCCAGGTGGTGCTGGCCGACCAGGCCGGGCAGATGGAGGCCTCCCCCGAGGCTCTCTATGCCCGGATGCTGGACAGCCTCAAGGTCATGCAGAAGGCCGTCCAGGCGGGCATGGCTCCCGATCTGCGCTCGGCATCGGGCCTCGCAGGCGGGGATGCCGCCAAAATGCAGGCCTACGCCGCCACCGGCGGACTGACCGGCCCCTTCCTCAACCATGCCATCGCCCGGGCCCTGGCTGTATCCGAGTACAACGCCTGCATGGGCAAGATCGTCGCCGCCCCCACCGCCGGGTCTTGCGGCATCATCCCCGGCACCCTGCTGTCGGTGCTGGACGAGGGCCGCTGCACCGAGCATCAGACCGTCATGGCGCTGTTCACGGCGGGGGCCATCGGCATGGTCATCGCCAACCGGGCTTTCATCGCAGGGGCTCAGGGCGGCTGCCAGGCGGAGTGCGGTTCCGCCGCCGCCATGGCTGCTGCGGCTCTGGTGGAAGTGAACGGCGGTTCCCCCCGCCAGTGCGCCGACGCCTGTGCCATGGCCCTGAAAAACCAGCTGGGTCTGGTCTGCGACCCGGTGGCCGGACTGGTGGAAGTGCCCTGCGTCAAGCGCAACGTGGGCGGCATCGCCGTGGCCTTCACAGCGGCGGAGATGGCCCTGGCGGGCATCCGCAGCCGCATCCCCGTGGACGAGTGCATCGACGCCATGCGGGAGGTGGGCGAGGCGCTCCCCTGTTCCCTGCGTGAGACCGCCCAGGGCGGGCTTGCCGCCACTCCCACCGGCCAGGCAGTAAAAAAACGGATCTTCGGCACGCAGGAGAACTGAGTTTTCCCTGCCGCCTGCACACAAAAACGCCAGCCCCCGTCCGGCAAGCGGACGGGGGCTGGCGTCGTTTTTATCCGGACGGGATTTGTCCGCCCGGCATTTTGCTGCAATTACAGCTGGCTCTTGTACAGCTCCTTGATCTCCTCCACGCTGGTGTCGCGGGGATTGCCCGGGCAGCAGGCGTCGGCAAAGGCGGACTCGGCCAGGAACTGGATGTCCTCCTCCTTCAGGATGCCCTGCAGGTTGGCGGGAATGCCCACGTCGGCGGAGAGCTTCTTGACGGCGGCGATGGTGGCGTCGGCGGCCTCGGCGTCGGTCATGGCGTCAATGCCCTCCACGCCCATGGCCTTGCCTACCGCGCGGTAACGCTCACCGGCCACGCTCTTGTT
>JAHZHS010000222.1:0-315 GCA_019420135.1 Oscillospiraceae bacterium | reverse complement strand
AGGCCACACCGTGGGGGGTGTCGTACAGGGCGGACAGGCCGTGGGCCATGCTGTGGACGATGCTCAGGCCCACGTTGGAGAAGCCCATACCCACAATGTACTGGCCCAGAGCCATGCCCTCACGGCCTTCCGGGGTATTCTGGACAGCACCGCGCAGGTTTTCGCTGATCAGGCGGATGGCCTCCAGATGGAACATGTCGGAGATAGTGCAGTGGCCTTTGGTGATGTAGCCCTCAATGGCGTGGGTCAGAGCGTCCATACCGGTGGCGGCGGTCAGGCCCTTGGGCATGGACGCCATCATGTCGGGATCGACCC
>JAHZHS010000221.1 GCA_019420135.1 Oscillospiraceae bacterium | reverse complement strand
GCCTTTCTTGCTTCCTTCTTTCGGCGGCGAAAGAAGGAAGGCCCCGGCAAAACTGTTGCCCGCCCGAAGCGTCGTACCACACCCACACAAGGGGTTACCCAATAAAAATTTCAAATCCGTCAGGCCTGAAACCAACCGCCCGCCTCCCCAAACATTTCCTGCCTCCCCAAAGAAAAAAATCCGTCTCCCACCCCTTCCCAAACACAAAAAACAGAAAAAATCACCCCATTTCCCGCCAAAATCGAAATTTGCCGCCCCCAAGCCCCCTCAAAACCCGGAAAAAACGCAAAAATTATGCTTCTGCCCTTTTTATTGGCCGCTTCCTGTGCTATAATTTTAGCATTGACGCAATCCGTAAACCGGCACAATGGGAAAGGAAAGGTACAGGCTCAATGGCAAAAGTCGTGGCAGTGGCAAACCAAAAGGGCGGTGTGGGCAAAACCACCACCGTCGTCAACCTGTCGTCCTGCATTGCGGCGCTGGGCAAAAAAGTCCTCGTCGTCGATCTGGACCCCCAGGGCAACACCACATCGGGCTACGGCGTGGCCAAACATACCGTCACCTCCAGCATCTATTCCTGCCTGCTGGGCGAGACCGACGTGCGGGAAGCCATCGTCAAAACCCAGTTCAACGCCGACATCATCCCCTCCAACACTGAGTTGGCCGGCGCCGGCATCGAACTGGTGTCGGTGGAACGCCGGGAATTCTGCCTGCGGTCGGCGCTGGCCCCCGTGGTGCCGCTGTACGACTATATCTTCATCGACTGCCCGCCGTCGCTGGATCTGCTCACCCTCAACGGCCTGTGCGCCTGCGATACGGTGCTCATCCCTATCCAGTGCGAATACTACGCCCTGGAAGGCCTCTCCGAACTGATGAACACCCTCAAGACGGTGCGCAAAAAATACAACCGCTACCTGGACATCGAGGGCGTCCTCTTCACCATGTACGCAGGCCGCCTCAACCTCACCATGCAGGTGGTGTCCCAGGTCAAGAAATACTACGGCAACAAGGTGTACAAGAGCGTGATCCCCCGCACCGTCCGCCTGTCCGAGGCCCCCAGCTTCGGCATGCCCATCAACTTCTATGAACCCAACGGCAAGGGCTGCGAAGCCTACATGGCCATGGCCCGGGAATTCCTGGCCGCCAACGAAAAAGACTGATCCCATACCGGGAAGAAAGGGGTAATGGAAAATGCCAAGACCCAAAGGCGGACTGGGCAGAGGCCTGGACAGCCTGTTTGCCGACCTGCCGGAACCTTCCGCCGACGACGCATCGGTGACCAGCCTCCCTGTGCGGGAGATCGAGCCCGACCCCGAACAGCCCCGCAAAACCTTTGACGAGACCACCCTGGCCGAGCTCTCCCAGAGCATTGCCGAGAACGGTCTGCTTCAGCCCATTGCGGTGCGGCCCAAAAAGGCGGGCCCCGGCTACATCATCATCGCGGGGGAGCGGCGCTGGCGCGCCGCCCGGATGGCGGGTCTGGACGAGGTCCCTGTGCTCATCAAGGACGTCACCGACGAACAGGCTGCCGCCCTGGCCCTGATCGAGAACCTGCAGCGGGAGGACCTGGACCCCATCGAGGAGGCCGAGGGCTGCCAGCAGCTCATCGACAAGTACGGCCTCACCCAGGAGACCGCCGCCAAGCGGCTGGGCAAGAGCCGCAGCGCCCTGGCCAACACCCTGCGCCTGCTGGCCCTGCCCGACCCGGTGCGCCAGCAGGTCCGCACCGGCAAGCTGAGCACCGGCCACGCCAAAGCCCTGCTGGGCCTGTCCGATCCCGGCCTCATCGAATCCGCCGCCCAGCAGATCGAGGCCAAGGGCATGAACGTCCGCCAGACCGAAGCCCTCTGCCGCCGGCTTTCCCGCCCGCCCCGGGCGCCCAAACCGGCGGAGGATGCCTTCACCCGGCCCAAGATCGCCACCGAGCTGGAAGCCGCCCTCAAGGACGTGACCGGCAGCGAGGTGCGCATCCAGTACAAGGAGGGCCGGGGCACCCTGCAGATCGACTTTTACTCCGACGCCCAGCTCTCCAAATTTGCCGAGCTGCTGGGTCAGTACGATCCCGAGTCCGCCGACGGCGTATAAAGCCGCAGAAGCATAGAACCCCAGTAATTCCGATTCAAATTCACAGTCACTGAAGGAGTGGGAAACCATGTTGGATATCCGTTTTGTCCGGGAACATCCCGACGAGGTCAAGGAGAACATCAAGAAGAAATTCCAGGACGCCAAGCTGCCCCTGGTGGACGAGGTCATCGCCCTGGACGCCGAGTACCGCGCGGCCATCGGTGAGGCGGACGGCCTGCGCGCCAACCGCAACAAGCTGTCCAAGCAGATCGGCATGCTCATGGGCCAGGCCAAGAAGGATCCCTCCAAGGCTGCCGAGGCCGAGGAAGTGAAGAAGCAGGTCACCGCCCAGGCTGACCGTCTGAAGGAGCTGGAAGCCAAGGAGGACGAGCTCAAGGCCCGCATCCAGGAGATCATGTACACCATCCCCCAGATGATCGACCCCAGCGTGCCCATCGGCCCCGACGACAGCTATAATGTGGAAGTCCAGCGCTTCGGCGATCCGGTGGTGCCCGACTATCCCATCCCCTACCATGTGGACATCATGGAGAGCTTCGACGGCATTGATCTGGACGCCGCCGGCCGGGTGGCAGGCAACGGCTTCTACTACCTGCTGGGCGACATCGCCCGCCTGCATGAGGCTGTCCTGGCCTACGCCCGGGACTTCATGATCGACAAGGGCTTCACCTATGTCATCCCGCCCTTCATGATCCATGGCAACGTGGTGCAGGGCGTCATGTCCTTCCCCGAGATGGACGCCATGATGTACAAGATCGAGGGCGAGGACCTCTACCTCATCGGCACCTCCGAGCACTCCATGATCGGCCGCTTCATCGACCAGACGCTGGACGGCGCCAAGCTGCCCCTGACCCTGACCAGCTACTCTCCCTGCTTCCGCAAGGAGAAGGGCGCCCACGGCATCGAGGAGCGCGGCGTCTACCGCATCCACCAGTTCGAGAAGCAGGAGATGATCGTCGTCTGCAAGCCCG
>JAHZHS010000220.1 GCA_019420135.1 Oscillospiraceae bacterium | reverse complement strand
GCCGTGGATACGGCAAAATCCCCAAAAGGAAAAACTTTACCCCGCGAACCGGGGCAAAGCTGTTGATTTTTTGTCAATGCCGGGATATAATGAGACCAGACAAGCGCACAAACGCGCTTTTCGATCCGTTTGGCTCGAGGAGCCGGGCGGGCGGGGACGGTTCCGGCGGCGGCAAAACGCGGACGGGGCCGGATGCGTCATGTCACGGCTCAAGATCGCAGGGAGGTTTTAATTATGCTGGTAAACGCAACCAATATGCTGCTCAAGGCACGTGACGGCCACTATGGCGTCGGGCAGTTCAACATCAACAACCTGGAATGGACCAAGAGCATCCTGCTCCAGGCCCAGGCCATGCAGAGCCCGGTCATCCTGGGCGTCTCTGAGGGCGCCGGCAAGTATATGACCGGCTTCAAGACCGTTGCCGCCATGGTCCGCGCCATGGATGAGAGCCTGGGCATCACCGTTCCTGTGGCTCTGCACCTGGATCACGGCACCTACGAGGGCGCCAAGGCCTGCATCGACGCCGGCTTCACCTCCATCATGTTCGACGGTTCCCACTATCCCATCGAGGAGAACGTGGCCAAGACTAAGGAGCTGGTTGAGTACGCTCACGACAAGGGCCTGTCCATCGAGGCTGAGGTCGGCTCCATCGGCGGCGTTGAGGACGGTGTCGTGGGTGCCGGCGAGATCGCCGACCCCGAGGAGTGCGCCCGCATCACCGCTCTGGGCGTTGACTTCCTGGCTGCCGGCATCGGCAACATCCACGGCATCTACCCCGACAACTGGAAGGGCCTGGATTTCGAGGCTCTCGACCGCATCCACAAGGCCACCAACAACATTCCTCTGGTCCTGCACGGCGGCACCGGCATTCCCGATGCCATGGTCCAGAAGGCCATCAGCCTGGGTGTCTGCAAGATCAACGTCAACACCGACTGCCAGCTGGTCTTTGCTGAGGCTACCCGCGCCTACATCGAGGCCGGCAAGGATCAGCAGGGCAAGGGCTACGACCCCCGCAAGCTGCTCAAGCCGGGCGCCGACGCTATCATGGAGAAGGTCCGCGAGAAGATCGAGCTGTTCGGCAGCGCCAACAAGGCCTGATCGCTCCTGATCTGACAACGCATTGCAAAGCCCCCGCCGGGAAATCCCGGCGGGGGCTTTTTGTATATTTGATTCAGGCAAACCACCCGCCCAGCAGCAGGGCCAGCGCCACATGACAGGCCAGCAGCAGCGGCATTCCCACCACAAAGTACCAGTGACGGGTCTTGTGATGGAACAGGTACATGCCCGCCCATCCCCCGGCGGCGCCGCCCAGCACGGCGGGCAGGAACAGCATCCTCTCCGGGATACGGCGGCGGTGTTTCCGGGCGCAGGACTTGTCCCACGCCATGAGGAGCAGAGCGATGAGGTTCATGGCCGCCAGCCAGAGGGCGGCGGCGAGGGGCAGAAACTGGGGCATGGGTTCTCCTTTGTGCCGTGGGGCACAGGTCAGACGTTGGTGTTCTGCTTTGCCTTCCAGTTGCGGACGATCCTGCCGAAGACAATGGCAAACATGGTGCTGGTGGTGATGACCGCCAGGGTATCGGCCACCGGTTCCGCCGTAAAGACGGCGATATCCTGGGAGATGGGCAGAATATGCGGGAGCAGGAAGATCAGCGGCACCAGCAGAATGATCTTGCGCAGTACCGCCAGGAAAAGGCTGACTCCCGCCTTGCCCAGGGCCACAAAGGTCTGCTGGCAGGCGGTCTGCGCCCCCAGCAGGCAGCCCGCTCCCATATAGATGCGCAGGGCTGTCCGGGTGTAGATTCCAAGAGAACCGTCGGCGGGGGTAAAGATGCCGATAATGAGCTGGGGCACAAACTCACAGACCGCCCACAGCGCCGTGGAATAGAGCAGGCAGGAAATGAGCAGGATCCGGAAGGTTTTGACCACCCGGTCGATCTTTCCGGCGCCGAAGTTGAAGCTGGAGATGGGCTGGGCGCCCTGGGTCAGCCCCTGCAGCGGCAGCATGGAAAACTGCATCACGCTGGACAGGATGGTCATGGCGCCCACGGCCACATCGCCGCCGTAGAGCTGCAGCTGGGTGTTGAAGCTGATCTGGATGACGCTCTCGGTGAGCTGCATGACAAAGGGAGAAAGCCCCAGTACCAGGCTGGGAACAAGAGTCTTGGCCACCGGACGCAGATTTTTGGTCTTGAGACGCAGATAGGTGTGTTTGCTGCACAGAAACCACACAGTGAACGCGGCTGAGACCGCCTGGGAAAGGATGGTCGCCAGCGCAGCCCCCGACACGCCCATGTTCAGCCCGAACATAAAGACAGGGTCCAGAATGATGTTGAGCACTGCACCGATGATGACGGTGAGCATGCCCACCAGTGCATAGCCCTGGGCATTGATGAAAGCATTGAGGCCAAGGGAGGTCTGGACGAAAATGGTGCCCACCAGATAGAGCCGGAAATACTCCCAGGAATAGCCGATGGTTTCGGGAGAGGCACCGAACATCCCGAGAAGCTGATAGCCGAACAGATAAAACACCGCCGTCAGCACCAGGCCCACCACGATCAGGGCCGTAGCACAGTTGCCCAGGATCCGTTCCGCCGTCTCCTTGTCGCCCTTGCCCAGAAAGATGGAGGCGCGGGGTGCGCCGCCCATGGATACCAGCGCGGCAAAGGCGGATATGGCGGTGATGAGGGGGAAGCAGACTCCCACGCCGGTGAGGGCTGTCTCACCGATTTCCGGCAGATGCCCGATGTACATGCGGTCCACCATGTTGTACAGCACGTTGATCAGCTGCGCCACGATGGCCGGCAGTGCCAGCTTGAACAGCAGGCTGCCGATGCTGCCGTTGCCGAGATCCGCGCCGCCCTGGGCTGCGGAAGGAGTTTTGTGATGCACGGGGAAGTACCTCCTTTTTTGACCCGGCAGCCGTCCGTTGTCGGGAACCTGTGATGGAATGGGGCAGAAAAAGCATACGCCCCGCTTACTTGTGCCGATCCGCGCCAAGGGTCTGCAGATACGGTACATGGTCGCGGGGCGGCCTTTTTTGACGGGAAACTCAGGCAAAGCCGGGGTCAGCGCTTGTCACGGTCGGCCTCGGTCTCCTGGGTGATGTAGATGGGGCGGTGCTTGACTTCCAGAT
>JAHZHS010000022.1:12096-18929 GCA_019420135.1 Oscillospiraceae bacterium | reverse complement strand
GCTGTCCCGGGGCTGCGCCCCCAGCCAGGCGGCTGCGTCGTCCAGCACCGCCTCCGCCGCCAGGCCCCGGGCTTTCAGAGCGGTGACGGCGTTTTCCTTCAGATAGGCGAAGGCCTCGGGGCTTTTTTCCACGCAGATCACCTGTGCCCCCGGCACAAAGCGCTTGACCCCCAGACCCAGGCATCCGGTACCCGCGCAGAGGTCCGCCACCCGGGGGGCGGGATTGCCGTCCCGGCGCAGCAGATCAACGGCCGTCTCGCAGACCACCTCGGTGTCCGCCCGGGGGCAGAGCACCCCGGGGCCCACTTTGAGGGTAAAGTCGAGGAAATCCCATTCCCCCGCGATATACTGCAGAGGTTCCCGGGCAGCGCGGCGGAGGATCAGTGCCTCCAGCCCGGCGGCATCTTCCGGGGAAAGCGGGCCGTCATCCAGCCGGGCGTCCCGCCCTCTGACCAGGGTGTACAGCACACCGGCGTCATAGGCGGCATCGGGGCAGCCGGCGGCTTCCAGGCAGTCTGCCATCCGGCGCACCGCCATCCGGGGGGCAAGCCCTGCCAGGCTTACCATGCGCCATCCTCGGGACGGTCGGGCAGGACCGGGGTCACCGCCGCGATAGCCACCTCGATCATGGAGTCGTCCGGCTCAAAGGTGGTGAGGCGCTGGAGCCACAGCCCCGGCTGAGAGACCGCCCGGGCCAGCAGCGAGTTGGAGCGTCCCGCCCACTTGATGACCTCATAGCTGACCCCCACCAGCACGGGCAGCAGGGCCAGCTTGTAGAGCACCCGCAGGGCGGTGCTGTCCCAGGGGAGCACTGCATACAGCACAATGCCGATAAGAATGACGAGAACCAGGAAGCTGGTGCCGCACCGGGGATGGAACCGGCTGTGACGGCGGATGTTTTCCACCGTGAGCTCCTCCCCCGCCTCATAGCAGGCGATGGTCTTGTGCTCGGCGCCGTGGTACTCGAACATGCGGTGGACTTCCTTCATGCGGGAGCAGAGGAACATATAGGACAGGAAGATGGCCAGCTTGAGGATGCTTTCCAGAATAACCCGAGGCCAGCGGCCCATGGCAACGACCTTGCCCAGCGCCCCGGTGAGAAAGGTGGGCAGGAAGGTGAACAGAAAGACAGCCAGGATCACCCCAACGAAAGCGGAAATTCCCATGAGGACGTTCTGGAAGGCGGGGCCGGTGTGCTCGTCCAGCCACTTGTCCAGCTTGGACTGGGACTCCTCCTGTTCCTCCTCGGTCATGGCGATGTCCGCCGAGTGCATGAGGTACTTGTAGCCGCTGTAGAGGTTATCCACCATGTTGCAGACCCCCCGCAGCAGGGGGACCTTGTTGTACCAGTGGGTGTGGACGTCGGAATAGCTGAGGTCGATGGTGCCGTCGGGGCGGCGCACGGCGCAGCAGATCTTTTTGGGGCCGCGCATCATGATGCCTTCCATCAATGCCTGACCGCCCACACTGGTGCGGAATTTTTCGGTAGGACGTTTTTCCAAATCCATAGGTGATTGTACTCCTGTAAAATTGCGTTGTCAGGACTGCCCGCCGCCGTCCGGGGTCTGTTCCGGCAGGTGCAGCGGGTCGTGCAGGTATTCCTGTCCGGCGCGGTAAAGAGGCAGGGTCACGCTGACGGTGGTGCCCTCCCCCAGTTTGCTTGTGATGTCCAGGGTGCCGCCCAGAGCGGTGACGATCTCATCCACCACAGCCAGGCCGATGCCCGACCCCCGCACCGAGTTCTTGCCTTTGAAAAACTTGAGACGGACCTTTTCCAGGTCATCGGGGGCGATGCCCCGGCCCTGGTCCCGGATGGCGGCGGTAACTGTCTCGGAGTTGCGGGAGAGCAGAATAGTGATGGCCCCGCCGGGCCGGGAATACTTGATGGCGTTGTCCAGAATATTCACAAACACCTGCCGCAGCCGGGCCGGGTCGGCCCAGACGGGATAGGGTTCGGGGGGGTCCTCGTAGATCAGGCGGATGCCCTCCTTCTGCATGCGGGCCTCCACAAAGAGGGCGGCGTCGGTGGCCTCGGCCACCAGATCCAGCACCTGACAGTCCAGCTTGATGCCGTTCTGCATGCGGGAGAAGTCCAGCAGGTCCTCCACCATCTCATACAGCCGGTCGGTCTCGGCACTGATGACCGCGATGCCCCGGCGGTAGATCTCGTCATCGGGGGCGGCCCGGGTGGCGATGGTCTCCACCCAGCCCTTGATGCTGGTGAGAGGGGTGCGCAGCTCATGGCTGACCGAGGAGATGAAGTCGTTTTTCATCCGCTCGGTCTCGGCCAGGGCCTCGGCCATCTGGTTGATGGTCTGGCAGAGGCGGCCGATCTCGTCATTGTAATGGGACTCGGGCAGGCGGACGGTGAGATCCCCTTTGGCAATGCGGGTGGCGATAGTCTCCACCTGGGCCACGGGGCGGACGATGGAGCGCACAAAAAACAGGCCGCTCCAGGCCGACACCCCCAGCACCACCAGGGCAATGCCCAGGGAGAGCGCCACATATTGCAGCAGGCGCCGGTCCACCAAGGTCAGGCTGGTGACCATGCGCATGGCCGCGATGCCGTCCGCCGTATGGGGGACCAGGGCGGTGACGGCCATGACCTTTTCCCCCTCCGACGTGCGGAAGGTGGACACCCCGATGCCGCTGGACCCGGTCATGGCATCGTAGAAATCGGTGCCGTCCAGCAGTTCCCGGGAGAAGGTGCCGCTGGAGGTGGCGATGATGGTGCCCGAGGAATCCAGCAGCATGAATTCAAATTTATCTTTTTCGTCAAACAGTTCCACCGTGCGGCGCAGAGCCTGGCCCCGGCTGGCGGAGGCGTTGCTCTCGTCCCCCGCCGTGCCTGTGGCGCTGAGCTGGCCCTCGATGGTCGAGAACCGGCTCAGCACCGCCTGCCGCACCCCGCCGTACAGATCCTGATAGGCGGAGTAGAGAAATAACGTCTCGGCCACCACCACCAGGATGGCGGTGATCAGCAGGCTGCCCCGCAGCCAGCGCGCCGTAATGCTGGTGAAACCGGCATTTCGTTTTGCCATGGGTCCTCCCCGGTGCCGTCAGGCGTTCCAGCGGTATCCGTAGCCCCACACCGTCAGGATGTGCTGGGGGTTGCTGGGCTCGTCCTCCACCTTCATGCGCAGGCGGCGGATGTTGACGTCCACGATCTTGACGTCCCCGAAATACCCCTTGCCCCAGACGCCCTCCAGGATCTTTTCCCGCACCAGGGCGGTTCCGGGATTCTTGAAGAACAGCTGCATGATCTGGAATTCCACCTGGGTCAGGTCGATGGGACGGCCGGATTTATAGAGGACCCGGCTTTTTTCATCCAGCACAAAGGGGCCGCTGACCAGCTGGTCGGGCTCGGCCACCCGTCCGTCGGGGGCGCTGCGCCGTACCCGGCGGACCAGCGCCTCCACCCGGGCGATGAGCTCGGACACCGAGAAGGGCTTGGTGATATAGTCATCGGCGCCGATGGACAGGCCCCGGATCTTGTCCTGTTCCTGGCCCTTGGCCGACACAATGATGATGCCGATGTCGGGGTCGTCCCGCCGGATGGTCTCACACAGGGACAGTCCGTCCATGCCGGGCAGCATGATGTCCAGCAGGGCGGCGTCGCAGGGGGCGCCCGCGTGGAGCTGTTCCAGGGCGCGCTCGGCGCTGGGCGCCTCAACAACGTCCCAGCCTGCCAGCTTGAGATTGAGGGCCACCATCTCCCGGATGCTGGCCTCGTCCTCCACTACCAGGATGCGTTTCATTGGGGATCTCCTTTCCGGTCACACGGGCTCACATACCCGCGCCCATTCAAAATCCGGTCATTCAAACAAGACAACGCCGCTTTGCAGGTCGCTCACATCCAGCCCGTAGTAGTTGCGCACCGAGCGGAACTGCAGCTGCAGATTTCCGATGGTGGCAATGCGGCTGTAATGTTCACTGTTCACTTCCGACGGGTCCACCACCCGCAGCTCGCAGTAGATGGAGGTGCCCTCGGCGTTGCAGATCAGCCATCCCGTGCCCGAACCGTTGGAACGAATGAGGATGTTGCCGTGCATCGACTCGGGCAGCGGCAGAAAATAGCGGTATTCCGAATCATAGACACCGAAGCGGTTGCTGCCGCCCTCGCTGTCCGAGTAATCCCGCCAGAGCAGGAACTTGAGGCGGCTGTCCAGCGGGGAGAGCAGTTCACCGCCGTCGTTGAGTTCCTGGGGAATATCGACGGAGCCGTTGCCGTCCACGTCGGTGCTGACCAGCGCCGTGTCGTAGCGCAGGGTGTTGCGGGCAAGGTCCCCCGCACCGGGCGGGTCGTAACTGGCAAGAAAGCCCGTCTCCTGATCGTAGACGATGATGCTGGTGGCGATGCTGTTGTGGGCGGTGCTTGTCCATCCGTCCATGATGAGCCAGGGGCTGCCGCTGCCGTCGCTACCGGCGTGGAGCGCCGCACAGCCGGTATAGCGCCCGGCCCCCACCTTGGTGGTCTGGGCCGAGCGGAAGCCGTCCGGGGTGTTGGTCAGAAGCTGCAGGTTGACGCCGTCGTCCCCGTCGCTGGGCAGGGCAAGGACCAGGTCCTCCGTCTCGGAGGAGCCGGTCATATCGGCCACGATCATCTGGGTGTACTGCTGGCTGATGACGGTCTGCAGCGTGTCGTCGTCGTAGAGGTAAACCACCAGATACTTGTCCCCCTGGGCGCTGCCGTAGCCCACCAGGATCTGCTGGGAGTCGGCGTCCCGCAGGTGGGCGTAGGCGACGGCCTCCACCTCACCGGAAAGTCCCTCCACCGTCTGGGTCACCTGCCAGCTGTCCTCCCCGGTGGATTCCAGGATTGCCAGCCAGACGTTGGTGCTCTCATCGGAGGTGTAGAGAACGGCGGCCTCTCCGGCGCCGTCCCCGTCCCAGTCACCGAAGAGAAAGGGCGACAGGAACTCGCCGCTGGCCGGGTAACGCAGGGTGGCGCTGACTCCCAGATAGCTGTTGAGGGCGTTCTGCACCGCGGCGGTCTGTCCGGACAGCTGAGGGGCGCGCAGCAGCGTCTCGATGTCGGAGGAGAGCGGCGCCGCCGAACACCCCGCCAGCATGGCGGCCGCCAGCAGCGCGGCTGTGAGTTTTCTGCCCCGCATGGGCGGTCCTCCTTCCCCGGCCGGGATGTGTGTGGGCGGCGGGCCTGTCCCCCGCCCCGCGCCCTGCCGCACATCCGGCCGGGCGGGAAAATCCCGGTGCGGCAGGGGGCTGCGGAGGGCATGGCATATCAGGATTAGTATACCACACTCATGGCAGTGCCGCAATGCCGAGCAGCATGGCCAGACACCCCGCCGCCGCGCCCGCCGCACCCGCGGCACCGCCCCGCAGCGCCTGGGGCAGAAGCTGGGCCAGGGACACCCACAGCATGACCCCCGCCACCAGCACCACCGTGCCGTTGACCAGCCCCGGCGTCAGCACGCCCCGCAAAAGCAGCCAGGCCGCCGCGGCGCCCAGGGGTTCCGCCAGCCCCGAGGCAAAGGCCGCCCCGGCTGACTTGGCCCGCTTGCCGGTGGCGTAGACCAGGGGCGCAGCCAGAGCCAGACCTTCCGGGATGTTGTGCAGTGCCACGGCCAGGGCGGTGCGTGCTCCCAGAGCGGGGTCGCTGGCCCCCGCAAACAGGGTGAGGACGCCCTCGGGCAGATTGTGCAGTACCAGAGCCGCCCCGGTGGCCAGGGCCGCCCGCAGCACCGCCGCCCGGGAGGCATCCCCGCTGCACCGGGCGGCCAGGGCGGCCTCGTCGGGCAGGGCCCGGGCCAGAAACGCCGCCGCGCAGACCCCGGCCAGCAGGATGGACACCACCGCCGCCCCGCAGGCCAGAGGCGGCAGGTAGGCCGAGTAAAAGGCCATGGCCTGGGGTGCCAGGTCGGCCAGGCTGACGGTGAGCATGATGCCCCCTGCAAATCCCATGCTGACGGCCAGCATGCGGGGGGTGGGGCGGACAAGGACGGCCAGGATGCCCCCCAATCCGGTGGACAGTCCCGCCAACAGGGTCATGACAAACGGTGAAGCCAGCATTGCAATCCCTCCCGCCCATAGGTATGCAAAAGGTGAACTGGTTAGAGCTGCAGGGCGTAATTATTCCTGACGAGGCATCAAAAAAGCCCTCCCCGGGAGGCGCGAGTGACACAAGAAAACGACAGAGGACAGCGACGTTGTTTTCTTGTGGAACTGCGCGGAAGGGGGAGGGCTGAAATCGGGCGAAGAGGCCAGGAAATGCGGGGAAGTTTTGCTCCTGCCGGAGTTCGCTTTCATTGCTTGCCGGAGGCGGAAGCCTGCCCGGCGGGTTCGGGGCTTTTGCCGGTGGACAGGGTGGAGCCCACAATGGCGGCGAACATGAGCAGGCAGCCGGTGAGCTCAATGGGGGTGAGCTTCTGTCCCAGCAGCGCCCAGCCCGCCAGGGCGCCGAAGACGCTCTCCAGGCACATGGCCAGGCTGGCGATGGTGGGGTCCAGTCCCCGCTGGCCGATGATCTGCAGGGTGTAGCCCACGCCGCTGGACAGGATGCCGCAGTAGAGGATCGCCACCCCTGCCCCCAGGATCTGATCCCATTGGGGCTGCTCAAACAGGAACATAAAGACGGTGGACAATACCGAGGTGGTCAGAAACTGGTACAGACTGAGCAGGACGCCGTCCACCTTGGGGCTGTAGTGTCCCACCAGAAGGATCTGCACCGCAAACAGCAGGGCACAGAGCAGCAGCTTCAGTTCACTCACCGAGAGGGAGAGGGTATCCCGGCCCGCCATGCAGAGCAGGTACAGTCCCGCCACGCTCACCGCCACCCACAGCCAGATGCGGCGGTCGGGGCGGCGGCCCAGGAC
>JAHZHS010000022.1:9481-11996 GCA_019420135.1 Oscillospiraceae bacterium | reverse complement strand
ATACAGGCCAGCCAGCTGCGGCAGGCCAGGAAGGTATAGGCCCCCACATAGCCGCTGCCCACCGACTGGGCGGCGAAGGCCATGCCCCAGATCAGAGCCCCCAGCACAAGCAGGGCGGTTTTTTCCACCTGTCTGACGTTCATCTTTCTTCTCCTTTTCTTTCTGGTCGGCCTGCAGCGCCCGCCCCGGGGCGCAAAAAGCCGCCGGCACTGGACGGGAGCTCCCTGTCCGGGCAGTCCCCGCCAGCGCCGGCGGTCAGGCAGTTTTTGTTTGGGGGATCAGTCCTCGTCGGTCTCGGTCTGGACCAGGGCATCGTCGGTCAGGCCGGTGATGGTCATGCCGCCGGTGACATAGGCAACCGTGGAGTCAAAGGTGATGGCCGCCTTGTACTTTTTGCCCGCCGTCAGACCGGTGATGTCGTAGGTGTAGCAGGTCTCGTCGGTGGAGACGGTGAAATAGACGGTGCTGCCCGGGATATAGCTGGTCTTGGTGCCGTCGTCGGACAGCTCCCACAGCGCAACCTTGTAGGAATTGTAGGAGGTCTTGGTGGCGTCGGTGGAGCCGTAGGAGGTCACCGTCAGGGTATCGCTGGCCGCGGTAAAATAGTCGGTGTTGTAGGTCCGGAGATTGTTGAAGGAAATATACAGCGTGCCGTCCTGCAGCAGAGTGTTGGTGCGGTCCTCGGTGCTGAAGCCTTCAGGGAAGGTGATGGACCCGCCCTGGGTGGCCATGGTCTCGGTGGCCTCATCGCTCTCCTCGTCCGCCGTGGCAAAGCCCAGGGCACGCACCATACCGATGACCATATTCTGTGCAATCTCCTTGGGGCTGCAGGCGGTCAGGGCCAGGGCCATGACCACCGCCATCCCGAGGGCCAGTACACGATGATGCAATTTCATATGGAAAAACCTCCAGGGTATCGTTGTTCGCTCTGCTTCCGGCGCCGGGCGCCGGTTGTCTGTTCCATTATACCCCATTTGCTCCCTGTCCACAAGCGAAAGTTTTGTAAACCGTCCCGGTCACACATCGCCCAAAAAAGCCCCGTTCTTTTCCGCGGAATGCGGAAAAACGGGGCTTTTGTCCGGTCAGATGGCAGTTACACCGCGTCGCCGGGATTTTTGCGCAGATCCTCCAGCGTGATGCTGTCGGCATAGCGGTTGATGACCTCGTTGAGCCCTGCCCAGAATCCCAGCGTGTGGCACTGGCCCCGGCGGGGACATTCCTCGGCGTTGGAGGCAAGGCAGGGAATGGAGGTCAGCTCCCCTTCAATGGCACGCAGAATCTCCCCCGCCGTGTACTCCGACGCGGGACGGGCCAGACGGTAGCCGCCCTGGCTGCCCCGGCCGCTCACCACCAGCCCCGCACGGGACAAGGGGGTGATGATCTGCTCCAGATATTTCAGACTGATGTCCTGATGCTCACTGACCGTCTTGAGCGGCACAAACTCCTCCGAGGAATGATCGGCCAGCTCCAGCATGAGGCGCAGGGCATAACGATCTTTGGTGGAAAATTTCATCCGGTAACAACTCCTGTATCACAGACAATCCGGCCAATGACTGCCCAGCGGCATCCTCGACGGACTGTACACTGATTTTCAATACATTGTCCTGATTGGTAGTGTATATATCATAGCAAGATTCTATGGGTTGTGCAAGAGTATCCGTTTAATTTGAACACCGCGTCAAAAACCAACGGTGTCCCATGGATTTTACAGCGTAAAATTTTGCCAAAAACGGATATTCCGACCCAAAACGTATGTTTTTTGCAAAAAAGCGGTTGACAGACGCGGTGGGGGATGCTATACTCCAAACCATGAAAACCGCCCGACACGGGCGTTCGGGAAGGAGATGCCGTCGATGTACCGTCGTGATGCCATGATGATGTGCATGTACAGTATGCCGCGGCAGCCTGTGCTTGCTTCCCTGTGCGCCTTTGCGGGTGTGTGACGGGAACTTCAAGGGGCAGAGCGCCGCAGGCGCCCTGCCCCTTTTCTTTTTGCCCGTCCGCCGTGTGGTTTTTCCAATGACTGAGAGAGGAGGTTTCTGCATGATAACCGGTCCCGCCTGCAAACAGCCCGGCATCCGAATGTGTCCGGCCGATCTTTTTTCCGCCACCCGATTCTTTTGCAGAAACATACAAAACAGGAGGATTTTATCATGAAAAAGCTGATTTCCGCCGCGCTGGCCGCCCTGCTGGCCCTGAGCCTGGCCGCCTGCGGTCAGAGCAATTCTTCGTCCGCTTCCACCGATTCCACCGCCAGCGCCTCCCAGGGCAGCCAGGCCGGTGCCTCCGGTGAGACGGCCGCCGACTTCACCGGCGACGGCTTCGATCCCAGCATCGACTACGCTTCCCTGGATGGCACCACCATCACGGTGGCCGCCTCCCCCACGCCCCACGCCGAGATCCTGGAGGTGGCCGGCGACATCCTGGCCCAGGCCGGCATCACCCTGAAGGTACAGGAGTTCACCGACTACATCCAGCCCAACATGGTCACCGAGAGCGGCGAGGTGGACGCCAA
>JAHZHS010000022.1:6239-9471 GCA_019420135.1 Oscillospiraceae bacterium | reverse complement strand
ACCTGGTCGCGGTGGCCAAGATCCACTACGAGCCTCTGGGCCTCTACCCGGGCAAGACCAAGAGCATTGACGAGCTGGCCGACGGCGCCAAGATCTCGGTGCCCAACGACACCAGCAACGAGGCCCGCGCCCTGCAGCTGCTGGCCGCCCAGGGCCTGATTGAGCTCAAGCCCGAAGCCGGCCTGACCGCCACCAAGAACGACATCACCTCCAACCCCAAGAATCTGGAGATCGTGGAGATGGAGGCCGCCCAGCTGCCCCGCACCCTGGCCGATGTGGACATGGCCGTCATCAACGGCAACTACGCCACCCAGGCAGGCTTCTCCTCCGCCAAGGACGCCCTGGCCGCTGAGAGCGCCGACTCCGAGGCCGCCCAGATCTACCCCAACGTGCTGGTCGTGAAGGAAGGCCGCGAGAACGATCCCGCCATCCTGGCCCTGGCTGCCGCCCTCAAGAGCGACGCCGTCCGCAGCTTCATTGACGAGACCTACGGCGGCGCGGTAGTCCCCCTGTTCTGATCGCCGTACCATACCTTATATAATAGGCCGGTTGTCCGCCGGCTTTCAGGAGGTCCTTTGCTGATGATCGAGATACAAAACCTGACCAAGCGCTTTACCACCCAGAGCGGCACCGTCGTGGCTCTGGAGGACATTTCGCTGACCATCCGGGATGGTGACATCTTCGGCATCATCGGCATGTCCGGCGCGGGAAAATCCACGCTGGTACGCTGCATCAATATGCTAGAACGCCCCGACGAGGGGCTGGTGGCCGTCAACGGCCTCCAGATGCAGAGCCTTTCCCCCAAGGAGCTGCGCGCCGCCCGGCGGGACATCGCCATGATCTTCCAGCAGTTCAACCTGCTGATGCAAAGGACCTGCCTGAAAAACATCTGCTTCCCGCTGGAACTGGCCGGTCGTCCCAAAGCGGAGGCCGAGGCCCGCGCCCGTCAGCTGCTGGAACTGGTGGGTCTGCCCGACAAGGCGGACGCCTATCCGGCCCAGCTTTCGGGCGGGCAGAAGCAGCGCATTGCCATCGCCCGTGCCCTGGCCACCGATCCCAAGGTGCTTCTGTGCGACGAGGCCACCAGCGCCCTGGACCCCAACACCACCCATTCCATCCTGCAGCTCATCCAGCAGATCAACCGGGAACTAGGCATCACCGTGGTGGTCATCACCCACCAGATGAGCGTGGTGGAAGAAATCTGCAACCGGGTGGCCATCCTGGACGGCGGCCACGTGGTGGAGCAGGGCGATGTGGGCCAGATCTTCTCCAACCCGCGCACCGCAGCCGCCCGCAAGCTGGTTTTCCCCGCGGGCGCGGCAAAGAGCGAGCTGGTCCCCGGCCGCCGGATGGTCCGGGTAGCATTCAACGGCACCCAGACCACCGACAAGCCTCTGGTGGCCAGCCTGGCCATCGAGTGCAACGCCCTGGTGTCCATCATCGCGGCGGACACCCGAATCGTCAACGGCCAGACGCTGGGCAGCATGCTGCTGGCCCTGCCCGAGGACGAGGAGGCTGCACAGCGAGCCATCGACTATATTTCCAACTATCCCGGTCTGAGCTTTGAGGAGGTGAAGCAGGCATGAGCATCTTTTTTTCATCGGATGAATGGCTGACCCTGGTGGACAATCTGCCCAATCTGCCCTTAGCCACCTGGGAGACCTTCTACGCCACCGTGCTGTCCACCCTGCTGGCCATGGTCATCGGTCTGCCTCTGGGCGTGCTGCTGGTGGTGGGTGAGAAGGACGGTATCCTTCCCCTGCCCCGCTGGCTCATGGCGGTCATCAACACCGTCATCAACCTGCTGCGCAGCGTGCCTTTCCTCATCCTCATGATCGCAGCCATCCCCCTGTCCCGGCTCATCATGGGCACCTCCATCGGTACCCTGGCCTCCATCGTCCCCCTGGTGGTGGCCTCCTTCCCCTTCGTCGCCCGGCTGGTGGAGACCAGCCTACGGGAGGTGGACGGCGGTGTCATTGAGGCCGCCCAGAGCATGGGTGCCACTCCCTTCCAGATCATCACCCGGGTCATGGTGCCCGAAAGCCTGCCCAGCCTCATCGCCAACATCACCATCGCCCTGACCACCATCCTGGGCTACTCAGCCATGGCCGGCATCATCGGCGGCGGTGGACTGGGCCAGATCGCCATCAACTACGGCTACTACAAGTACAAGTACCTCATCATGGTGGTGGCTACCATTCTGCTGGTGGTGCTGGTACAGCTCTTCCAGTCGCTGGGCACCCGGCTCTCCGTCCGGTGCGACAAGCGCCTGCGGCGGTAATCCTCTTTTTTCCCAAAAGCAAGCCCGGACGGCGGGCCCTCCCCCAAAGGAGCGGCTCGCCGTCCGGTTTTTATCTTTTGAGCGGATTTTCCGTCTTTTTCATTTCCGCTGTTTCCGATGGGCAGTCAACGTAAAAAATTGTTCAAGGATTCTTGCCAATTTCTTCAAAATCCTTTTATAAGTTTTCCACATGCGGCATATATACTTTAGGCATAGTCAAACAAGACAACCGGCACCCAATGCCGATGCCGGATTTCTCACTGGTACTTCCGCCATGCCAGGGCAACCGCCCGGCGGAGGCCAGACAACCAACAATGCCGCAAGGCTTTTTATATAGATCGCACCCCCAAACGCAAGTTTTCTTCCCTTTCCTTTTTATTTTTTCGTTTTCCAATTGTTCCCGCACAAAAGCGGCAGCCCTCACCAGGAGAGCTGCCGCTTTTGTGCTGTATGGGGTTGTCGGCCTTACTGGCCGGAATGTGCTTTCATGTGAGCGCGCAGACAGTCCATCGTCTCCTCGCTGATGACATGCTCGATGCGGCAGGCATCGTGGGCCGCCACCTCCTCGTCCACCCCCAGCATGGTCAGCACGCTGGTCAGCAGACGGTGTCGGTCATAGACATGCTCCGCCACCCGGCGGCCCTCTTCGGTCAGGGTCAGGGCGCCGTCGCGGGGATCCATATGAATCATACCGGCGGTGCGCAGCAGGCTGATGGCCCGGCTGACGCTGGGCTTTGTGACCCCCAGGCGCTCGGCCACATCGACGCTGCGCACGTAAGCTTTCTCCTGGCTCAGGATCAGGATGGTTTCAAGATAATCTTCTCGGGACTCGGTAGAGCGCATGGCGCAACGCCTCCTTCGGGAAACTGCACCCTCCGCGGTTCGCCGCAGGAAAGTGCGCTGGGCAGCCGGCCTCCGGTGCGGGCTGCCGTTTATAGAGTATTGTATACT
>JAHZHS010000022.1:0-6229 GCA_019420135.1 Oscillospiraceae bacterium | reverse complement strand
TTTTTTGGACGCTCTGTAAAGCCCGGCTGCGCTTTGCCTTCCCCCGCAGTCATGCCAGAAAAATACAAAAAAGCGCCGCCATCCTGACACGAAATTCCATTGCGGCCATCGGCTGCAGCCGTTATGATTAAATTAGACTGATTTGTGAGTATCCGGTCTGCTCCGCACAGGGCAGACCCAGAAGGAGGCAGGATCATGCAATTTTCCCCGTCCATGCTGGCCGACCCCGGAATCTTTGCCCTGGGCCGACTGCCGGCACATTCCTCCCACCGGTTCCGCTTCGGCAGCGGCGAGAGCTGTGAGCTCTCCCTGGACGGAACCTGGGATTTCCGCTGGGCGCCCCGCCCCGACGCCGCCTTCACCCCCTGGACGACAATCTCCGTTCCCGGGCACATCCAGCTGCAGGGCGGGCCGGACTATCCCTTCGGCACACCCCAGTACGTCAACAAGCAGTATCCCTGGGACGGCCACGAGCGCATCCGCCCCGGCCAGATCCCACAGCGCTGGAATCCCGTGGGGGAATACCGCCGCACCTTTGTCCTGCCCGAAACCTGGCAGCGCTGCCGCATCCGTTTTGAGGGCGCCGACAGCGCCCTGGCTGTCTATTGCAACGGCAGCTTTGCGGGCTATTCCGAGAGCAGCTTCGACACCGCCGAGTTTGACCTGACCGAACTGGTCCATCCCGGAGAGAACGAACTGGTGGCCCGGGTCTACCGGTTCTGTTCGGGCAGCTGGCTGGAGGATCAGGATTTCTGGCGGATGAGCGGGCTGTTCCGCCCGGTTACCCTGTTCACCACCCCCGACGCCCATCTGACCGACATCCGGGTACAGACCACTCTGGGCACCGACGGCACCGCCGCCGTGCAGGCCGACTGCCGTCTGGAAAACCCCGGCGCTGCCGCCGCCCTGCGCCTGACGCTGGACGGCCATACCTGGCAGCTGCCTGCCGGGGAACAGGTCTGCGTCCAGGCGTCCATCACCGCCCCCAGACTGTGGAGCGCTGAGGATCCCACCCTCTATCCCCTCTGTGTGGAACTTCTGGACGGGGAGGGCGGCGTCATCGAGCGCAGTGATCTGGACATCGGGGTGCGGGAGTTCGGCATCCGGGACGGCGTCATGACCCTCAACGGCAGGCGTATCGTCTTCAAGGGCGTCGACCGCCACGAGTGGAGCGCCGAGCACGGCCGCGCCGTCACCTACGAGGAGACCGAGTGGGACATTGTCAACCTCAAGCGCCACAATGTCAATGCCATCCGCACCAGCCATTATCCCAACCGCACCTTCCTCTACGACCTGTGCGACCGGTACGGCCTGTACGTCATTGACGAGACCAATCTGGAGACCCACGGCAGCTGGGAGAAACCCGACGGCATCCATCCCGATGACCGCACCCTTCCCGACGGGCATCCCCAATGGCGGGACGCCGTGCTGGCCCGGGCGGAAGCCATCTATCAGCGGGACAAAAACCATCCCTGTGTGCTGATCTGGAGCTGCGGCAACGAGAGCTTCGGCGGGGAGACGCTGCAGGCGATGCACGATTATTTCCGGGCCAAGGACCCCGGCCGTCTGGTCCACTACGAGGGAATCTCCCACGACCGCCGCTTCAACGGCACCAGTGATATGGAAAGCCAGATGTACCCCTCCGCCGCCCAGGTGCGGGCCTTCCTGGCCGAACATCGGGACAAGCCCATGATTCTGTGCGAGTACGGTCACGCCATGGGCAACTCCTGCGGTGCCCTGGAGGAATACACCGAGCTTGCCTGGCAGGAGCCGCTGTACCAGGGTGGCTTCCTGTGGGAGTACATGGATCACTCCCTTTATCGCCGGCTGCCCGACGGCCGCCGGGTGCTGGTCTACGGCGGGGATTTCGGGGACCGCCCCCACGACGGAGAGTTCTGCGCCGACGGTCTGGTCACCGCCACACGCCGCAACAGTGCCAAAATGCAGGCGGTGCGCGGGGTTTACCAGGACTTTGCCATTACGGTGGACGCCGGGGGCATCCGGATTGTCAACCGCACTCTTTTTACCGATCTGGACCGGTACGACCTGCGGGTGACGCTGCGCTGCAACGGCGAAGCCCGGCGCTCGGTCACCCTGCACCAGTCCCTGTCCCCCGGGGAGAGCTGCACCCTTTCTCTGCCCTTTGCCCTGCCGGAAACGCCGGGGGTGTGGACGGTGAATGTGGACATCTGCCTGGGGCAGGACACCGCCTGGGCGCCCGCCGGGTATACGGTGGCCCGGGGCCAGAGCATCTTCGATCACCGTGCCGCTGCCGATTTTGTTCCCGCCGGGGATGCCCTGTTTGCCGACTGCGACTTCAACTACGGCGTCACCGACGGAGACTTCGGGTTCATGATCAGCCGCAGCACCGGACGGCTGATCTCCCTGCGCCGCCGCGGGGTGGAACTGCTGGACGGCCCCGCCGAGCTCAGTTTCTGGCGGGCCCCCACCTGCAACGACGAGGGAGCCGCTCTGCCCTTCCACTTTGCCCGCTGGGCCCAGGCCGGCCGCTATGCCCAGGCCGATGCGGTGGAGCGGGTGCGGGATGGCGTCCGGGTGCACTACCGCCTGGCCACCGACACCCGGGAGGGTGTGGAGGCGCTGTGGAAGTTCGACAACACCGGACGCTGCACCGTCACCCTGACCTGGGAGGGCGGCGATGCCGAGGTACCCGAGTTCGGTCTGCTGCTGCCGCTGCATCTGCGGCTGGACCAGGTATCGGTTCTGGGCTTCGGTCCCGAGGAGACCATGCCCGACCGGGAGCGCGGCGCCCTGTTCGGCCGGTGGGACTACCCGGTGGGCAAGGAGGAGGACGTCTACATGGTTCCCCAGGAAAACGGCACCCGCACCGGCGTCACCGGGGCAGCCCTGACAGGGGACGGCATGCCCACGCTGCGGCTGTCCACCCCGGGCACCATGGTCTTTTCCGCCGGGCACTGGACCCCCAACGAGCTGGAAAACGCCCGGCACTTCTGGCAGCTGCCCCCTGTGACCCGCACCGTGGTCCGCTGCGCGGCAGGGATGCGGGGTGCCGGCGGCGATGACAGCTGGGGTGCCCTGCCGCTGGAACCCTACCGCTACACCCTGCACCGGGGCGACAGTTTCACTCTGACACTCTGGACGGAATAAGTCTCTTCTCTGCATATCAAAAAAGACGGAAGACAAATGTCTTCCGTCTTTTTTTGCGACAGGGATGCAAAAACGCCCCGGGGCACACAGGTACCCCGGGGCGTTTGCCGGCGACAAAGCTGCCGTCGGTATGAAAAATCACCATTACTGACGAATGGCGCGGACGACGCGATTCATATCGCTGTCGTTCTCGCAGACAATGTTTACAGGATTGCTGTAATCCAGGCACATCATGCCCAGAATGCTCTTTGCGTCTGCGATGCTGCCCCGCATGTCATGCACGCCGACATCGTTTTCGCACTTGGCGGCGGCAGACACGATCTCCTGGACTTCGGAGAAGCTGGAAACCTTGACTTGTCTCACCATAATTCATTCCTCCATGATTTAAGGGCAAGGGGCAGGTAACCGAATGTTGCCTTTTTTCCTTGCAATGTTATTATAGCACAAATCCGGCCTATGATGATATTGAACAAAAAATCTTCAACAAATTCGTCACTGTAACCAAAAGCCAAATTTTACCTCCTTTCAGATTTGGCTGTGAAGCACAAAAATATTTAAGTATTTTTTGTCATTTATCGCATTTCTTGCATTTTAAGACTTCAAAACTTGTATTTCTAGTATTATAGAACCGGTTTTACTTCAATTTTCATTTTGATTTTCTTTTTTCGGCAGTGTTCACAACACAGGAATGTTCCGCCATACGAGTTTCCGGCTTTTCGTTTGTAAAAATGTTGTATTCGGCCTGCACACAGCCCGGGATCCGGATATTCATTTTCTCCATATGTGGGTCGCACTGTCTGCCCTTTTGCTCTCCCATTCCGCACAAAGCCCCGCCGGCTCGCATAGATGTGCGCCCGGCAGGGACTGCGGCAGAAATGGAATTTCAGGAGGCCGGCGGCAATTCCGTCACCGCACGCAGCACCGCCTTGCGGTGGAGGCGACGCACCCAACGGTATTCCAGGTGCATCTGCTCCGAAATTTCGGTGAGGGTCTGCCCCAGCAGATACCGGCGCCGCAGCAACTCCCGCTGGGTGGGGTCAAACACGGTGGAAATGGACCACTGCACCTCCGCGCGAATGCGGTGAGTATCCGCCGCAGCCGCTGCGCACCGGGTCTCGGCACGCATCAGCCGCTCCGCTGCCCGGCCAGTCCTGTCACTGTGGCCCGATCCTTTGGGCATTCCGTCCATGGCAGAGGCATGGCAGAGTACCATCCCCCGCACCTGCTCCAGATCCATGTCCAGCAGCTGCTGCCGCCTCAGCGCCTTGCGGTAGCGGCTCAGCCACTGAATCTTCTCTTCCGTGCGTTCTCTCTGTGTCTGTTCCATCCGTGCCCTCCTCCTTTTCCTGTTCCTCATCAATCATCCGCATAAAACAGCTCGGCCAAAGACAATACCCTGTCCCTTCGCTTCGCCAGCGGCAGTGAGTGCATCCTTCCCCGCCTTTCCTCATACGCCTTCCTCCTCCCTGCGGGCGCCGCCCCGCACGGTCAGAGGATACTGCCAGATTTCCAACGTCAGCGTCAGGCGTCCGGCCAGACAAACTTCCTCCGTACCGCAGCTCTCCCTCATGGCCTGGAGCAGGAGCGGCCATACTTCCCGGCCCCCTACCTCAAATGTACCGTACCGGTCGGCGCGCACACAGCCCGCTCCCGTAATCCGTATCTTTCTGTGCATCACAGTGTCCCTCCCAAAAGCCCAGAATTTCCTCAGCGTACAGGGCGGCAAACTCCCGCCCTGCAGCCCTGTCCTTCAAAATTTCATCCAGCGCCTCCGCCGGGGATGGTTCCTCCCTTCCCCGGCAGAACCAGCGCACTGCATTGTCTTTTTCCAGTGCAACAACCTCCTTCGCGCCTGTATTTGTATCCCCATTTCCAAAAAGTCCCGTTTATTGTGCTGCCTCGCCGTTATAATGAATGTCAAATCCTTGCCCGGGCAGCAGAGCCCCTCCGGCCACACACCAGCTGGACAGTCTTCTCGTACTCTTTTTCACAGCAGCAAAAAATTCGTTTCACAGTGGGATTTTGTCTTGACATCTACGCATTTACGTAATATAGTTAAGACAACATATTGGAATTACGCGATCACGTTACGATTCACAGTATAATACGCCTTTAAGTATATTTCAACAAATATTTTCGTTTTCGTGTAATTTCAGCGATTCCGACAGAGAAAGGGTGTTTTTTGTTGTGAACCTTTATCAGCGTATCGAGGCCCTTTGCAATGCCAGGGGCATTTCCATCACGGAGCTGTGCCGTGAGAGCGGTGTAAGCCGCAGTTCATTGACAGATCTGAAAAAAGGGCGCAAGCAATCGCTGGCGGCGGCATCGCTGGCCAAGATTGCGGGGTATTTTTCAGTGAGCGTGGACAGCCTGCTGGGCTGTGAGAGTTCCGATGAGCTGGGCTTTGACGACTTTACCTACGCACTGTTCCATGAGACGAAGGAGCTGACACAGGAAAACAAGGAGAAACTGCTGGAGATGGCACGGTTTTTCCGTGACCAGCAGAAGAAAGGAAAATGAGGGTATGCAGCTTTGTGAGGTATATGACGACGCCCGCCGTGCGGGTGCCAGGATCTATGCCTATAACATCGGGTTTGCCGATGCCGCCACAGTGGAAGTGAATGGAGCCTACGGTATTTTTGTGGATTTTTCCCGCGGGAAGGACTGGCGCAGATTGAGCTGGCAGTTGGCCCACGAGATCGGCCACTGTGCCACCGGATGTACCCACAAGCTGTCCAGCCGTCATGATCTGATCGCCCGGCATGAGTACAAGGCAGACCGCTGGGCCATTACCCGTTATCTGAGCGTGGAATCCCTGCGCAGTGCCATGGCTGCCGGATATACCGAGCCATGGCAGCTGGCGGAATACTTTGATCTGCCGCAAAATGCCGTGGAACAGGCACTGCATTATTGGACACAATGCCGCGGAGTCGACTTCAACACCGGAAAATGCCGGGAGCTGTAAAAATGCGTCAGAAGGAAAAGGTTGGCAAGCCGGGATAAATCTGATATAATAAAGAACAGTCTCCGCAAAACTCCGTTTTTGTGATGCGGGCCATTAGCTCAGTTGGTCAGAGCTGGCGGCTCATAACCGCTTGGT
>JAHZHS010000219.1:2102-3194 GCA_019420135.1 Oscillospiraceae bacterium | reverse complement strand
CGCTGTCGTTCAGATAGGTGCAGACCGCCTGGTTCAGCCGGGCGTCATCCTCCACTACAAGGATATGAACCATGAAAACCTCCCTCTCCGGTGTGCGCAGTGCGCTGCCGGATGCCGGTATCTGTCTTATGCTCTGATTGTAGAAAACCCCGCGGGGATTGTCAAACCGGCAGATTTTTCAGCCGTGCCCGGGCCAGCAGCACCATGGCCAGACCCAGAACGGCCAGCAGCAAGCAGACGGCCCCGGCGGTGATCAGGTTCATGCGGCTGCGCACCTCGGGGGAGGAGGCGTCGAAGGCGGCCAGCATGGCGGTCTGCAGGGAGAGCATGGAGACCAGCAACGCCGCAAAACTGACCTGCTTGACGGCAAGGATGGCCGGGGACCGGCGCCGGTGGAACCGGATGAGAAAGACAAGGGCGGAGATCAGACAGTAAAAGTCGTAGAGGGCCACGGCAAAGATCCAGTATCCCTCGTACCGGAAGCCGTTGCCCTCCCGCACAATGAGGACGGCCACCCCCAGCAGGGAGAGGGAGACGGTCAGAAGCAGCACCCCGCACAGCCGGTAGGATTTCCAGCCCGCCCGCAGGCAAGCTTCGGGAGAGTGTTGCCCGGCGGCGGCCCGGGCGCTGCGCAATACCAGGGCCCGCGTCACACAGAGGGCGAGATAGTATCCGGCCAGTGCCATCAGCCAGGGGGAGGACAGCCACCACCCGGCGGCCAGTTTGGAGGCGGCCAGTACCCCATTGACGGCCAGGGAGCCGTATCCCGCCCACAGGATGCGGGTGCTGTCATCGTCGTACAGGCGGGCGAGAAGGGGGTGGCTGTGGGCGGCGTGGGAGACCGCTACACCTGCCGGATCAATGGGCGGGTAACCTACCTGTGGATGGAGAAAGGCGTCTGGTTCGTGGAGGCGAAGGAATAGAAAGGAATGGGGCAGCGGAGTTGCATCGACTCCTCTGCCCCATCTGTTTTTCCGCTCCTTTATTTCTTCTGGCGCCTGCTGGACAGGTGACAAGCGGGCACCACATCGAGTCCCGAGTACTGACCAATGCGTTGGGAGCAATTTATCTAAAATCATTTACTGCCGGAGC
>JAHZHS010000219.1:0-2092 GCA_019420135.1 Oscillospiraceae bacterium | reverse complement strand
GCTGTGGGGGGGGTGGGAGGCCGCCCGGGGCAGGCTTTGGAGGCGGAAAAGCAGAATCAGCGCCCACACCGCCAGCCCCAGAGAAAGGGCAGCCCCCGCATGGACGGCATACTGCACCGGCTCAGGGGGCAGGGGGACCTCCTCCGGCGCGGCCACCATGGCCAGCGACGCCGCCGAAAAGACCGCCGCTCCCAGGCAGGAGGGGAGCAGCGGGGGACGGAAAACAGGCCGGGCGGCAGGGCGGCGGCCGGGGAATTTTCTGCGCATGGCGGCGGCTCCCTTCGGTACGGATGGGAAAACGAAGCAGACTCTATGCTACCCCGGACATGTTTGCCTTTTGTTGGAGTTTTGTTTGCGTTTTGTTAACGGAGCCCGGAACAGCAGCAGAACGTCCCGGCAGCCCTGTGCCGGGGATCAGTCCTCCAGTCCGCGGAGGAGGGGGATCAGGCAGAGCATGAGCACAATCCCCGCCAGCCCGACGGCGATGCCGGCAACCAGCAGATTCCACAGCATGACCATGCACATGCCCAGCCCCAGCATCAGGGCGCCCACGATGCCCAGCACCGCAATGGCCACGGTCCGGAAGCTGAGGGTGATGACCGGCTTGCCCTCCATCCGGCGGCGGACAAAGATCATGAGCAGCAGCACCAGCAGTCCCGCGGCGCCCGATACGACGCCGGGGGTCATGGCGTTCCACTGGGGCAGAAGAGCCATGCACATGCCCAGGGCAAACAGGATGCCGCCGATGGTGGAAAGGATAAGCGTGACAAAATTTTTCTTTTTCATGGGAAATTCCTCCTGATTCACAAGATAAAGCGGGCGGGATAGGGGTCAGTGTTTGGAATGGTCGTCCTTTTCCAGGAAGGCGTCCACAAAGGCGTTCTCCACCTTTTTGTAGCCGCCCACCACCGTGTCCTCCACTTTTTTGTAGCTGCCGACTACGGTGTCCTCCGCCTTCTGATAGGCGCCGGTGACCTTGTCGGCCATGCCGCCGGTCCTGAGGGAACCGTCCTCCTCCAGAAAGGTATCCACAAATTTTTCCTCGATGCCTTTGTAAGTGTCGATGACTTTTTGACCCAGTTTGCCGGGTTTCAGATGATATTTGCTCATGTTCCTAACCTCCTGAACTTGTGTGGGAAAGGACCGCCCGGAAGACGGCCTCTCCGTTTCTGTGCCCACAGTATAGGGCCGGATTGTTGGGGGATTGCTTGGATTTTGTTTGCAAAATGTTAAACCGGGAGAAGGACACAAAAAAATCCGCCGCCCGGTTTTGCGCCGGACGGCGGAAGGTTTTTTCAGTTGTCAGAAAAGGGGTGGAAATGCGTTAGAGCAGGGCTTCCAGTTCCGCCAGGTCGGCGGGGGTGTCCACGTCCCGCAGCTCGGCGGGGGAGAGGGCGGGCAGCACCCGCACCAGCTCCGGATGGGCAGCCGCCACCGCCCCGCCGCCCCGCCCGGCGGGCAGGGTTCGCAGCTCCCCGAAAAGGGAGGAAGGGAAGAAAACCGGCGCGCCCGCCTGCTGCCCGTACCCCAGCCGCCAGATGGCGCCGGGGGTGTGAGCGGCGGCCAGCAGCAAAGTCTGCACCGTCTCCGCACTGACCAGGGGCTGATCCCCGGGGAAGAAGGCGCAGGCGTCCAGGCTGCCCTCCTCTGTGAGAGCATCCAGCCCCAGCCGCACCGTGTCGCTGCGCAGGGGCAGGTCGTGGCGCAGACAGGGCACGCCCCGGGCGAGGCAGAGGGCCTCCACCCCGGCGTCCCGGGTCACCACCACCCGGCGGGGAAATCCCTGTTCCGTGGCGTCCAGCACCCGGTCCATGAGGGAACGGCCTCCCAGGGCGGCCAGCAGCTTGCCGCCGCCGAACCGCTTTCCCAGCCCCGACGCCATGATGACGCAGCCGGTATTGCCGAAGGGCCGGTCCAGGTCCACGACCCAGGCGTCTGCCCGGGCTCTCAGCCCGTTGAGAAAGGGCAGATCCTGGCTGCGCAGCACCGCCGCCACCCGCTTTTGCTCCAAAAGGCGGAGAAGGGCATTCTGATAGGCGGTGTCCTGGGATTCCAGATACCCCACCTCGTCCACAAAGGCCCAGGGGCAGGG
>JAHZHS010000218.1:2703-3207 GCA_019420135.1 Oscillospiraceae bacterium | reverse complement strand
ATCCTGCAGGATGCCCTCAACGCCCTGGGCTACTCCACCGGCACGCTGGACGGCGTCTTCGGCAGCAGGACCGAGAGCGCCCTCAAGGCCGCTCAGAAGGCTTTCGGCCTGACCGCCGACGGCGTCTGTGGCTGCAATACCTGGAAGAAGCTCGCCTCCGCGGTGGTGGGCATCGGGCGGACTTCCACCGTCATTGATCCGTAACCGGTACGACAAAACAACACACGGCGGCCGCCGGACACAGAATCGGTCCGGCAGCCGCCGTGCTGTATTAGGAAAACATGGAGTCTTGAGGGACAGATCTCAATAGTTGGAGCTCTTCAGCTCAAAGTAGGCCTTGGGATGGGCGCAGACGGGGCACTTCTCGGGAGCGTGCAGGCCGATGTAGACGTATCCGCAGTTGCGGCACTGCCAGACCTGCTCGGTCTCCCGGGCAAAGACGCGGCCGTTCTCGATGTTGGCGGCCAGGGCCTTGTAGCGCTCCTCGTGCTCCTTCTCGATGGT
>JAHZHS010000218.1:0-2693 GCA_019420135.1 Oscillospiraceae bacterium | reverse complement strand
GCCTTCCTCCTTGGCTTCGGCGGCCATGCGGGGATACATGGAGGTGTGCTCCTCGTTCTCACCGGCGGCGGCCATCTTGAGGCAGGTCAGGGTGTCGGGAATCTCGCCGCCCTCCATCAGGAGCTTGAACCAGATCTTGGCATGCTCCTTCTCGTTGTCGGCGGTGGAGGTGAACAGGGAAGCAATCTGCTCATAGCCTTCCTTCTTGGCCTTGGAGGCAAAGTAGGTGTACTTGTTGCGGGCCTGGCTTTCACCGGCGAATGCTTCCCACAGGTTTTTCTCGGTCTTGCTGCCTTTGAATTTCATAGTCAATATCCTCCTGATTCAAAATGTAATATCGTGATTTCTGTCAAATTTTTAAGATTTCGTCTGAAATTATAATACACGGTTCTCCCAACGAAGTCAAGCGTTTTTTTGCGAAAGTTCTATATTTTTTATCCGGGGCCATCCGACAATGCTTGACAGGAAGTCCTGGATAGAGTATTCTTATAATTAAGAATGAATCTAAATCAGAAAGGATCCACCGCCCATGACCAGACAACGTGCTCTGATCCTCGACATCATGCACAACGATCCCGGCCATCTGACAGCCGACGAGATCTTTGCCGAGGCACGCCGCCGCATGCCCAGCATTGCGCGGGGCACGGTCTATCGCAACCTCAAGCTGATGGAACAGGATCACGAAATTGCCCGGCTGGAGATGCCCTCCGGCCCCGACCGTTTTGACAAGACTGCCGCCCCCCACGGGCACCTGTACTGCGACGGCTGTCACAGCCTGCGCGACGTGCCGGTGGTGGGACTGGTGCGGGAACTGGAAGCCGCCATCGGGACCGAGGTGCGCTCCTACCAGCTGACGGTGCATTATCTCTGCCCCGAATGCCGCCGCGCCATGGAAAAGACGCTCAACTGACCTGCGACAGCCTCTGCCGTGTCCTTGGAAAAGGCACGGCGGGGCTGTCCTTCTTTTCCCGGCCGGCGGTCCCCAAAAAATCCCAGTAGGAAGAAACATTCCGGGACTTTTTCCGTGTTATAGTAGTGAAAGGCAGTGAAAGGAAATCCCACCATGCCCCGGGCGGCGGAGCATCCCTGGCCCCGTCCCTCCGGCGCAGTACAAAGGAGTGTGAAGACATGAAAGACAACCGTTTTCCCATCCGGCTGACCGGGCTTTTGCTGGCCGCCGCCCTGATGCTGGGACTGGCGGGCTGCGGCGCCAGGAGCAGCGGCGCCGTCACCGAGACCACCGAGGCCACTATGGACTCCTCGGCCTCCGCCCCCCAGGAATCGGCCGGTTCCGGCAGCAGCGCGCCCTTGATTTCCCCGGAGGCCACCGCCGAGTCCTCCCGCAAGATCGTCTACACTGCCAGCGTAGAGATGGAATCCACCGACTACGACACCACCCGGCAGGGCATTCTGGATGCGGTGGAGGCGGCGGGGGCCTATCTGGAGAGCTCCTACCAGTATGGCAACGCCCAGGACGCCAACCGCAGCGCTCAGTATACCGTGCGCGTACCGGTGGAAAATTATGCTTCCCTGCTGACCTCCCTCGGCGAGACAGGCAACGTCCTGAGCCAGAGCGAGAGCACCGACGACATCACCAGCAATTACATTGACGTGGAGGCCCGGCTGACCGCCCTGGAAGCCCAGCGGGACCGTCTGAACCAGCTGGCCGACCAGGCCGAGACCACCGCCGACCTGCTGGAGATCGAGAGCCAGCTGTCCGACGTGCAGTACCAGATCGAGAGCTACACCGGCCAGCTGCGGGCCATGCAGGATCAGGTGACCTACTCCACCGTGGACATCTACCTGAGCGAGGTGGCCACCCTGACCCCCACCGGCGTCACCTTTGCCGACCGTCTGGCTGAGGCCTTCTTCGGCGGGTGGCGGGCCTTTGCCTCCCTGGTGCAGAATGTTTTCCTGACCGTGGTCTATCTGATGCCCCTGATCCTGGTGGCGGCGGTCATCATCGTGCTCTGTGTCCTGGCGGGACGCCGCCGGGCCAGGACTCATCCCCGGCGGCCCCGTCCCGGGCCGCCCTCTCCCCCGGCCCCCGGCGCCGGTCCGGAAGCCACCTACACCGTCCCCACCGACGAGGCCCCGGCGGAAACACCTGCCCCCGGCAGAGAGAACCAGCCGCCGAAATCCTCCGGCCCCAAGTACTGACCCGTTTTTCCTCTGATACACAAAGGGCAGGGCCCGCAGCGAGAGAACGCTCCCGCTGCGGGCCCTGCCTGTATTTTTGCCGCAAAAAACGGGCGCATCCCGGATGGAGGGGATGCGCCCGCAGGGTGAT
Organism: Oscillospiraceae bacterium; assembly: GCA_019420135.1. GTDB lineage: Bacteria > Bacillota > Clostridia > Oscillospirales > Ruminococcaceae > Gemmiger. The sequence goes on along the minus strand of JAHZHS010000218.1, from coordinate 403 downwards.
GGTTTACTTGTCTGCCAGCGTCAGCGCAATGGACAGGTCCTTGAGCTGCTGGGGATCGACCACATCGGGGGCGCCGGACATGGGCTCGCCGGCGTTCTGCACCTTGGGGAAGGCGATAACGTCACGGATGGAGTCCTTCTTGAGCATGAGCATGACCATGCGGTCCAGGCCGTAGGCCATGCCGCCGTGCGGGGGTGCACCGTACTTGTAGGCATCCATCAGGAAGCCGAAGCTCTGACGGGCCTTCTCCTCGGTGAAGCCCAGGGCATGGAACATGCGGTCCTGCAGGGCGGGGTCGTTGATACGCATGGAGCCGCCGCCCATCTCGACGCCGTTGAGGACGATGTCGTAGGCAACCGCACGGCAGGCGCCGGGGTCGCTCTCCACCTTGTCGATGTCCTCG
>JAHZHS010000217.1 GCA_019420135.1 Oscillospiraceae bacterium | reverse complement strand
ATTCCGATAGGCCATACCATTTTTATCCGAAATAGGGCGCAGGGTCCGGCCCTGGGGCCGGACCCTGCACGAAGAAAGGATCGTGTGTGTCCGATGGTAGCAAATTTGGAATGCGGTACCGTGCTTACAGGATTTCGCAGCTGATTTCCTTCAGCTTTTCATCTACCCAGGGACGGATGTAGGTGCCGTCCCCCAGAATATGGGCCATGATGTCGGCTTCTTTCTTCTCAACCGCCTCGGTGGCATCCGCCAGCTCTGCGGCGATGGCGGGATCAATGAACAACACACCGTCGTCATCGCCCACTACGATGTCGCCGGGACGGACGAGTTTTCCACCAATCACCACGGGGACGTTGATCTCGCCGGGGCCGTTCTTATAGGGGCCGTTGGGGGTGGCGGACCGGGCGTAGACGTGGAAGTCCTCCATAGCCGCCAGACCGCCCCGGTCCCGGATGGCACCGTCGCAGACGATGCCCTTGATCCCGCGGGCCTTGCAGTAGGTGGCCATCAGTTCGCCGAAAATGGCCCGGTCTGTGAAGCCGCCGGCATCAATGACGATGACATCACCGGGCTTTGCCAAATCCATGGCAGCGTGAAACATCAGGTTATCGCCCTGAGGGACCCGGACGGTGAAGGCCGTGCCCAGCAGCTGTCCTTTGTATCCAATGGGCTCGATGGCCGCGTCCACTGCGGCGATGCGGCCCATGTTGTCATCGATGTTGGCCACCGGCATATCTTTGAACCGGGTCACCAGCTCCGGGGCGGGCCGCTGAAAATCCTTTACGATCTTGCATCCGATAGACATGATCTCATTCCTCCGATCTCAGATAAATGTAAAGCCAGTCTCTTTATTCAGTACGTCTCGGTCCGCCACGCAGCGGGCGGCTACTTTACCTGTAGTCACGGCGGTGGGGACCAGATCGCAGACCATCTGGATCTGGGTCTTCTTGCTGCCCACGCCATAGCTGCCGCAGTGGGGGTTGACGATGACGTTGTCCAGCGTCTTCAGCGGGTCATTTTCCGGCAGAGGCTCCCGCTCCACGGTGTCCAGGCCGGCGTACAGGATCTCGCCATTTTGCAGGGCCCAGACCATATCGTCGTTGTCGATGACGGGGCCTCGGCTGGTGTTGATGATCATGGCGGTATTCTTCATCTTTTTGAAGACTTCTTTGTTGAACACGTGGGTGGTTTCCGGGGTCAGCACGACATGGATGGAGATGATGTCGCTGCGGGTGATCAGCTCCTCAAAGGACACGAACTCTACATCCGGGTACTGAGCTTTGACGGCATCGCTGATGTACGGATCGCAGCTGATGACCTTTGTGCCGAACCCATTGTGGAAGATATCGTGGAGATGGCGGCCTGCCAGGCCGAAGCCGTAGAGCCCCAGAGTCAACTCCCGCACATCAGGGGGCAGCAGGTACTGACATTTGGGCCAGTTGCCCTTGCGCACCTCCCGGTCATAGTAGGCGGTGTTGCGGATCAGCCCCATGATCATGGCGGTGGCCACGTCAGCCAGCTCCTTGGCGCAGAAGCCAGGCAGGTTCAAAACGATCACGCCCAGCTCTGCGGCGGCCGCCAGGTCGATGCTGTTGACGCCGGCGCCAAACCGCTGGACGAACTTCACCTCCGGCAGGGTCTCCATCACCTTGCGGGTGATGGGCGGGTTGCCGGTGGCCAGGAGCACCTGGGCTCCTTGGCAGCCCGCGATGATCTCCTCTTCTGTGGGCTCCTTCTGACGAGTCGCTTCCACCTGGTACTCCAGCAGCTCCATCTGGATCCCGGCCGCCTGATAGGCTGCCGCCACACGGTCCAGTTCTTGGGGTGTGACGCTGCCGTAATCTTTGTCAACGACAATTGCTCTCATAAATTTGCCTCCTTCAAAAGTCGCTTACAGAGGCCAGCAAATGGGCATGAAGATCATGGCTACGATGAGCATGACCACCGTCAGCCCCAGGCCGGGGCGGAAGAAGTCCATGAACTTCAGGTTGCCCGGACGGACGATCAGGGTGTTGGTGCCGCTGCCCACCGGGGTCAGGAACGGAGCGGATGCTGCCACACAGATGGCGATGGCCACGGCGGTGGTGTTCATGCCAAATGCCTGCACGATGGGAATGAACAACGGGGTGACCAGCATGGCACAGGAGGTGTTCATCATGGCATTGGTCAGCAGAGTTACCAGAACCAGAATGATAAACAGCACCAGCAACTTGTTGGGATGTTCGCCCAGCAGGTTTACCGCTGTATCGGCGATCAGGGCGCCGGCACCGCTTTTGCTCATGCCTGTGGAGACAGCGCTCATGCCGGCCACGATAAATAGAGTGGAGAGATCGATGGATTTATAGGCATCGGACAGGCTGATACAGCCGGTCAGCACCAGAACAACGGCCGCGAAGGCCGCCACCAGATACATAGGGAAGGAATCACTGTCGGTGGCCATAGCCACCAGGAGCACTGCCAAGATCACCAGGCACAGCCCGGCCTTTACGGCGTTGAATTCCACAGCCTTATTGCTGCCGGTATATTCCGCCAGATATTCTCTGTCAGAGGTGTCGCCAGGGGTCAGGAACCGCTTTCCGATGGTCAGGAAGAACACAATGCCAGCAATGGAGACCGGAATGCCCACTTTGCCCAGTTCGAAGAAGGTCATAGTGGGAACGCCCAGATCCTCCAGGGCTCCGTTGACCACTACATTGCTGGCCGCGCCCATCAGTGTCAGGTTGCAACCAAAGCTTGCGGCGAAGGACATGGGAATCAGCTGCCGGGAGACGGAGACACCTGCCCGCTGGCTGACGCTGATGACGATGGGAAGCAGCATAGCGACTACGGCTACGCCGCTGCACACCGCGGAGATAATTGTAGCCACCAGCATAAAGGCGATCATGATGCCGTTTTCCGATGTACCTGTGAATTTGACCAGAACATCCGCCATCTTGGCGGCGATGCCTGTGTGGAAGAGGGCGGAACCAACCACCATCATTGCCGCCACCAGGACGATGGTGCTGCCGGAAAAGGCGCTGAACAATTCCGCCGGGTCAATGATCCCACACAACACCAAAACACTGCCACCCAGCATAGCCACCAGGGCCGCGGGGAGCTTCTCCGTCACAAAAAACACAACCATAACCAGCAGGACCAATAGCGTAATCACTGCAGGGCTCATAGGAGTTCTCCTTGTATTATAGAGTAGTAGTTATTAGAGCCCCTCTCCAAGGGCTGTGCTA
>JAHZHS010000216.1:846-3225 GCA_019420135.1 Oscillospiraceae bacterium | reverse complement strand
GCGTTGAGCAGCTTGGCCATGTTGGCCATCTGATCGGGATCGGTCAGGGTGGAGGTGGTGGTGGGAACCATGGCCACATCGGCGGAGATGAAGGAGTAGCCCTTCTTCTGCAGAGCGTCGCAGACGGCGCTGAAATTGTCCGGATCGGTAGTGACCTCAGCAGCATCCTCGCTGGCGTCGAAGTCCTCGGCGCCGGCGTCCAGAGCATCCATCATGGCCTCGTCGGCGTCCTTGTCCTCCAGATCGAGAACGATGACGCCCTTCTGGTTGAAGAGGAAGCCCACGCAGCCCATGTTGCCCAGGTTGCCGCCGAACTTGTCGAAGTAATGGCGCATGTTGGCAGCGGTGCGGTTGCGGTTGTCGGTCAGGGTCTCGACCATAACCGCGATGCCGCCGGGGCCGTAGCCCTCGTAGGTGATGGCCTCGTACTCGGTGCGGTCGCCGCCCTCGGCGCGCTTGATGGTGCGCTGGATGTTATCGTTGGGCACGTTGTTGGCCTTGGCCTTGCTGATCAGAGCAGCCAGCTTGCTGTTGGAAGCCGGGTCGCTGCCGCCCTCGCGGACGGCGACGCTGATTTCACGGCCGATTTTGGTGAAGATCTTGGCGCGGGCGCCGTCGGTCTTTTCCTTCTTGCGCTTGATGTTGTTCCATTTGCTGTGTCCGGACATGGATGATCCCCCTAAACTAGTCAATGATCGGGCCGGAATCCGGCCCGTGCGTTCTATCGCCCCACCGTGCAAAAACGCACGGTTCAGGGGCAAGATCCGTGCACAGGGAAGCCCCGGCGCACAAATCCACATATTACAATGGTATAGTATAGCACATCTGAGCGTCACTTTCAATTCTCAAACTGCAAGGTTTTTCTCTTGCGGCAAGTTTTTTCTGCAAAAATTGGATTTTTTGCCCGCATCCCCTTGACAAATGCCGCCGGATTCTGTATTCTAATATAGCATTCTCACTCCGAGGACGCAAGAAAGATAGGGGCATAGCTCAGTTGGTAGAGCAGCGGTCTCCAAAACCGCGTGCCGAGGGTTCGAATCCTTCTACCCCTGCCAAGCCGGACGGTTTCAGCCGTCCGGTTTTTGTTTTATTCCGATCCTCAAGGAGGCCGCCCATGCCGTATTTCATGACGCAGTACCCATCCCCGCTGGGAATGCTTACCCTTGTCAGCGACGGACAGGGGCTGGCCGGGCTCTGGATCGAAGGGCAGAAATATTTTGCCGCCACCCTGCCCGAAACGCCCCTGCCGAGGAACGATGCCCCCGGCTTTGAGGAGGTCCGCCGCTGGCTGGACTGCTATTTTGCCGGGAAGAATCCTTCCGCGGAGGGCCTGCTCCTGCGCCCGGCAGGCAGTGTCTTCCGCCAGACGGTGTGGGCCTGCCTGCGGGAGATCCCCTACGGGCAGGTGACAACCTACGGCCGCATCGCCCGGCAGGCGGCGGAACGCCTGGGACGCGAGCGTCTTTCCGCCCAGGCGGTAGGCGGGGCGGTGGGGCATAACCCCATCTCCATCCTGATTCCCTGCCACAGGGTGGTGGGGGCGGATGGCCTGCTGACGGGCTACGCGGGCGGACTGGATAAAAAGGAATGGCTTCTTCGCCATGAGGGTGTGGATACCGACCGGGAGGCGCTTCTCTGCCGACTGGCCGGCGCAGACCACTGACCGGTTTTTACAAGAAAAGAGGACATCGCCTGACCGGGCAATGTCCTCTTTTTTATCAGGATGTAACGTACTGTCTTTCTGCCGTCCGGGCAAAGTCATTTCAGGATGCCGTTGGCCATATCCTGAAAGATGCCCGGCGTGGCCTTGAGCTGAGCAAAAGTGCCTCTCTGCACAATCCGTCCTTTGTCCATGACGATGATCTCGTCACAGTTCTGCAAGGTTGTCAGGCGATGGGCAATGGAGATGACAGTGGTGCCGCATTCCTGTTTCATTCCTTCGATCTCGGCCTGGATGTGCTTTTCCGAGGTGTTGTCCAGGGCGCTGGTGGCCTCGTCCAGAATCAGGATGCGGGGCTTTTTCAGGAAGATGCGCGCCAGGGCGATGCGCTGACGCTGCCCGCCGGACAGGTTGGCGCCGCCCTCCGACAGCATGAAATCGTAGTCGCCGGGCAGCTGCTCGATGTCCGCCGCGATCCGGGCCTTGCGCGCGGCTTCCTGGACTTCCTCGGGGGTGACCTCCCGCTTCATGCCGTAGCAGATGTTGCGGTAGACGGTGTCCGCAATCAGGAAGGGCGTCTGGGGGACAAGTGCCACGTTCTCGGCCAGTTCCTGCCGGGAAAGCCCGTCCAGTGAGGCACCGCCCAGCAGAATGGTCCCGGAAGCCGGTTCCAGTTTGTCGATGACTTTGATAAGGGTGGACTTGCCGCAGCCGCTGGG
>JAHZHS010000216.1:402-819 GCA_019420135.1 Oscillospiraceae bacterium | reverse complement strand
ATGACAAGCTCGAGATTTTTCAGGATTTCGACCTCCGGCTTTTCCGGGTAGGCAAAGCGGACGCCGGCCAACCGGATCTCATTGGAGGCGATGGGCTTGTGCAGTGACTCCTCCGGCCGGTAGGAGAAATCCAGCGGCAGCTCCAGGATGTGGAAGTAATCCACCGCCAGCACGGTGCACTCGGAGAACTCGTCCAGAATGCGGTGCAGCTCGCGCAGAGGGCCGGTCAGCTGGGTGAAGCAGAGATAGGCGGTGAGCACCGTGCCGATGGTGATGACTCCTCGGGAGGCCAGAAGCACCGAGACGCCGATGACCAGCACGGTGAACAGGGCTTCGTTGACAAATTTGAGGCAGTAGTAAAAAGCGATGGCGGTGTGGTGGCGCATTTGTTTCGGGCGCAGATCCTCGGGGGGGGTG
>JAHZHS010000216.1:0-353 GCA_019420135.1 Oscillospiraceae bacterium | reverse complement strand
CCGCCCAGCAGTTCCACCATGGTGCCGTCCATATCGGCCTTGGTATCCATCAGCTGGACTCGGATGCCTTTCTGGGTGCTGATCTGCCGGAACACCAGAAAGGTCCCCACGGGAATGACCATCACCACCAGCAGCGCTACTGGAACCGGCAGCTTGTAAAAGATGGTGACGATGGCAGCCACGCCGGTGGTGACGGCGGGGGCAAAGTCCATGAACATCAGCTTGATGAGCTTGACGGTGCCTTCCAGACTGCGGTTGAGGCGGCCGTGAATGTTGCCGGTCATGTGGCTGCGGGAGTAAGCGAGGGGGGCCCGCCGCCGGCCCTCGGTCGCCTTGCGGCGGGGGCTCTTCTC
>JAHZHS010000215.1:938-3233 GCA_019420135.1 Oscillospiraceae bacterium | reverse complement strand
CAGATGACCGGTATGTCCGGCCATGCCGACCGCACCGGTCTGGATAAATGGATCCAACATTTCGATCCCAAGCCGTCCTTTGTCTTTGTCAATCACGGCGATGACGACGTGGCCGAAACCTGGGCCGCGCATCTGCGGGGCGAGGGCTTTGCGGCGGCCGCACCCTATAACGGTTCGGTGTATGAGCTCGCCGGCAAGGCGGTGCGGTGCATTTCGGACGGCAACCGCCGGAAGATCGAGAAGGCCCCCGCGGGCAGCAGCAAGGAAGTGGTCCGCACCAGTCCGGCTTTCGAACGCCTGGTCAATATGGGCAAGCGGCTGCTTGTGGTCATCGAGCACAACCGCGGCGGCGCCAACAAGGACCTTGCCAAATTCACCAGCCAGATCCAGGCGCTGTGCGACAAGTGGGACCGCTGAATTTCAACCAGAAGGAGGCCGGCCGCATTCCCATGCAGCAGGACTTTTTGCGAAACAACACATTGCCGCGCCCGGCATGGGCGCGGCGCCATGGCAGGCTCTGGGCCCTTTTGCAGGCCCTGGGCCTGTTTCTGATTGCCGTCCTGCTGGCGGTGCAGCTCAAAAACGGCAGCACCTATGCCACTGGCAGCTGGGACGACTACTCTCAGGCGCTGGTATTTGGCCGGATGCTTCAGATGCAGCAGGACCAGAGTGCCCCCGGCGGTTTTATGGGGGTCTATACCGAGGAGTGGGGCGACGGCCAGAACCGGTATCTCTACCGGGACAACACCCCCGTCAGCCCGGAGGATTTCCACAGCTACACCCATCAGACCGGCCTGCAGGGCTGGGCATTGGGTGTGCTCAACAAGGTCTATTCGGTGGTTCAGGATGACGGTGTGGCGCGGGAAACCATGCTCTACACCACTAATGCCATCCTCTATTACTTCGCCACGCTGCTGGCCTGTGCGGCACTGTACCGGGCGATAGGCGTTTTGCCCGCCCTGGCCTGGCTGGCAGCGGTCTGCCTGGCCCCCGGACTGCAGACCGGCATGAAGGATCTGTACTGGTGCCTTTGGATCTGGATGCTGCCCTTTCTGGCGGGTATCGCCCTCTGCGCTGCCACGCTGCGCCGGGGCAAAACGCCGGTCTGGGCCGTCGTGCTGGTGGGGGCGGCCTGCATGGTGCGCTGCATGTGCGGGTTTGAATTTATTTCCACCTATCTGATCCTCTGCGAGACACCCCTGGTCTGGTGCTGGGCCAAAAGCCTTGCCTCCGGCCGCCCGGTCCGCCCCTGGGTGCTGCGGATGGTGGCGGCGGGGGCTTCGGCGCTGGCCGGTGTGGCGGCGGCGCTGGGAATCTGGCTGTGCCAGGGCGTTCTCTACTACGGAAACTGGAAGGACAGCCTGGACAATATTCTGGGGGCGGCAGGCAGCCGCATGAGCGTCAGCGACAATACTGTCCGGGAAGGTGTCACTGTCCTTGGGGTACTGGCCAAATATCTGGTGCAGGATGTCACCCCCGCCTTGACCGTGGCAGGACTCTCCCTCACTCTGGGGCAGATTCTGGCCGGCACGCTGATTGCCTCGGCTGTCACTGCGGCGATACTGCTGATGCTGCGCCGCCGCGATATGTTGGCCGCCTTGGCTCCGGTGCTCTGCATGTGGGCATTGTCGGTGGTGGCGCCGTGTTCCTGGCTGGTGCTGAGCAAGGCACATTCGGATATCCATTCCCACCTGATCCCGGTGCTGTTTCAGTTCTCGGCGGTCCCTGCCAGCGCGGCCCTGCTGGCGGCTCTGCTTGTGACATGGGGGCGGCTGACCCTCAGACACCGCCGGACATGACCGCATTGCGGGAAACAGAAATCTGTATTACAATAGGAACCAAAGCTGCGCAGGCAGAATGCCGGGCGCGGCAGACCATTCATCCGGGCTGCCCGGATACAGACGGGGAGGGGACGGGCGCGTGTGGCCTCCGATCCGGCATTATAAGACGATACATCATCACAAGGTTCTGGTCCGGCGGTATTGTTTCCGGTGTGGGCTGTACTGGCAGGGGCTGACCCATGACCTGAGCAAACTGGCGCCGGTGGAATTTCTGGCCGGGGCAAAATACTGGCAGGGGACCTGCAGCCCCAACAACGCCCAGCGCAAGGCGGAGGGGTACAGCGCGGCGTGGCTGCATCACAAGGGCCGCAACCGACATCACCTGGAATACTGGATTGACTACTCCCCCGAGGGCGACCACGCCATAGCGGGCATGCGCATGCCGGAACGCTATGTGGCCGAGATGGTCTGCGACCGTATCGCCGCCAGCAAAAACTATAAGGGCAAGGATTAC
>JAHZHS010000215.1:0-928 GCA_019420135.1 Oscillospiraceae bacterium | reverse complement strand
TGGGAGTATTACGCCCACAGCAAGGATCACTATATCATGCATCCCGAGACCAGGGCCCAGTTGGAGGCCTGCCTGCAAATCCTGCGGGATAAAGGTGAGGATGCCTGTTTTGCGTATATCCGGACCAAGTTGCTGGGAAAGAAAAAGTAAGGATATAGAGGGAGGAAAGAATCGTAATGTCCATTGAAACAGTGAAGGAATACCTTGCACCCATGGGCCTGGCCGACCGGGTCATCGAGTTTGATGCCAGCTCGGCCACGGTGGCCCAGGCCGCCGCCGACCTGGGATGTGAGGAAGCCCGCATCGCCAAGACCATGGCCTTTCTGGTGGATGGCCGGGCAGTGCTCATCGTCATGGCGGGGGACGGCAAGGTGGATAATCCCCGCTACAAGGCGCAGTTTCACACCAAGGCTGCCATGATTCATCCCGAAGAACTGGTGGAACGGGTGGGCCATCCCATGGGCGGCGTCTGCCCCTTTGCCATCCGGCCCGATGTCCGGGTGTACCTGGATGAGAGCCTCAAACGGTTTGATATCGTCTACCCGGCAGCGGGTACGGCCAGTTCGGCGGTGCGCCTGACGGTGCCGGAACTGGAAAGCGCCGTGGAAAACTTTGCGGGCTGGGTGGATGTGGCCAAGGGCTGGCGGCTCGAGGCGTAAGACTCCTGAACGCAGCTCCCAAGCCCGAAAACTGCGAAACAACAGACAAAAGGGAAGGCCCCTGCCGTGTGTGCAGGGGCCTTCCCTTTTGTGTGTAGGATGAAACTTACAGGTTGAAGTAACGCTTGGCGTTGTAGTAGCTGATACCCTCAACGATTTTCTTGAGAGCGGCCTCATCATTGGGATACTGGCCGTTTTCCACCCAGGAACCGACCAGGTTGCACATCAGGCGGCGGAACAGTTCGTGGCGGGTATAGCTCAGGAAGCTG
>JAHZHS010000214.1 GCA_019420135.1 Oscillospiraceae bacterium | reverse complement strand
AGCCGGTACCTCCCGTATGGGCCTCATCAAGTCGGGCATGGGCATCGGCGGCCTGCTGATGGAAGGCATCGGCGACACCCTGCGTGTCTCCCTGACCGACGAGCCGGAGCAGGAGGTCCTGGCCGGATATGACATCCTGCGTGCGGCGGGCTTTGCGGTGGCAGGCCCCGAGATCATCAGTTGCCCCACCTGCGGCCGCACCCAGTATCCCATGACTGATATTGCCAAAAAGGTGGAAGCCCGCCTGCAGGCCGATCACTTCAAGAAACCCCTGAAAATTGCAATCATGGGCTGCATTGTCAACGGCCCCGGCGAGGCCTCCGATGCGGATATCGGCATTGCGGGCGGCAAGGACGAGGCGCTTCTCTTCATCCGCGGCGAGAAGATCCGCATGCTCAAGGGGGACGCCGACGCCATCGTCAGCCAGCTGATCGACGAGATCTACAAGCTGTGACCTTGCCGTACAGTCAAGGCCAGAAAGGACCCCGCCATGGAACTGTTTCAAATTCTGTTTGACCTGCTCATGGCCGTCAGCCCGCAGTTTGCCGCGGCCGTTCTGGTGCTGGGCACCTTGCTGTTCGGGTTTTGCAGCTATGTCTTTTTGGACTCCGCCAATGTGGTGGGAGGCGTCGTCTTTCTGCTTCTGGCGCTGCTCACGCTGGCATTGCTTGTGTACTCTGCCCGGCAAGGACGCTTTGAGGGCAAAAAGAGCGGCAAAAATAAGAAATAGTGAGGCGTTTCAGAAAAAAATCCCTGTGATGTGGCATTTTCTCGCGGGAACCCCGGGGGAAGGTACATTAAAATAGAAATAGAAAACATCCGGTCCCTCCCTTTGACCTGCATGGCGCAAGGGGAGGGCATCCGGCGTTTTTGGGACAAGCAACAAACCGGATGATTCCAATCCCCAGAAAAAAGGAGACACCTTGAAACCCTTTGTCACACAGGTCTGGCCGCAGTTTACGGCCGATGCCCAATTCAATGCCTGCTTCGGACAGGTGCTGGTCGACCGCGTGGAACTGTACCGCACCGCCCGCAAGGTCATCATCTGCCTGCGCAGTGCGGAGCCGCTGGACGGCGCCATGTGCGGGCGGCTTTTTGCCTCCCTGGAACCGGTGTTCGAGGGCTATGAACTGACCCTGAAAAACTACTTCAATTACGGCAATATCACGCCGGAGGCCGCCCGCACCCTTATTGAGGAACTCAAGCATGAGGGCTTGCCGGTCAACGGCTTTCTGGACAAGTCGCCCATCAGTATTGAGCCGGATGGCATCACGGTGCATGTGGCGGCGGGCATGAACATTCTGGAAAGCATCGACTTTCCCCGCCGCCTGGCCGAGCGCATCCAGGAGCGCACCGGGACTTTGCCTATTGTCCGCATGGTCGCCAGCGGCAAGACAGTCTCGGCGGAAGAGTTTGAAAAGTACGTCCAGAACAAGACCCCTGCCGTCAAGTTTGAGGCCAAGAAAGATCTGCCGCCCATCCAGGTGCAGGGGCTGGACCTCACCGACAAGCCGGTCAAGGTGTTCCACGGCAAATACTTCAAGCCCGCCGACCTGCGTCCCCTCAACGACCTGGGCGACGGCGGCAAGATCACGGTATGGGGCGATGTCTTTGCCTCCGAGGTCAAGGGCAACCGCCGCAAGATTTACTTCACCTCCATCACCGACTATACCGGCTCGGTCAGCGTCAAGATGCTGGGGGACGAGGGCGAGGATATGAGCAAGTGGGAGTCCATCAAACCGGGCACCACCTTCATCATCCGCGGCGATTACAGCTACGACAAATACGAACACGACTATGTGCTCTATCCCTATGATATTCTGCAGGTGGAGCGCCGCCAGCGCCAGGACGAGGCCCCCGAGGGCGAAAAGCGTGTGGAGCTTCATCTGCACACCAAGTCCAGCTCGATGGACGGCTTCTGCGACCCCGGCAAGATCGTGCGCCTGGCTCACAGCATGGGTCACCGCGCCATTGCCATCACCGATCACGGCGTCTGCCAGGGTTACCCGGAGGCTATGCTGGCCACCGACGCCATCCATGAGACGGACCCCGACTTCAAGCTGATCTACGGCTGTGAGGCCTATTTCGTCGACGACATGATCCCTGCCGTCTACGGACCGGCCGACCAGCCGCTGACCGGCAGCTTCGTGGTGTTCGATACCGAAACCACCGGCCTCAACGCCAACACCGAAGCCCTGACCGAGATCGGTGCCGTCTACGTGGAAAACGGACACATCACCGACAAAACCTTCTGCACCTTTGTCAATCCCGGCAAGCCGATCCCCGCCAAGGTGGTGGAGCTGACCGGCATCAACGATGCCATGGTGGCGGACGCCCCCACACCGGAGGAGGCCATCCGCCAGTTCAAGGAGTTCTGCGGGGAATCCATCCTGGTGGCCCACAATGCCAACGGCTTTGATATGCTGTTCATCCGCAAGGCGGGGGAGAAGGCGGGCGTCCGCTTTGACAATACCTACCTGGACACTCTGCCCATGGCCCAGGCGCTGTTCCCGGGCCTGCACAACTATAAGCTGGATACCATCAACAAGCACCTGGAGATTCCTCCCTTCAACCACCATCGCGCTGTGGATGATGCCATGGCTCTGGCGCGCATCTTTGAAAAGATGCTGGAGGACCTGGAGGAGAAGGATATCCACAGCGTCGCCGCCGTCAACACCGGTCTGGGCGGCAACAAAGAGGTGCTGAAAAAGAAATATTACCACCTCATCATCCTCGTCAAAAACCAGATCGGCTTGAAAAACCTTTACCGCATTGTCAGCGCTGCTCACACCAAGTACTTTTTCAAAAAGCCCCGGGTGCCCCGCAGCCTGCTGAATCAGTACCGGGAAGGTTTGCTGCTCAGCTCTGCCTGTGAAGCGGGCGAGCTTTACAGAGCAATCGTCGCAGGCAAGAGCCACGACGAACTGCTCAAGATTGCCGATTACTATGACTTCCTCGAGGTCCAGCCTCTGGGCAACAATGAGTTCATGGTCCGCAACGGACAGGTGGATTCCATTGAGAAGGTCATGGAGTTCAACCGCACCGTCATCCAGCTGGGCGAGGAACTGCACAAGCCGGTCATTGCCACAGGCGACGTGCATTTCCAGGAGCCGGAGGATTCCATCTACCGTGCTGTGCTGCAGGCGGGCAACGGCTTCAAGGATGCCGACCATCAGGCACCGCTGTACTACCGTACCACCCCGGATATGCTGGACGCCTTCGGATATCTGCCCAAGGAAAAGGC
>JAHZHS010000213.1 GCA_019420135.1 Oscillospiraceae bacterium | reverse complement strand
GCCGCGCCGTCCATGGGACAATATATTGACGTCTACGCCTGAACAGAAACACCGTACGTCATGGGACAATCCCATGACTTTTTTTATTCCTCCCAGCCATATGTAAGCTGTTCTTTTTCTATCACGCGATCATGCGCCTGCTCCACCAGCAGATCAATATTCCCCAAGATTCCCTCTATGGTAGCCTGGTACAAATTTCGCAGGCAGGTGGAAGTTCCCTTTTCCTCCGCCACCTGGGCATGATGGCATATCTTTTTCAGGATGCGGGCAACGTTGCTCCTCCTGATCACAAGCCCCGTTCTTGCAAGGAAAATTGGGCCGGATAGGATTCCATTTCTCTGTGCATATTCCAGCAATTCTGCCTGTAAACATTCCGGGATATGCAAAAGCTGACGAGTGCCTCCCGGCGCAATGACCACCTTTTTCTTTTGAACTGCCTCCACGCTCAGGCAGACAAGCTCCTGCACCGTCATACCCGTGCAGGCGAAAACCTTGATTAGCAGATAGGCCCGTTCATCCCGCATGATTTTTGCGGTCTGCAAAAGGCGCAGATATTCCCCTCGGGACAGTTCCGGCCTGACATAGGGTTCCGGTTTTTCGACCCGCCCCTGCAAATGCCGCTTATCGCAGAAGTCCAACAGGCTATTGGCCGTGGAAATACTGATATTGGCGGACCGGACAGCATAGCCACCGCGCATCAGTTCCTCCCGCCACTGGGCCAGCGTGTCCTGTTCGATCTGCTTATCCTCAGGCAGATAGTCATACAGCTGTTCCAGATGGTGTCGATACGTTTTCAGAGTTCCTTCCCGTACTCCTTTTTCCCGGAGAGCCTCCAAAAACTGATTGATCAGATCCTGTGTCAGCGTCAGCGTGAATATACCCGCCGTACTATTATTTTTCATATCCATTCTATCTTCCCACTAAACGCCGGCAATGCCTGCGGACCCCTCAGGGGTCTCGCGCCGATTTCCTACATGCCCCGTGAAGCAAAAAGCTGGTTCTCCACGGATGGGTGTGATGCAGAGGGGGCGGGAAAACCGCCCCCTCGTGTTGCCTCTCCTGCGGCACCGCCTGAAAGCTTTACCGCTGCTTCCCGTGAGGCCCAGCTGTTATGCGGCCGACCGCTGCATTACTGCAGCAGCTGCAGCACGCCCTGAGGCACCTGGTTGGCCTGGGCCAGCATGGCCTGAGCGGACTGAATCAGGATGTTGTTCTTGGTGTAGGACATCATCTCCTCGGCCACGTCCGTGTCGCGGATGGTGGACTCGGCGTCGGTGATGTTCTCCTCCATCACGGAGAGGTTGTTCTGGGTGTGCTCCAGACGGTTCTGGGTGGCGCCCAGAGTACCACGGGTCATAGATACGCTGTTGATCGCTTCCTTGATCACGTTCACGGCCTCGGCCGCGCCATCCTGGGTGCTGATATCCACGTTGGCAATGCCCAGGGCGGCGCAGTGCATATCCTCCACGGATACCTTCAGCTGGTTCCACGCGTCGCTGGTGTCGCCGATCTGCAGCGTCAGGCCGGTACCCATGATGGGATCGCCCTTGGCAGCGTCCACGGTGGACACGCCGATGTAGCTCGCCAGCTTATCCATGGTGGTCATGTCGGTGGAGTCCTTGGCGGCCTGGAGCTGCTGGAGGCTGATCTTGCCGCCGTCGCCGGCCTTATGGCCCACAGAGAAGATACCGTTATCCTTGGCAGCCTCCGTGAGCTTGCTGGCGGCCAGTTCGTCAAAGTCAGCCTCCTCACCGGTGAGGTGGGTCAGGTCAATGACGTTCTCCGCGCCCGCAAACACACTGTCCTTGCCCACAGCAAAGGTGTAGGTGGTGTCGCCCAGAGTGACCTGGGTGCCGTCGGTCATCTTGCCGGCCAGATCCAGCACCGTGTTAGCCAGCTGATCCTTAGCGCCGGCCTTGGTGGCCACCACGTTAACGGTGCCCACATTGATGGTTCCGCTTGTGCCGGTAGTATAGGCGTCCGCGCCGTCAACTGCATTGCCGGCGGCAATAGCGACTGTATCGCCACCAGGAGTCTTCACAGTGATGTTGGTGACTGCGGGGGCATCGGCGCCGGCGGTCTTTGCGGTCAGAGTCATACCGGCCGTATCGCTACCGCCCACGGTAAAGAGGTCCTTCAGGTCGGCATCTGCCTCGATTGCAGTCTTGAGGGCATTAAAGGTATCAGTAGCAGAAGTTCCACTGTTGAAGGTCACATCCTTCTGTTGGGTCTTGCCGTCTGCGTCGGTGTATTCAATGGTGACAGTCGCTGCTTGGCCGCCGGTAGTCGCACCCTGAGTCAGGGCACCGGTGGGATAAACAGCCGCCGTGGCAGCCACGGTATTGCCGGTCACGCCCTCGAAGCTGACGTCATAGTGGGCATTGATGTCCTTGTCAGCAGCCTGGTCGGCAGTGAAGACAATCTTGGAGCCCTCCACCTTAGCGGTGTAAGCAACACCATCCAGGGTGACCGTGGAGCCATCATACAGGGCGGCCAGGGCTTTAGCGTCCAGCTTGTCTCCCTTGGCCAGATTCTGTACGTCGCCGGTGGCATTTACAGTCTCGCCGCCAACTTCCAGAGTAAAGGTATCAGTACCGGGAGTATCCACGACATGGCTCATGCCATCCAGGTCCACGGAGAAGGTGGGCAGCTGATTGGTCTTGCTGTCGGCCTCCAGCAGGGTGTTGGTGCCAGCCACGCCGGCGGTTCCGCCAGCGGCCTCAGGCAGCAGCAGGCCCTTGATGCCGGCGGCGTCCAACTTCTGATAGGCGGCCTTAACAGAACCGTCGCTCAAAGAGCCGTCCAGCAGCTGGATGCCGTTGAAGTTGGCGGAATCCGCAATCCGGTCAATTTCAGAGCGGAGAGAGTCCACTTCCTTTTGCAGGTTGGCCCGGTCCACATCGTTATCATAGGTGCCGTTGGCGGACTGGTTGGCCAGGTAGACCATGCGGTTGAGCATGTCCTGGACCTCCTGCATGGCGCCCTCGGCGGTCTTCACCAGGGAGATGCCGTCCTTCACGTTCTTCTGGGCGGCGTCCAGGCCGGTGATCTGGGCACGCATCTTCTCAGAAATGGCGAGGCCTGCGGCGTCGTCGCCAGCCCGGTTGATCTTATAGCCGGAGCTGAGCTTTTCCAGGTTGCTGGAGAGGGCGGAGGTGTTGTTGGTGTAGTTGCGGTAGGCGTTCATCGCCATAATATTGTGCTGAATACGCATATGATAAACTCCTTTTTCATGATCCGGACAACTCCTTT
>JAHZHS010000212.1:382-3281 GCA_019420135.1 Oscillospiraceae bacterium | reverse complement strand
CCGGCGGGTCCATGCCGTGACCGGGGTGGAGAGCCGCATGCTGGAATGCGCGGCGCCCATCGTGGTCAGCGGTGACATGGAGGGAGGCGTCTGCCTGCTGGGCAGTGCCAGGACCGATCCGCCCGATGCCTCCCGGACCGAGGCCATGCGCATTGCCGCAGCCTTTCTGGCACGCTGGATGGAGGAATGACAGCCAACCTCCGTTTTGTCCCCGCAGCAAGGTATTCCCCGGCGGCAGACCGACCGCCGGCCGTCCGCTGCCCCCAGGCCCCGCAAAGGTCCGGACAGGCAGCAGCCGGCCGGCGGCTTTGCTGTTTGCGGGGCGGTTGCCGGCCGGTGGGGGCGGGGAGGCAGCCGCTTTTGACGGCCTTTGTGACGAAACTGTTAAACTTTCAAAGATTTTTGCAAAACCCCTTGACACCGGCGAAGGTTGGAATATAATAAACTTAGCACTCGGGAACATAGAGTGCTAAAACAAACAGAAACGTGAGAACAGGAGGCGGGGAAAGATGGCAATGGATGCACGCAAGCAGCGGATCCTGGAGGCCATCGTTGCCCTGTATGCTCTGGACGGCGAGCCGGTAGGTTCCGGATTGCTGGCGCACTACTTCGACATGGCGGTGTCCAGCGCGACGCTGCGCAACGAGATGGCGGCGCTGACACGGCTGGGACTGCTGGAGCAGCCCCACACCAGTGCGGGCCGGGTGCCCAGCACCAAGGGTTACCGGTATTACCTGGATCACCTGCTGGAAGGCCCCGACGCCATGCAGCTGGAGGATGCCGACCGGCAGCGCATCGACGATCTGTTCGCCACCATGGACGTGGAACCGGAGAAGCTGGCTCCCGCTGCGGCAAGAGCGCTGGCCGACTACACCGGCTGCGCAGCCGCCGCAACGACCCCCCGGGCCGACGACCTCTGCATCGCCCACTTTGAGGTGGTGCAGGTGGGGCGCTACTCGGCGGCAATCCTGGCAGTGACCAGCGCCGGCGGCGTCCGCACCCGTGTGGCCCGCGTGGACACCGGGCTTTCCCGCAGCGATGCGGCGGCCCTGGCACAGCTGCTCAACCGGGGACTGACCTTTGTCTCCCCCGAGGACCTGACCCCCATGCTCAGCGCGAGCCTTCGGGCGGCGGCAGGGCAGCGGCTGGCACCCGTTGTGGCGGCGGCCGAAGCACTGGTCCGCACCGGCCCCCAGGCTTACCTGGAGGGGGCGCAGTACCTGGCACAGAACGCCGACGTCCGGGAAAACCTCGGCACCCTGCTGGAGGTTTTCTCCGACAATGAGGCGGCCACCGAGCTGCTACAGCCGGAAGGCGGGCGGGTCACCGCCAAGCTGGGCGAGGACCTGGACCCCGAAATGCCGGGTCTGTGCATTGTCTGCAAGCGGTATCTCGCAGGCGGAGGCCTGACCGGGACCATGGCGATCATCGGTTCCAGCCGGATGCCGTTCCAGAAACTGATTCCCATTTTGGATTACTTTACCGGTAAGCTCGGACAGAGCATGTCCGGCAAAAGACAGGAGGACCAAGAATGAGCGAAGAAACCAAGGCCAAGGGCGCCCAACAGCCCGAAGCGGACGCCAAGCCCGCACCGGAGGAACAAGCGCCCGCTGCAGCGAAGGAGGAAACCCAAGCTGCCGCCGGGACCTCCGGAAAAGAAGAATCCACTGACAAGGCAGACCAGTCCAAGACCTCCGGCAAGGAAAAGAAGGACTGGTTCGGCGGCGGCAAGGCAAAAGAGCTGGAGGCCACCAAGGCCAAGCTGGAAGCGGCGGAGAAAAAGTCCGCCGAACTGCGTGACCAGCTGCTGCGCACCGCAGCCGAATATGACAACTACCGCAAGCGCTCGGCGCGCGAGGCTGACCAGAAGTTCAACGACGGCGTTTCCCATGCGGTGACCCAGATCCTGGGCATCCTGGATACGCTGGACATGGCCGCCAACGCCCCCTGCACCGATGAAAACTACAAGAAGGGCGTGACCATGACCCTGGACAAAGCGGCCAAGGCACTGGATACCCTGCATGTGGTGGAGATCGAAGCGCTGGGCAAGCCCTTTGATCCCAACTTCATGAACGCCGTCCAGCAGGTCCCGCCCGAGGAAGGCCAGGAGAGCGGCAGCGTCGTGAAGGTGTTCCAGAAGGGCTACCAGATCGGCGACCGCATCATCCGCCACGCCACCGTGGTCGTGGCTGAATAAAGCCGTATCGGCCTCGCAAGGGACCGGTCATATAAAATCGACAATCACCAACATTTTGAATATGCAATCATTCGAGAGGAGATCATCATTATGAGCAAGATCATTGGCATCGACCTTGGTACTACAAATAGCTGCGTCGCCGTCATGGAAGGCGGCGAGCCTGTCGTTATCGCAAACTCTGAGGGCGCCCGCACCACGCCTTCCGGCGTCGGCTTCACCAAGACCGGTGAGCGTCTGGTGGGCCAGGTGGCAAAGCGCCAGGCCATCACCAACCCCGAAAACACCATTTCTTCCATCAAGCGCAAGATGGGCACTGCCGAGAAGGTCCACGCCGGCGGCAAGGATTACACCCCTGAGGAAATCAGCGCGATGATCCTGTCCAAGCTGAAGGCGGATGCCGAGGCTTACCTGGGCGAGAAGGTCACCGAGGCGGTCATCACCGTCCCCGCTTACTTCAACGACAGCCAGCGTCAGGCCACCAAGAACGCAGGCACCATCGCAGGCCTGAACGTCAAGCGTATCATCAACGAGCCCACTGCTGCATCCCTGGCTTACGGCATCGATAAGGAAGCCGACCAGAAGATCATGGTCTACGACCTGGGCGGCGGCACCTTCGATGTCTCCATCATCGAGATGGGCGACGGCGTCACCGAAGTTCTGGCCACCAACGGCGATACCCACCTGGGCGGCGATGACTTCGAC
>JAHZHS010000212.1:0-332 GCA_019420135.1 Oscillospiraceae bacterium | reverse complement strand
GATCGAGCTGTCCAGCGCCACTTCCACCAACATCAACCTGCCCTTCATCACCGCGGACGCCAACGGCCCCAAGCATCTGGATATGACCCTGACCCGTGCAAAGTTCAACGAGCTGACCTCTGATCTGGTCGACCGCACCATGACCCCTGTCCGCAAGGCTCTGGCCGATGCAGGCCTGAAGGCTTCCGACCTGAAGAAGGTCCTGATGGTCGGCGGTTCCACCCGTATCCCCGCTGTCTACGATGCCGTCAAGAAGGAACTCAACTGCGAGCCGTTCAAGGGCATCAACCCCGATGAGTGCGTCGCTATCGGCGCGGCCATCCAGGGCGGCG
>JAHZHS010000211.1 GCA_019420135.1 Oscillospiraceae bacterium | reverse complement strand
TGGAGGTCAGCCAGATCGCCCGGACCATCGCCCGGGGGCTGCGGCTCAACGAGGACCTGACCGAGGCCATCGCCCTGGGCCATGACCTGGGGCACACACCCTTCGGCCACGCAGGGGAACGGGCCCTCAACAATCTCTGCCCCGGCGGGTTTGCCCACTATCAGCAGAGCCTGCGGGTGGTGGATTTTCTCGAAAAGGACGGCAAGGGCCTCAACCTTTCCTGGGAGGTCCGCAACGGCATCGTCACCCATACCAAGGGGGCCTGGGCCCGCACCATGGAGGGACGCACTGTCCGCATTGCCGACCACATTGCCTTTCTGAACCACGACATTGAGGACGCTATCTCCGCCGGGGTGCTGGACCCCGCCGCTCTGCCCGCCGAGGCAACCCGGGTGCTGGGCAGGACCAAATCCCAGCGAATCACCACCATGATCACCGATCTGGTGCAGCACAGTCCCCGCAACACCATGCAGTTTTCTCCCGAGGTGGAGGGCGCCTACAACACCCTCAAGGACTTCATGTACGCCACCGTCTACGTGGACAAGGAGGCCAAGCGGGAGGAGAAAAAGGTGGACAAGCTGGTGGAGGCTTTGTATGAGCGGCTGAGTGCCGAGCCTGACCTGATGCCCAACTTTTATCTGCAGATCAGCTTCAACGAGGGCATCGACCGGGCGGTGGCCGATTACATCAGCGGCATGAGCGACGAATTCGCCACCAATCTGTTTGAGGACCTGTTTGTCCCCAAAAAGTGGGCGGTGCTGTGAACTTGACCGTTCCCACGGACCTATCAATACACTGTAAAGGAGGTGCGCCATATGATCCCGCAGGAATATGTTCAGGAGGTCGTCCGACGCAACGACATCACCGATGTGGTACAGCAGTATGTGCAGCTGCGGCATCGCGGGCGCACCTGTACCGGGCTGTGTCCCTTCCACACTGAAAAGACCCCTTCCTTTGTCGTCTACCCCGAGACCCAGAGCTTCTACTGCTTCGGCTGCGGCGCAGGGGGCGACGTCATCACCTTTGTGCGCAAGATCTCCAACCTGGGCTATGTGGAGGCGGTCAAGCAGCTGGCCTCCCGGGCGGGGATGCCTTTGCCCGAGGAGGAGGACCAGGAGACCCGCCGCCGCAGCCGGCTGTTGGAGATCAACCGCTGCGCGGCGCGCTACTTCTTTGAGCAGCTCAACGCCCCCACCCCGGAGGCCAACGCCGCCCGGGGGTACTGGAAGCAGAAACGCGGCCTGTCCGATGCGGCCATCCGCCGCTTTGGTCTGGGATACGCGCCGGACAGCTTCAGCGGGCTGATCCACTACCTCAAACGCCGGGGCTTCACTGAGCCCGAACTGGAAGATTCCGGCCTGGTCAAGCGCAGCGCCAAGGGCAACCTCTACGATATCTTCCGCCACCGGGTCATGGTGCCCATCATTGATGTGCGGGGCAACATCATTGCCTTTGGCGGGCGCGTGCTGGACGACTCCAAGCCCAAATACATCAACAGCCCCGAGACGCTGGTCTACAAGAAATCCCGCACTCTGTTTGCCCTCAATGTGGCAAAGAAATCCTCCAACAAGCGCTACATCCTCTGCGAGGGCTACATGGACGTCATCAGCATGCATGAGGCGGGGTTCGACACCGCGGTCTGCGCCTGCGGCACCGCCCTGACCGCCGAGCAGGTCAAACTGCTGAGCGAGTACGCCGACGAGGTGGTGCTCAGTTATGACTCGGATGAGGCGGGCCAGAAAGCCACCGAGCGCAGCCTGGGGCTGTTCTCCAACAGTCCGGTGCGGGTGACGGTGCTCTCCATCCCCGGCGCCAAGGACCCCGACGAGTTCATCAAAAAATATGGCCGCGACCGCTTTGACGCCCTGCTCAACGGCACCTCCAATCCCACCGAGTTCGCCCTTGCCAAGTGCAGGCGGCAGTTCGACCTTAAGTCGGACGACGGTCGGCTGGAATACATCCGCCGCGCCCTGGACATTCTCACCGACGGCGTCAGCCCCACGGCACAGGATGTCTACGCGGGGCGCATCGCGGAGGAGACCGGCGTCTCCAAGACGGCCATCCTCAACCAGCTCAACACCGCCATGCGCACGGCGGGACGCAAGGCCCGCCGCCGGGAACAGCGGGCCCTGGCGGGGCAGGGGATTGCAGCCTCCATCCGGGTGCCCTACGACAAGGGCGGGGATGCAGCTCTCGGCGCGGCCAGCGCAGGACGCCAGCTGGTGGCCGCCATGCTCAAAAATCCCGACACCATCCCGTATATCCGACAGCACATCCGGGCGGAGGACCTGATCCTGCCCGAGATGCAGGAGGCCTGCCGGGCTATCTGGCAATGCGCCGACAACGGCACCCCGGTCAACCTGACCTCCATCGGGCCGCTGGTCGGCGAGGGCGTGGTGCCCCAGCTGTCCATGGTGCTGGCCCAGAATATCGACCTGACCCCCTCCCGGCGGGACATCGACATGTACCTGGAACGCATCCGGCAGTCCACCCCCAAAAGCGCCCAGGCGGGCAAAACCAGCGATGATGAATTCCGGCAACTGTTTGATTCCATCGTAAAGGAAAAAACTGCCGGGGAGGAAAAGCCGGAATAACCCTGCATCCCAAGCAATACTATCACAAGCGGCCTGTGCCGCTCGAGGAACCCCATCCGGGTAAAATCATTCCAAAGGAGAACTTACTTATGGCAGAAAAGAAAAACGTCGTCCGCGAACTGATCGAAAACGGCCGCCGCACCGGCAAGCTGACCACTCACGAGATCAACGACGCGCTGGAAGAGGGCTCTTTTGACGGCGACCAGCTGGAGGAAGGGTACGAGTCGGGGGACGGCCACGGCATCGTGATCGTCGACGACGAGCCGGACGAAGCGGCTGCAGATGCCTCCAACCTGACCGAGGAGAGCGTGGATGATTTTGAGGATTCCCTTTCGGCGGAGGGCGTTTCCATCGACGACCCGGTCAAGGTCTACCTCAAGGAGATCGGCCGCGTGCCTCTGCTGACCCCGGACGAGGAAGTGCAGCTGGCTCTCGACATCAAGGAGGGCGGCAAAAAGGGCGAGCGCGCCAAGCAGCGCCTGTCCGAGGCCAACCTCCGCCTGGTCGTCTCCATCGCCAAGCGCTATGTGGGCCGCGGCATGCTGTTTTTGGACCTGATCCAGGAGGGCAACCTGGGCCTGATCAAGGCGGTGGAAAAGTTTGACCACACCAAGGGCTTCAAGTTCTCCACCTACGCCACCTGGTGGATCCGTCAGGCCATCACCCGCGCCATTGCCGACCAGGCCCGCACCATCCGCATCCCGGTGCACATGGTGGAGACCATCAACA
>JAHZHS010000210.1 GCA_019420135.1 Oscillospiraceae bacterium | reverse complement strand
GGGTACAAGTTCGGCCAGTGGCTGGGGCTGGATTACTGGGTGCTGCCCCTGAGAGAGGGCACCGCCGCCCCCGAGCCCGTCCGCTACGCCCTCCCCCAGAAGGAGCTGGACGCCATCCTGGCCAGGGCCAACGGTGAACGCCGCTGAACCGGTCACGACACACAACAGAGAAAAGCCCGGAAGTTTTCCACAAACTTGTGGAAAACTTCCGGGCTCCTTGTTTTGATTGGCTGATTTTAGGGGTTTGGCGGTTTTGGCGGCCTGCCCTGTCCACGCCGACCGGGGAAAGGGCACACTCCAAAAAGCCCCGCCGCGCCCCCTCGCATTTGTGAGGCCACAGCCGGGCCGGAAAGATGGAGTCAGGGAGTAATGTGCTGTATCAATAGTCCAGACATGCCCGGTCGCAGGTGTAGGGGCGGACGTAGGTGTCGGCCACCTTCACATGGGCGGGATGGTGGCTGTAGACTGCCACGTCCTCCGGCTTTTCCAGCACCGAGACGAGAGCCATGTCGTGGGTGCTGGAGGCGAGAGGGGCAGAGACAAAGTGCAGCTCCACCAGCCCGGGCACCTGGCCCACCAGGCCTTCCAGATGTTTTGCCATGTCGGCCAGCAGGCGGGGCTTATCGGCATCGGCGACCTCGGGCTTGAACTTCCACATTACAATATGATGAGTCATGGGTAAAACCTCCTGTCAGAATATCAGAATCAATGGAAAAGAGAACACCGGCGGGGCGGGCGGCGCCTGCCTTTGGGACAGGCCGGGCACCCCCCTCGCCAGGAAAAACAAAGGAAATTTTCCACAACCGGGCCCTGCCCTGTGGAAAACTTTCCGGGATCCCCCCAGGAAAACAGGACAAGACCCGGGGAAATCCCCCGGATGTTCTGGAAAAAGAGCCGGACAAAACCGGGGAAAAAACCGGAGAAATCCGTCGGACGCCCGGCAGCGTGTACCGGGAGGAGGCGGCGAGACAAAACTGCATCCGAAAGAGTAAATCCCCTCACTCCACCGCCGTCACGGTGAGCAGCATTTTGTCCGGGGCGTCGTTCACCGTAAAGCGGACGGTCAGCCCGGCAAAGGCCATGCCGTAGACCCGGGCCGGGTCGTGCTGGTAGGCGGGGCGGGGGTCCTGGGCCAGGACGCCCAGCAGGGCATCCCGCTTCCCGGCCGGTACCTTGTTCAGAAGTTCCGGGGGAAAATCCACCCCCAGGGTGCGGTGGGCGGTCTTGTCGGAAAATCCGCCCAGGGCGTCGGGGTGGCTGTCCACGTAGGGCAGGTAGGGCTTGACGTCATAGATGGGGGTGCCGTCCAGCAGGTCGGCACCCGCCACCCGCAGGGCGGGGCCGTCGGGGGCGTCCCACTCCACCCCCACCAGCCGCACGCAGGAAAGTCCCAGGGCGTTGGGACGGCAGGGGCTGCGGGTGGCAAAGACTCCCATCCGAACATTGCCCCCCAGCCGGGGCGGGCGGACGGTGGGATGCCAGGGCCGCCCTGCCGCCTGGGAAAACTGCCACACCAGCCAGAGGTGGCTGTACTGCTCGATGCCCCGCAGGGCCTCGGCCACCCGGAAGTCGGGGGTGAACACCACCCGGGCTTCCAGGTCCTCCACCAGACCGCTCTGGCGGGGAATGCCGAACTTCTCGGCAAAGTCGCTCTGGATGTGGGCGATGGGATGAATGGTATAGGCTTCAGACATGGGATCACCAGAAAGTCAATGTGTGGAAAAGAGCCGGGCCAGCAGGCCTTTGGGCCGTTTGGCCTCCTCGGCCAGGTCGCGGTAGTAGCGCAGGTCGTTCTCATAGATGCCGCCCCAGCAGCTGCGGTTGCGGCAAATGGCACCCTCGGGGCCCTTGGAGAAAATGGCGTCGAGGAAATCAAAGCAGGCCTTGCCGTCGGTGTAGCGCTGGGCCCGGCAGCCGGGGATCAGGATGGGCGCCCGGCAGTACCGCAGGTAGAGGGCGTCGTCCTTATCGATGGCCTCGATGGCGGCGATGAGGGCGTCGTTGTCGGGGTAGTCGTCGGCACAGAGGAAACTGTCGGGGTTAAACTCCTCCTTGATGCGGGGGTCCCCCCAGTAGATGGGCACCGTCCCCGCCGCAAAGGCGTCCACGATCTTCTCGGTGCAGTAGCCGGGGTCCCGGCTGTTCTCGTAGGCGATGGAAAACTTGTACTGTCGCTGAAACGCCAGCTTGTCCGCCACCGGCCCGCCGATGTTGTTTTTGTAGGCCCCGCCGCTGTCCACCCTGCGCCGGGCGGAGAGAGCCTCAAAAAAGGCGTTGCGCTCGGGGCTGAAATCGTTGCTCACCACAAAGTTGCAGAACTTTTTCCGGGCGAGGAATTCCTCGTCGGGGAGGGTGTGCTTGGAAAGGGCCGGGGCCCAGCTCTCCCGCATGGCGTAGAGGGGCAGCCGGAGATACCGGTCCCCGTACTCCAGCAGCGGGAACCCCATGGAATAGTCAAAGACGTTCAGGTCCGGCCAGCTGTCCTCCCCCGAAAACTGAATGCGGCAGCAGGCATAGTCCAGGTATGCCTTGCCGAAGCCGCAGCTGATGACAAAGTCGGGGTGTTCTTCCGGGCTGCGGCAGACCGTCACGGTGTAGCCGCCCGCCCGCAGCACCCGGGTGAAATAGTTGTCCTCGGGGTCCCAGTCGGGGGCCAGGTCGCAGAACCCCAGACGGACATTCTTGCCCGCCACGGTCACTGACCTTTCCGCATCAGCGCATAGCGCAGGATGCCGGCGATGGTCTTGGAATCCCGGATGGTGTTGTCCTCCACCATGGCCAGGGCTTTCTCAAAGGGAACCTTGTGCACGTCCAGGAACTCGTCGGGGTCCAGATGCTGGCCGGTGGCGTGCAGCCCCCGGGCGATCCAGATGTAGATCTTCTCGCTGTCGTAGCCCACCGTGGGATAGAGCACCCCCAGGGAGGTGTACTCGTCGGCGGTCAGGCCGCACTCCTCCTCCAGCTCCCGCTTGGCGGCGGCAAAGGGGTCCTCCCCGGCTTCCAGCTTGCCGGCGGGCAGCTCCCACATTTCCTCCCCCAGGGCGTAGCGGAACTGACGCACCATATAAATCTCATCGTCGTCGGTCACCGGCATGATGCAGGCCCCGCCGTGATGGTGCACCACCTCCCGGGCGGAGGTATTGCCGTTTTCCAGCAGGACCTTGTCCAGCGTCACCCGGATGACCCGGCCCTCAAAAATCAGCTGGCTGTCCAGCGTTTTCTCACTATGTGCCATCATCCCAAAACTCCTTTTTTGAAAAGTGGGCATTCTTATTCCTCATTCTAAAGGGCATGGCTGACTCTGTCAACATGGCAGGCTGACG
>JAHZHS010000021.1:10333-19588 GCA_019420135.1 Oscillospiraceae bacterium | reverse complement strand
CAAAATCAGCCTGGCCATCTCGGCGGTGGGCTTTGTTGCCTTTGAGTGTTTTCCCCGGCAGATCGTCGCCCTCTTCGGCACCGGCGATCCCCTCTACTTTGAGTTTGCGGTGCTGTTCATGCGGTGCTACCTGTTCATGGTGGTGGTCAACTGCGTGCAGCTCCTGTCCTCCAACTTTTTCGCGGCCATCGGCAAGCCCATCCGGGGCGTGCTGCTGTCCCTGACCCGGCAGGTGTTCTTCCTGGTTCCCCTGCTTCTGATCCTGCCCCACTTCTTCGGGCTGACGGGCATTCTCTTCACCGCCCCCATCGCCGACGCCATCGCCTTTGTCACCTCGGTGCTGGTCGTCCGGGGGGAGATGCGCCGCCTGCGCGACGCCGAAGCCGCCCGTGCTGCCCGGCTTCAACCCCAGCCCAGCCTTTCCTGATCTCTCTGCTGCACAGCAAAAGCCACCGCCGCCCGGCAGCTGCCGGATGGCGGTGGCTTTGTTTATCGGGATGAGCGGTTGATGTCGGTCCGGGGAGGGACGGTCCCGCAGGCTTTTTTCAGTGCCCGGCTGGTTGGGGGCCGGACCCGTGAAAGACATAGCGGTCCAGCCGGTCAAAGGCCTCCCGCACACGGCTGTGGGGCAGGGCCAGATTCATGCGGATACAGCCTTCCCCGTGGAAGGACCGGCCGTTCTGCCAGATCACGCCCACCCGGTGCCCGGCGGCGAGAAGCTGGTCGATGGTCTGTCCATGGGCGGCACACCAGGCGCTGCAGTCGGGGAAGAGCATATAGGTGCCCTGGGGGCGGGCCGCCGTGACGCCGTCGAAATGCTGCTGAATAAATTGCACCGCATATTCCACGTTGCGGTCAAGGACAGCCAGCAGCTCCTCCAGCCAGCGGGCGCCCTCGGCGCTGTACGCGGCGGTGAGGGCGTGCATGGACAGGACATTCTGGGCATTGTAGTGGGTCTGCTGCCCCGCCCGCCGCACCCGGTCCCGCAGGGCAGGGTCGTAAATGATGTGGTAGGAGCCGATGAGCCCCGCCAGGTTGAAGGTCTTGGAGGGGGCGTAGAGGGCTACCGTGCGGCGGCGGGCATCCTCCGACACCGACTGGGTGGGGATATGGGTATGCCCCGGCAGGATCAGGTCGGACCAGATCTCGTCGGAGATGACGGTGACGTCGTAGCGGGCGAACAGCTCCATCATCTGTTCCAGCTCCCACCGCTCCCACACCCGGCCCGCCGGGTTGTGGGGGGAGCAAAACACCGCGGCGTGGATGTGCCGGGTCCTGAGCTTCTGCTCCATGTCGGCAAAGTCCATTCGCCAGACGCCGTTGTCATCCTGTTTGAGGGGGCTGAGCACAGCCTCCCAGCCGTTGTCGGCCAGGGTGTGGGTAAAGCCCACATAGGTGGGGGAATGCACCAGCACCGGCTCCCCGGGGGCGCAGACCGCCCGCAGGGCCGAGGCAATGCCTCCCAGCACGCCGTTTTCGTAGCCGATGCAGTCCCGGGTCAGGCCGGTGACGCCGTGGCGGTCCCGCTGCCAGCCGAGGATGGCGTCATAGTAGGCGTCGGTTTCCTGGAAATAGCCGTACAGCGGATGGGCCACCCGCCGGGCCAGAGCCTCGGGAATGCAGGGGGCGGTGGCAAAGTTCATGTCGGCGATCCACATGGGGATGCAGTCAAAGCCGGGGTCCACCTGGATGTGGGCCAGATAGTGCCCGCCCCTGCCGCTGGCGGGGACGTCCACCGCCATGGCGTCCTTGCCCCGGCGGTCGATGATGCTGTCAAAATCGTATAGCATGGGAAAAGCCCTCCTTTTCTTGAGCTGTACAAAAAAGGACGCGCCCGGTTCTGCCGTCCGGCAGGGCGCGCCCTTGGAGAGAGAGGAACGGCAGGATCACCAGTCCTTGACCGAGCCGTCGAAGGCACGGCGGGCCTCGTTGCTGCTGCGTTCCTTGGGAGGATACAGTTCGGTGGCGTTGTCGGCCAGCTCCACGCCGATGCCGGGGGCGTCGGGCAGGATCATGCAGCCGTTTTCAAAGCGCAGCGGCTGTTTGACCATGGCGTCCTCGGCGCCGTTGAGGCAGAAGCCCGGCAGTTCCTGGATGCCCAGGTTGGGGATGCAGGCGCAGATCTGCAGGCAGGCCGCCGTGGACACCGGACCCAGGGGATTGTGGGGGATGACCAGCACGTCGTGGGCCTCGGCCAGGGCGCAGATCTTTTTGGTTGTGGTGATGCCGCCCACCGCGCAGACGTCGGGGCGGACGTACTGGACCGCATGGCGGCTCATGAGCATCTCGAACTCCCGCAGGTTGATGAACCGCTCGCCGGAGGCGATGGGCACCCCCACCTTGGATGCCACCTCCGCCATGGTGTCGATGTTGTCGGGGGGGACGGGGTCCTCCAGCACCATGGGACGGTAGGGCTCCACCGCACGGCCGAAGCTCACCGCCTCGGGCAGGGTCATGCCCCGGTGGACCTCCAGCACAAAGTCGAAGTGGGGCCCCACCGCCTCCCGGCAGAGGCGGACCTTTTCCAGCTCGTCCTCGATGCGGCCGGAGAAGAACTCATCCCTGCCGCCGTTGGCGCTGCGGATGGGACCGTTGACAAAGATCTTGGCCGCCGTGAAGCCCTGCTGCTGCAGGGCGCGGTAGCCCTCGGCCAGGGCGTGGGGCTCGTCCTCCTTGGTCATGACCGAGGCGTAGACCCGCACCTTGTCCCGGACGCGGCCGCCCAGCAGCTCGTACACCGGCACGCCGAAGGCCTTGCCCTTGATGTCCCACAGGGCGATGTCCACCGCCGAGATGGCCGACATGATGACCGAGCCCCGGAAATACTGGGCGCGGTAGAGATTCTGGCAGATGTCCTCAATGCGGAAGGGGTCCTTGCCCATGAGGTAGGGCTTGAATTTTGCAATGGCGGCCGCCGTGGCGTTGAGAAAGCCCCAGTTGCCCGCCTCGCCCAGGCCGACGATGCCGGCGTCGGTGTAGATCTTGACGAAGAGATAATGCTTGGCGTAAACCAGCTGCAGGTCGGTGATTTTCAATGGGATCTCCTGCCTTTCAGTCGAGATGGGCACGCAGGAAGGCTGCGTGCAGGGCCACCGCTTCCTCCCATTCGCCCATGCGGTTGGTGGTGAAGCCGTGGGGCGACTGGCGGAACCGGCGCAGCGTCACGTTGACGCCGCAGCGGGCCATGCGCAGGGCCAGCTCCTCGTCCTCCTCACAGAGGGTGTCCTTGCCGGCCGAGAGGATCAGGGTGTCGGGGAACCGGGCCAGCAGCTCGTCGGGGGCAAAGGCCGGGGAGGCCAGGGGGTTCTTGCCCTCCTCCGGCGAGCAGTAGAAGGCGTTGTACAGCCGGGCGGTCTCGGCACGGCGGACCTCCCGGGGATCGGCCAGCTGCTCCTCGTTGAGCTTGGACATGGGGTCGGCGGTCATATCCGCCGGGAAGTACTCCATGAGCACGGCGGCCGGGCGGGGGCCGTGATGCACGGCGAAGGTCTGGCAGACCGCCGCCACCAGGCTGCCCCCCGCGCTGTGGCCCAGCAGGAAGATCTTGTCCCCGCCGACCCCCAGCTCCCCCGCATGGGCGAAGGCGTAGGACGCTGCGGCGCAGCTTTCCTCCACCGCCGTGGGGAAGGGTTCCTCCGGCGACAGGCTGTAATCCACATCCCAGACCAGGGCGCCCAGCCTGGCGGCCAGATTGCTGCAATAGATGCGGTCCCGGTCAAAGCGGCCTTTCATGTATCCGCCGCCGTGGAAGTTGATGAGCATGGGGCAGTCTGCCCCCAGCCCGGCCTTGGGCCGCAGCTCATAGATATGGATGCGGCGGCCGTCGGCCTCCAGGTAAAACTCCTTCTCGTCGGCGGGCAGGGCGGCCAGTTCCTCCGGCGTGGCCGGGGGGAAGGGGTCGCGGGCGCGGACCTGGCGGGCGGTTTCGATCATTTCTTCCCGTGTCATGGAAAGTACCTCCTCTTATACCGTCAGAAGCAGGGCATGACGGTCATGGTGTAGATAATGTAGACAACGGCGATGAGCAGCGAGATCAGCCAGCCGCCCTTGACCAGGTCTTTCAGGTCGTAGCCGCCGGCGGCCATGGCCATGGGGATGGCGGGGGTGGACATGGGGGTCAGGTAGGCGGTCAGGCAGCCTGCGGTGACCAGGATCATGGGGCCGATGGGGTTGGCGCCCAGGGCCTGGCAGGTCAGGATGCACAGGGGGATGAAGATCTGGCTGACGGCGCGGTTGAGCATGAACTGGGTGATGATGAAGGGCACCACAAAGAACAGGCCGCCGATCAGGTAGCTGTTGGTGCTGCCGCCCAGCGCGGTTGCCAGGGCGTTGCCGATGACCTCACCGGCGCCGGTGGCGCTGAGGGCGCTGCCCATGGCCAGGGCACCGACAAAAAGCAGGATGCTGTCCACCGGCAGGCTGCCCATGGCTTCCCGGGTGTCCAGGGTGCCGCAAAGCACCATGAGCATGCCGCCCACCAGGGCGACCATCCAGGACTGCAGGCCGATGTAGTCGGAGAGGACCAGGAAGATGATGGTGGCAAAAAAGACGACGGTACCGGCAATGTCGGAGAACTTGGAGAGTTTCTTCTGGTTCTGGCCTGCGCTGCGGGCGCCGGCGATGGGCTGGCTGGGCTTGTCGGGCATGAACTTGGGAGCCAGGAACAGCGCCCAGGCGGGGATCAGGATCAGCATGGGCCAGCGGGCGATGGTGAAGTCCATGGCGGTGAAGGTGTAATCGGTCATGTTATAGGTCTGCATGAAGCCGTTGTACTGGGCGGCGTCGGAGACGGCGCTGGCCAGGGGCAGGATGCCGGTGGTGCCGATGGCGACCACCACCAGGGGGAACATGACCTTGGTGACGCTCTCGCCCACCTTTTCACACAGTTCGGCCAGCAGGGGGGAGACGATGGCAAAGACGACCATGGGGCTGGGGATCAGCTGTGCCAGCAGCACGGCGATGAGAAGATAGCCGAAGTAGGCTTTGCGGAAGGAACCGCGGGTCAGTTTCATGACGCCGTTGCAGAGGGTATCCACAAAGGTGGTTTTTCTCAGGCCCGCGGCGACGATGAACATGGAGCCCATCAGGACGGTGTTGGTGTTGGACAGGCCGCTCAGTGCCGTGCCCATATCCAGGCATCCGGTGACCACCAGCAGCACCAGCGCGCCCATGGCGGTGATCCACATGGGGATCTTGTTCAGAAGATAACTGACCAGCGACGCCACAAAAATCACGAGGCAGATGATCAGCTGGGTATTTTCGCTCATCCTAAAACATCCTTTCTGTCGGGCCCCTTGTGCGGGACCCCGGGGGTAGCTGTTTCAACAGAAGATCGTTTCCCGGGACGGTTCCTGTCTTGGTGTCTTCAGTCTACCAGTGAAAAAGGATGCTGTCGGCGATAATATTCGAAATTTTGTTTTATCTGCCGTCTTTTTTGTGCAATTTCACAAGGCCTTGTTTTGTGCCGGAAAAATGGTTTCAGTCAAACATTTTCCCTGTGGAAAGTGCTGAGGAACGGCATTTTTTGTTGAGCATTTTGACGAAGTCCCCGTCCCCGCCGGGGGACGGAAGGCCTGGCTGCGCCCTCCGGAGCCTTTGCCCGGCAGGCAGGACCGGGAGCGGGATTTTTCGCGGGGATTCAAATAAAAACCATAGGGAAAATGTTTGAAATGTGATATTCTTTTGGCATAACGGAAAGGAGAATGCGGGATGGACGGACGTTACATCATGCAGTGGCCGCGGGACGGGCTGGATTTCACCTGCTATGCCCATGAGATCATGAATTTCCGCTACAACTGGCATGAGCAGGAATACGAGCTGAACATCGTGCTCAAGGGCAGCGCCGAGTACTGCCGGGGCGGTTCCATGCATGTGCTGCATGAGGACGACCTCATCCTCATCGACCCGGCGGTGGGACATGCCTCCTTTGCCCTGGACCAGCACACCGTGGCCCTGGTGCTTCGGTTTCCCGCGGGGGCTTTCCGGGATTTTGTCAAGCCGGAGCAGCTGTACTCTTTTCCCGGCTGCGTCTGCGGGGAGGCCGACCGCTTTGCCCCGCAGTTCAACCGCATCCGCTTCTGCGCCGCCAGCCTGATGAAAGCCGCCGGCCAGGGCGGGCCCTACGCCTCCCTGGCGGCCAGAAGTGCCCTGGAAATGCTGCTGGCCACCCTGTGCACCCGGTGTTCCCCCAAGGTCATCCCCACCCTGTCCAAGGAGGATTCCCTTCACCGGGAGACCATCCGCCGCATCACCGAGTATGTGGAGGCCAACTACGCCGACAAGATCACCCTGGAGGAGCTGTCCCGCATCTCCCAGTACAACCGCACCTACATCTCCACCTTTTTCAAGAACACCATGGGGATGAACTTTTACGAGTACCTGACCCGCATCCGCTTCCAGCACGCCCTGTTCGAGCTGGCCACCACCCAGAAGCCCTTCACCCAGGTGGCCATCGACAACGGCTTCCCCGACCTCAAGTCCTTCAACAAGCGCTTCACCGAGACCTTCGGCCGCCGTCCCGCCGAGTACCGCTCCCAGGTTTCCCCCGAACAGACGGTGAAGCAGATCACCCAGATGAACTATCTGGACCCGTCCCTGCCCCTGGTGCGGGACAAGCTGGACGCCTACACCCGCCTGGCCGCCGACGGCACGGGCGGCTGACCATTTCCAAAAAACACACCGGCCCCGGAGGATTTTTCCATCCTCCGGGGCCGGTATTTCTGTATCAGAAGGAATCCAGGCCGTAGTCGGCCAGGCATCGGCGGATGCCCGCCGCCGTGTCATCAAAGACGGTGCCCGCCCGCCGGGCCTTTGCACAGTCCATAGCCAGGCTGCGCACCCGGTCGCCGGGCTTCAGGCAAGGGGCAATGCCCATGGCGGTGCAGAACGCCCGGGCAGTGGCGTACATGTCCAGGGGGTTCTCGCTGCCGAAATTGTAGCATCCCCCGGGCAGGGCCATGGCAGGGATGAGGTTTTCCACCGCCTGGCGCACATAGGTGATGCCCCGGTACTCCGTGGCGGAAAAGACCGCCTCCTCCCCCCGCAGCGCCGCCCGCAGCAGGTTGAGGGGCAGGTTGCCCCGGATGGGCAGGCCGTAGCCGGGCAGGTCGTACATCCAGGTGGCCCGGAGAAAGACAGCGTCGGGCAGAAGATCCAGCCCACGCTGTTCCGCCTCCCGCTTGTGGCGGCCGTAGACGTTGGCCGGGGTGCGGACGTCCTCCTCCCCAAAGGGCCCCTTGCCCGGCAGGCCGGCATAGACCTGGTCGGAGCTGAAGCAGACCAGTTTTGCCCCCGTCTCCCGGGCGGCCTCGGCCATCCAGAGGGTCAGCTCCACATTGGCGCGGTAGGACTGGTCGGGGTGGGCCTCGCTGTACCCCGTGTCGGACACCGCCGCCGTGTGCAGGATGACCTCCGGCGCCGCCGCACGCACGGCGGCCAGCACCTCCCCTCGGTCTGCCGATGCCAGCATGCCCCGGGGAAAGCTCGCCATCTCATACCGGTTCCCCAGCTGCTCAAGAATGCGGGCCCCCACAAAGCCCCCCGCCCCTGTAACCAGAATCTTTTTCATCTTTGCCGCCTTTCCGCTTCGTGAAGCCGCCGGGTCATTTTTCACTCCTTTTATTATATACGGCAGAGCCCCGCCCGCCCAGGCCCGGGGCAGGATTTTTTGCCGGGGGGCTGTTCAAACCCCTATTCACAGTGTTACAATAGGAAAAGAAGATCGGGCGTCCGCGGTGTGCGGGGCGCCTTTTTGCCGCCGGGAATCGGGCGGCCTGCCGTACTTTCCGCCCTCATCGGGCGAACCCCATCCAAACAAGGAGTTTTGCCTATGAAAAAGTTCCGTCCCCTGCTCATCGACCAGCTGTACAACATTGCAGCGGGCCTTCTGTACGCCGTCTCCATCTGCTACTTTGCCCAGAACGCCGACTTTGCCCCGGGCGGGCTGTCCGGCCTGGCCCTGATCGGCAACCATCTGTGGAATCTGCCCATCGGCATCACCACCCTGGTGCTCAACGTGCCCCTGATCCTGCTGAGCCTGAAATTCCTGGGCCGGAGCTTTCTCGTCAAGACCCTCATCACCATGCTGTGGTGCACCTTCTTCCAGGACGTGGTCTTTACCCGCATTCCCGGCTACGACGGCAACCCGCTTCTGGCGGCGGTGTTCTCCGGCATCACCCTGGGCGTCTCCCTGGCGCTGATGTACATGCGGGGCACCTCCAGCGGCGGCACCGACTTTCTCACCATGTCCATCAAGATGCTCCGGCCCCATCTGTCGGTGGGGGCGGTGACCGGACTCATCGACCTGTTCATCATCCTGCTGGGCTGGCCGGTGTTCGGGTCGGTGGACGCCGTGCTCTACGGCCTCATCACCACGGCGGCTACCTCCCTGGTCATCGACAAGGTCATGTACGGCAGCAGTTCCAGCAAGATGCTGACCATCATCACCACCAAGGGCCAGGAGATCGCCGACTGCATCGCCCGGGACGCCGACCGCGGCTCCACCATGCTGCGGGCCCTGGGCACCTACACCGGCACCGAGCGCCAGATGCTGCTCTGCGTCTGCGCCCGGCCCCAGGTCTACACCATCCGCACCGCCGCCTACCGCATCGACCCCAGCTGCATGGTCATGATCTCCGACACCAGCGAGGTCTACGGCGAGGGCTTCATCGACCCCGAACAGCAGACCGCCTTTCTGTAAGCTTTCTTCCCCTTGTTTTCTCCCCGCAGACCGCGGCAGGCGGCCTGCGGGTGTTTTTTGCCTGGTCTTTGCGCAAGCAAAAAAAGTTCTTACCAATTCTGCCCGGTTATGCTATCATTAAAAATACCCTTTTTCACTTTTGCTTTTCCCTAAAAATCAGCCAGTAAGGAGATGCCCAGCCCATGTTGTCACATCACACCCCGGGAACCCATTCCAGCCAGCAGGTGGATTTTTCCACCGGCAGCGTCCGGCAGAACGTCCTTGCCGTGGCCGCCCCCATGCTGGTGGCCCAGGTGCTGAACCTTCTGTACAACATCGTCGACCGCATCTACATCGGCAAGCTGCCCGGGGAGGGCGCCCTGGCCCTGGCGGGGCTGGGGGTCTGCTTTCCCATCGTGACGCTGGTCACCGCCTTTGCCAACCTGTTCGGGGTGGGCGGCGCCCCTCTGTGCTCCATCGCCCGTGGGGAGAAGGACCTGCCCAAGGCCCGCCGCATCATGGCCAACGCCTGGTTCATGCTGCTGGCCTGCGGCGCTGTGCTGACGGTGGTGGGCATC
>JAHZHS010000021.1:0-10300 GCA_019420135.1 Oscillospiraceae bacterium | reverse complement strand
TTTGTCATGACCTCCCTGGGCCTCAACCCCTACATCAACAGCCAGGGCTTTGCCAAGATCGGCATGCTCACTGTATTGCTTGGTGCCGCCGTCAACATCCTGCTGGACCCGGTATTCATCTTCCTGCTGGGCATGGGGGTGCGGGGCGCCGCCATCGCCACCGTCTTTTCCCAGTTTCTCTCCGCCGTGTGGGTGGTGCGCTTTCTCACCGGGCCCCAGGCGGAGCTGACCCTGGAATGGAAGGGCTTCCGCCCCGATTTTGCCTGCATCGGGCGCATTGTGGCCCTGGGCACCTCCAGCTTCGTCATGTCCTTCACCGACAGCCTGGTCCAGGTGGCCTGCAACTCCACCTTGCAGACCTTCGGCGGGGACATCTACGTCAGCGTCATGACCGTCATCAACTCGGTGCGCCAGATCGCCCAGACCCCCGTCATGGCCCTCACCGACGGCACCTCCCCCATCATCAGCTACAACTACGGCGCCCGCAGCATCGCCCGGGTGCGGCAGGCCATCCGCTTCATGACCCAGCTGGGCTTCGGCTACACCCTCCTCATCTGGGGGCTGATCTCCGCCTTTCCCACCCTGTTCATCCGCATCTTCAACCAGGACCCCGCCCTGCTGGAGGCCGCCGTGCCCTCCCTGCACATCTACTTCTTCGGCTTCGTCATGATGGCCTTCCAGTTCACGGGACAGAGCGTCTTCAAGTCCCTGGGCAAGGCAAAAATGGCCATCTTCTTCTCCCTGCTGCGCAAGGCCGTCATCGTGGTGCCCCTGACCCTGATTCTGCCCCACGTGGCCGGACTGGGGGTCAACGGCGTCTTTCTGGCCGAGCCCATCTCCAACGTCATCGGCGGCCTGGCCTGCTACATCACCATGCGCCTGACCGTCATGCCGGAACTCTCCGCCATGGAACGGGAGAAAGCCGCCGTCTGAGTGTTGGCCCGCCTTCCCTGAAACTGCATACAGAAATCCCCGCCCTACCGGTTGGTTCTGCCGGAGGGGCGGGGATTTTTATTTTGTCCGTTCACTGGGGCGCGGCCAGCTGCCAGAAGGCCACCGCCCCGGCCGCCGCCACGTTGAGGGAATCCACACCGTGGGCCATGGGAATGCGCACGGTGTAATCGCACCCCGCCACCGTATGGTCCGCCAGGCCGTCCCCCTCGGTGCCCAGGACAATGGCCAGCTTTTCCTCGGCGGCCAGGGCCGGGTCCCGCAGGCTCACCGACTGGTCGGTGAGGGCCATGGCCGCGGTGGCAAAGCCCATGGCCTTCAGCCGGTCCAGGCCGGGGTGGGGCCACTGGGCGGGGTTGTCCCCGATATAGGTCCAGGGCATCTGAAAGACGGTGCCCATGCTCACCCGGATGGCCCGGCGGCAGAGGGGGTCGCAGCAGGTGGGGGTGAGGAGCACCCCGTCGATTCCCAGAGCGGCCGCCGACCGGAAGATGGCCCCGATGTTGGTGGAGTCCACCACCCCCTCCAGCACGGCGATGCGCCGGGCCCCGGCGCAGACCTCCTCCACGGCGGGCAGGGCGGGGCGGTGCATGGCGCACAGCACCCCCCGGGTCAGGGCAAAGCCGGTGAGCTGGCGCAGCAGTTCCCGGCTGCCGGTGTAGACGGGGGCGTCGGGGCAGCGGGCCAGCAGGGGCGCGGCATCCCCCGCGATGTGCCGGGTCTCCATCAGGAAGGACAGAGGGGTATACCCCGCGTTCAGCGCCGTGGTGATGACCTTGGGGCTCTCGGCAATGAAGATGCCCTTCTCCGGCTCGGCCCGGCTGCGCAGCTGGGTGTCGGTAAGCCGGGCATAGACGTCCAGCTCGGGAGCGGACAAATCGGTCAGTTGGATGATCTGTGACATGGGCGGACAGCCCCTCCTTCAATGAGAAATCGGGCGCAGCAGCCGCCGCGCCGCCAGATAGTTTTCATACCGGAACCCCCGCCGGGCGTCCACCGGCACCCAGCGGGCCTTCACCTCCGGGAAGCCGGCAAAGCAGTCCCGGTCGTCCAGCACCGCATAGCTCTCGCAGGGATGGTCCGCCAGCCAGGCGGCAATCTCCTCCCCCTTGTCGGCGTCGGGCAGCAGAGGGGTGGTGCCGGTGATGGGGGTGCCGTTTGCCTCCAGAGCGCGGTAGAGGTTTTCCACCGCCGCCCGGCAGGCCGGTTCCTCCAGGTACAGTTCCATCCGCCAGGAGGAGGACAGGACGATCTCCGCCCCCGTCTTTCGCACCAGCCGCCGCAGCCAGAAGAGAGCCGCCGGGTCAAAGCACTGACGGTCCAGGGGGCGGCGGAGCAGACGGCTGAGGGCAAAGCTCAGGGGGGTGCACAGCACTCCGTCTACATCCAGAAAGATGACCTCCACGGCGGATTCCTCCCCATCGGTTTGTGATCTCTATTATAAGCGGGCGGGGGCGGAGGGTGCAAGCAGGGCGGACGCAAAAACAGGGGCCGTCCCCGGAAGGACGGCCCCTGTGGCAGCACGGCATGGGAGAGTATCTGGTTTTCAGTGTTTGTCGCCCGGTGCACCGAACCCGCGGCGCTTGCGCAGCAGCAACAGCAGGGTCATGGCCAGCGCCGCAGCGGCGGCCAGTCCGGCCAGAAGGCCCAGCGGCATATCGTCGCTGGTCTTGGGCACCGAGGCCCCCTTGCTGCCGGAAACCGCCGGGGCAGGGGTAGCTGCCGGGGCAGAGGTGACGGCCGGGGCCGGGGTGACCGCCGGCGCCGGAGTGGCCGGGGCGGGAGTCGCCGGGGCCGGAGTCGCCGGAGCCGGGGTGGCCGGATTGCCCGCGGGATCCTTCTTGGGCGGGTCATTGCCGGGCTTACCGCTGCCGCCAGTGGGCGGCAGGGTCTTGGCCATCTCATAGCCGCAGACGCTGCAGGTCTGCACCTGTTTGCCCTGCGTGGACGGTCCGGGCTCCACGGTGGTGACCCAGGGTCCGAACTGATGGGTGTGGACCGAGTAGGTGCCGTCGGCATTCTTGTTGGGGTGGAAGTTCTCGGCGCAGAATGCCTCGGGGACGGCGTTTTTGAAGGTGCCGCCCGAGACGGTCAGGGCTGCGGCGGCGGAATCGGCAGGCAGGGCCTGGATGGCATTGCTGCCGAAACGGCCCTTGCTCAGGGTGCCATTGACGGTGCCGCCGGTGATGGTGACCCGGGGCACGGCTTTGCCGTCATAGGTGACGGACTTCACATCCCCGTTGATCACCGCGCTGCCGGAAATGGCGAGGGTGCTGTCCATGTCGGGCATGACGTAGGCCCAGGAGATGACCGGGCCGTTCATGGTGCCGCCGGTGATGGCCGCCGCATGCCAGTTCTGGACGGCCTGGTCGTCGGAGGTGATGGTGCCGCCGGTGATGTTCAGCACACCGTAATCGTCGTTCTTGACGGCGATGAAGCGCTTCTGGGTGATGATACCGCCGGAAATGCTGAGGGTGGCCTTCTTGTCGGCGGAAGCGCCCACGTTGCGGATCAGGGAGGCATTGGGGGCCTCGGCAAAGACATTGGCGGTGTCGGAAATGTTCATGGTGCCCGCGTTATTGTCCAGCACATACCAGTTGGGGCCGGAGGCCGCCACCTCCCGGGTAAAATTGCCGCCCTTGAGGTTGACGACGCCGGTGTTTTCCACGGCGGCCTTGTTGGCGGCCATGGCCTTGACGGTACCCTTGCCGGTGATGGTGAGGGTGCCGTTGTTGGTGATGGCATGGTCCAGACCGGTACCGGTGAGGACGGCGCCCTCGGCCAGGTCCAGGGTGATGTCGGCGCCGGCGGGGATGGTCACCGACTCAGTGGTGCTGTTGAGCAGGCGGATGGCCGCGGGGCCCTTGCCCGCTTTCTCCAGGGCTTCCTTCAGGGACAGGTAGGCTTCGCCGCCGTAGACGGCCACGGCCAGCTCCTCATCGGGGGCCAGGACCCAGTTGCCCTTTTCATCCTGCACCGCCTTGCTGCCGTCGATGACAAATTCGGTGACATTGTCGCTGAAGGTGCCCCCCGATACGATAAGGCGGTTCCGTTCGCCGCCCAGGACATCGGTGATCACCGAGAGGCTGGGGTCTTCCGACCGGATGCTGGCATTGCCGCCGATGGTCACCACGTCCTCCGACGTCATGCCGGCATAGCCGCTGCGGGTGTCCACCGCCACGCCGTGGTGGCCGATGGCGACGGGGCTGTCGCCGACCCGGCCTTCCCTGGTGCCGGTGGCGATGATGGTGCCGCCGGTGATGTCGGCGCTGCCGCCCCGTATGAGCACGCCCACGCCGCCGTCGGCCACAATGGTGCCGCCGGTGACGATCAGGCTGCCCGACTGGGGATGGTAGACGCCGCAGGCAAGGTATCCGGGTCGTCCCATATGGCCGATCACGGTACCGCCCGAAATGTTGACGGAGGTGCCGCCCATGCCGTCTTTGCCGTTGCCGGCCAACGCGGCATTGTCGTCGGCCACGATGACGCCGCCGGTGATGTTCAGGATGCTTCCGTCATTGACGGCGCCCACGCCGTACTCCCGGGCATGGATGTAGCCGCCCTTGATTTCGGCCGTGCCGCTGCCCTTGTTGGCGGCGCCCACATACACGCCGCAGTAGCCGGTGGAGCGGATGGTGCCGCTTTCCAGCACAAAT
This sequence comes from Oscillospiraceae bacterium, assembly GCA_019420135.1. GTDB lineage: Bacteria > Bacillota > Clostridia > Oscillospirales > Ruminococcaceae > Gemmiger. Next base: position 5,693 of record JAHZHS010000021.1, on the reverse strand, counting down.
CTGCCGCCGCCATACACCTGGACGACGGTGGATCTGCCGGTCTCCAGCTTTCCGGAAGGGTAGGTGACCGTCTTGTAGTCGGCGCTCACCACAGGGGCTTCTTCGGCGCTGCTGTCGCGGACGGTCAGGCTGCCCCCTTCCACCACCAGGACCGGGGCTTCCTCGGTGGAGACCGTCTTGCCGTTCAGGTCCAGCGTGATCCGCGCATCCTTGGGAATAAAGACGGTTTCATGGATGTCGCTCAGCAGGGTGATGGTGGCGCCTGCCTGCGCTGCGTTCACCGCCCGCTGCAGGCCCGGGTAGGTGGTGTCGCCGATCTGTGCCACCGCCGGGGTCACGGCCGGGGCCGCGGCCGGGGCGTCCTCCGGGGCCTCCGCAAAAACGGCGGCGGGCACCAGGGCTGCACACAGCGCCAGCGAGCAGACCATGCTCACCAGCTGACGGATTCGAGATTTCATTCCTATTCCTCCTCAACAAATATCCATATTTCAAGCCTTCTGCCCGGGGGAGGGATCTGCCATGCTTTTGCAAAAGAGTCTCATTTCTTTTACGATGTATTGTCATTTTCAGACATCCGGCTTGATCATTGGCCTGGTTGTTCTATGCTATCATGCAGAGCACAAAAGCACAAGGAGGCAGGAAGAATTTTACAGGTAATAAAAATTACCGCACCGGTTATCTCCGGTGCGGCGCATGACGGGTGGGTTCCCGACGTTTCTTTTTTTACAACTTTTTCACGGCTGGACCCGCACCTTTTCCAGGCGCTGGGCGTCGTTGCGGACAAAGGCCACATTCTCGTCGTAGTTCTGCTGGAAAATGTGGGCGAACAGCACATCCAGCACCGCCTTTTCCGCCACGGCGGAGGCAAAGGTGGAGATCTTGTCGTCGTTGGATTCCAGGGGCGGCAGGGCCAGCACGCAGTCGGCCTGCATGCCCGCGAAACTGTCGGGCCGGGCGGTCACCGCGATCACCGGCACCCCCTGTTCCCGGGCGGTGCGCAGGGAAAGGCGCACCTGCTCGTTGGAGCCGGAGTAGGAGACGATGAGCAGGCAGTGGCGGCTGTCCATCTGCTGGGAGGCGTAGCTCAGCTCCATCCGGGCGGAGACGATATTCACCCGGCGGCCGAACTTCATCATGCGGAAGGCAAAATCCTCGCTCATGTGGCCGCTGGTGCCGATGGCGCACAGGTCCACGCAGTCCGCCCGCAGCAGCATGTTCACCGCCCGCTCCACCTCCCCGCTGTCCAGGGAGGTGCGCAGCCGGCGCAGGCTTTCCTGTTCCAGGCGCAGCACCGCGTCGGTGACGGCGGCAAAGGGGGTGTCCGCCCCAAAGGGATAGTTGCTGTCCGGCAGTTCCCCCGCGCCCTGCTCCTCCGACCCGCAGAGCAGATCCGCCTTGAAGTCCTTGAGCCCCTTGTAGCCGAATTTCTGGCAGAAGCGGATCACCGCCGAAGGGCTGGTAAAGCTGGCCTGCGCCAGTTCCCGCACATTCATCCGCGCCATCCGCTCGGGATTTTGCAGGATGTAATCCCGCAGATGCCGCTCGGTCTGGGTCAGGCCGGTATGGCGCTGCATGCGGCAGTTCAGGTCCATGGTCTGTTGTTTCCTTCCCTGTGAAAATTGTGAAAAATCGGGCTTTGCCGTCCTTTTTCCGGCGGTTGCCCCCGGGGACGGCTGCTGTGTCCTATTATATCCCCGCCCCCGCCGGGCCGTCAAACTCGGTCCCGGCCTTTGTGCAATCCTCACAAATACGGAGCTTCTTTTTTGTCCGGCTGACTGTTATGTTTCAGACAAAGGGGCCGGAATGCGGTTTTCTGAAATAGGAGTTTCTGTTTTTTACAAAAACCTTTTCTTTTTGCTTTTTGTATTTTATACTATAAATAATGAACGTCATACGTAATTTTGGATAATATGACCAGCTTTCGAAAGTGAGGGACTGCCATGAGAATGCCGGATGGATTTCTGTGGGGCGGCGCCACCGCTGCCAACCAGTGCGAGGGCGCCTACAATGCGGACGGCCGGGGCCTGTCCAGTGTGGACGTGGTGCCCTTCGGGCCCGACCGCATGAAGGTTGCCCGGGGCGAGATGAAGATGCTGGAGTGCGACGACGCCCACACCTATCCCGCCCACGAGGCCATCGACATGTACCACCATTACAAGGAGGACATCGCCCTGATGGCGGGCATGGGCTTCAAGTGCTACCGCCTGTCCATCGCCTGGACCCGCATCCTCCCCAACGGCGACGACGACACCCCCAACGCGGCGGGCATCGCCTTCTACCGCAGCCTGTTCGAGGAGTGCCGCAAGTACGGCATCGAACCGCTGGTGACCATCTGCCACTTCGACACCCCCATCGCCCTCATCAAGAAGTACGGCGGCTGGAAGGACCGCCGCATGGTGGACGCCTTCCTGAAATACTGCCGGGTGCTGTTCGAGAACTACGGCGGGCTGGTCAAGTACTGGCTGACCTTCAACGAGATCAACATGCTGCTGCACATGCCCTTCATGGGGGCGGGCCTCGTCTTTGAGGAGGGGGAGAACGTCAAGCAGGTGCAGTACCAGGCCGCCCACCACGAGCTCATCGCCAGCGCCAAAGCGGTGCAGCTGGCCCATGAGCTGATGCCCGGCTGCATGGTGGGCTGCATGCTGGCCGCGGGGCAGTACTATCCCTACACCTGCGCCCCCGCCGACGTCTACAAGGCCATGGAGTGCGACCGGGACAACTACTTCTTCATCGATGTCCAGGTGCGGGGCGCCTACCCCGTCTGGGCGAAAAAGCGGATGGAGCAGGCGGGCGTGGTGCTGGACACCCGGCCCGACGACGAGGAGACCCTGGCCAAGGGCACGGTGGATTTTGTGAGCTTCAGCTACTATTCCAGCCGGTGCATCTCCGCCGACCCCGAGGTGCTGAAAAACAAGGCCCGGGGCAACGCGGTGGTCAAGGCGGTGGTCAACCCCTACCTGAAATCCAGCGAGTGGGGCTGGCAGATCGACCCCCAGGGCCTGCGCCTGACCCTAAACACCCTGTACGACCGCTACGGCAAGCCGCTGTTCATTGTGGAGAACGGCCTGGGCGCGGCGGACACGGTGGAGGCGGACGGGTCCATCCACGACCCCTACCGCATCGACTACATGCGCGAGCACATCAAGGCCATGCTGGAGGCAGTCAACCTGGACGGCATCCCGCTGATGGGCTACACCTGCTGGGGCTGCATCGACCTGGTGAGCGCCTCCACCGGCGAGATGAAGAAGCGCTACGGCATGATCTACGTGGACAAGCAGAACGACGGCACCGGTACCCTGGCCCGCAGCAAAAAGGACAGCTACTACTGGTACAAGAAGGTCATTGAAACCAACGGCGAGGATCTGGACTGACCGTCCCGCCGATTTGGATAAAAAGGAGGATTTCTATGGATTTCAAACAACTGGCATCCACCATCCTTGCCAACGTGGGCGGCAAGGAAAACGTGGACAAGGTGGTCCACTGCGCCACCCGTCTGCGCTTCACCCTCAAGGATGAGAGCAAGGCCCAGACCGACGTGCTGAAAAAGACCCAGGGCGTCCTGTCGGTCATCAACGCCGGCGGTCAGTACCAGGTGGTCATCGGACCCGACGTTCCCGCCGTCTACCAGGAGGTCGTGGCCCTGGGCGGCTTTGAGTCCGCCGCGGCTGTGGAGGACCCCAAGGCCGCCAAGGAGGACACCCGTTCTCCCCTGAGCCGCATCCTGGAATTCGTGGCCAGCCTGGTCCAGCCCCTCATCCCCGCCCTCCCCGGCGCCGGTCTGCTCAAGCCTGTCATGGCCCTCTTCGTCCCCCTGCGCTGTCTGGACAACTCCACCCAGACCTACACTATCCTCAACGCCTTTGCGGATTCCGCTTTCTACTTCCTGCCCATCCTGCTGGGCGCTTCCGCTGCCAAGAACTTCAAGTGCAACCAGTACGTGGCCATGGCCCTGGGCGGCATCCTGGTCTACCCCGCTTTCATCACCCTGATGAGCGGTGAGGAGGCTGTCTCGCTGTTCGGCCTGCCCGTCACCCAGGCAAGTTACAGCTCCTCGGTGGTGCCCATCCTGCTGGGCGTCTGGTTCATGTCCGTTGTGGAGCACTTCGTCCAGAAGATCTCCCCCCAGGCCATCAAGTTCTTCTCGGTGCCTCTGGCCAGCATCCTGGTGGCCGGCACCGTCACCGTCATCGTCCTGGGCCCCATCGGCACCTGGATCGGCGACCTGATCGCCGCCTTCTTCACCTGGCTGACCGCCACCGCCGGCTGGCTGGTTCCCACCCTGGTGGGCATCTTCAACCCGCTGCTGGTCATGACCGGCACCCACTACGGCCTCATCCCCATCGGTACCAACAACCTTGCTACCATGGGCTTTGACACCGTCGTTGGCCCCGGCATGCTCACCTCCAACGTGGCCCAGGGCGCTGCCGGCTTCGCCGTTGCCCTGCGCACCCGCAACAAGACCACCAAGCAGCTGGCTGCTTCCGCCGGTCTGACCGGTGTCCTGGGCATCACCGAGCCCGTCCTCTACGGTATCAACCTCAAGTTCATCTACCCCCTCATCGCTGCCATGGTCGGCGGCGGCGTGGGCGGCCTCTACCTGGGCATCACCGGCGTTGGCCGCTACGCTTCCGGCTCTCCCGGACTGCTGGTCCTGCCTGCCTACATCGGCGGCGACAGCATGACCAACTTCTTCAATGCCTGTATCGGCACCGTCATCGCCATGGTGGTCTCCTTCGTGGTCTGCTTCATCCTCTACTCTGTCTGGGACAAGCAGGGCAAGCTGGATCCCTCCGAGACCGAAGGCAACTGATTCTACCATTTCCGCATCTCGCGCTTACACAGAAAAGCGGGGCTCCCCACCGGGGAGCCCCGCTTTGTTTTGCCTTTTGCCGCCGGATGCCCTTATTGCTGCACGCTGCCGAACACCTCGTTGAGGGTGTCCACGCAGGCAGAGGCCGTCTCCAGGTCCACCCCCGAGAAGTCCTCCATCACCCCCGCGTCCGCCAGCATGTCCTTGGTCTTTTCGGGGTCGGCGGTGATGCTCTTGGCCGTGTAGCAGATGTCCGGCCAGTTCTCATCCAGCAGAGCTTTCTTGTCGGCGTCCAGGCCGTTTTTCCAGGCCTCGGCGTCGGTGCGGATCTCCTCCGCGTGGCCCTTGCCGTACTGGGCGGTGTAGCGCACCACATCCGCCGCCGCGATGGCCGCTTTCAGGCTGCCCCCCGCCGTGCCCGACTCATAGGCCACAAAGCCGTCCAGCACCCGGGTCAGCCCCGACGCCGTGTAGCCCATGTCGGTCTCGGGGGTGGCCGCCGGGGTAGCCGGGGTCTCGGCGGTGGCGGTCTCGGGCGTGTTGGCGTCCTCGGTGGTGGCCGGGGGCATGGGGCTGGGGGAGGGCATCATGGAGGATGCATCCTTATTGCAGGCGGTGAGCAGGCTCAGGCAGAGGGCTGCCGCCCCGGCCAGTGCCGTCAGTTTTACCATACGCATATCGGTTCTTCCTTTCTGTATGCCGCGCCGGAATTTTGCGCGGTTCCATAAGAAAACAAAGTCGCAAAATTCTAACTGCAAAGCGGCATCCGCCGCGTTATCGGGCTTTGCATTCCACCAAGGAGTGCTGCAGCCCTCTGCCTTGCATCGACCGCTTTGCAGCGGTTTTGCGATGCTTCGCAGTTCTTGCAGAACCTTTGTTT
>JAHZHS010000209.1:2379-3344 GCA_019420135.1 Oscillospiraceae bacterium | reverse complement strand
CAGGCCGAACTGGTCGAACAGCTCCAGCATGGCGGAGAGGTTGGCGTCCTCGTAGGGGGTGGGGTACTGGGTGTTGCAGTGGAGGATGGTGGCCTCGGGGCAGCCGTTGTCGTCCAGAATGCCCAGGGCGTCGGTGATCTCGTTGAGGGTGCTCATGCCGGTGGAAAGAAGCACCGGAGTCTTGAGCTTGCCCACCTCCTCCAGATAGGGCAGGTTGGTGATCTCCCCCGAGGGAATCTTGATGAGGGACAGCCCCAGGGTGCCCAGGAACCGCACGCTGGGAATATCAAAGGGGGCCGACAGATATTGAATGCCGATCTCGTCGCAGTATTCCTTCAGCTCCCGGTGGCCCTCAAAGGAAAAGTGCAGCTTGCGGATCATCTCCAGCTGACTCTCGGCGGCGTCTGTGGTCTCCTTCTGATACTCCGCCTTCTCGGCAAAACGGCTGACCACCAGCTCGGGCACGGCGGTCTGGTACTTGACGATGTCGGCCCCGCACTCCTTGGCGGTCAGGGCCATTTTCTTGGCACTTTCCAGGTCGCCGTTGTGGTTGACTCCGGCTTCGGCAATGATGGTGACGGGCATGTACAGCCTCCTTACAAAATTCCTGTAAAACGCCTTAGGTCTGTTCTTCCAGCTTGCGGCGCATTTTTTCCAGCTCCTCCATCTGGCCCATGTCCATCCAGGAGCTCTCGCTGATGGGGTAGACGCCGACTTTTTCCCCGGCGGCGCGGTAGCGCTCGATCACATCGGGGAAGCCGATCTTCTCCCCGTCCTGCATCTCCTCCACCACACGGGGCTCCACCACGTAGACGCCGGTGTTGGTGAGGAAGTTGAGTTCCGGCTTTTCCTTCATGGCGGCGATGCCCCCGTCGGGGCCCAGCTCCACCACGCCGTAGGGCACAGTGTAGTGCTTGAAGGCGCAGACCATGGTGATCAGATTGCCCTGCCGCGTGTGGTAGGCG
>JAHZHS010000209.1:0-2369 GCA_019420135.1 Oscillospiraceae bacterium | reverse complement strand
CGAATGGACCTTGCCTTTCAGCAGGCAGAGCCCGCCGCCGGTGCCCATGAACACTTCCTCGTCGGCAAAGTCCACGGTGTAGTCAGTCTCCAGATCGCCGAAATAGGACTTGATCATGTTCTTTTTGTAGTTGACGATCATGGTGAACTGGCGGCAGCCGAAATCCCGGAACCGGTCCATGATGAGCTCGGCGATGGGATGTTCCCCCACCGGGATCAGCGGTTTGGGCAGGATCTTGGTGTAGGGGTAGAGCCGGGTGCCCAGCCCGCCCGCCATGATGACCACCGGGATGGGGGCCTGTTTGCGGTTGTCGATATCCAGCCCGTGGGCAAAGACGATGTCGGTGATGCAGCCCTTCAGGTCCAGGATGGGCACCGCGTCGATGGCGCAGTCCTTGAGCATCTTGCGGGCACGGCCGCGCTCGGAGACGGTCAGGCTTTTGGGATGGTAGTTTGCTGCCTGGGAGATCGGGGCGTCCAGCGTGCCGCCGCGCAGAAGGAACTTGCGCAGGTCGCCGTCGGTGACCACGGCCTGCAGCTTGCCCCCCGGGGCGATGAACAGAATGCGCTGGCCGGTTTCGTCCAGCTTTTTCATGCTGTCCAGCACGGATGCGTTTTCGTCGATGAACAGTTCCTCTACCTTGAGCAAGGCGGTTCGGCCTCCTTTTCGGTCGGGTGAATCACCCGGGATGGGCGCCTTACAGCGCCAGCACCGCGTCGATGACGCGGGCACAGTCCTGCTCGGTCAGGTCGGTGGAGCAGGGCAGGTTGACAATGTGCTTGCGGTAGTCCAGGGCCTTGTCCAGATGGTAGGCCTCGTTTCTGGGGTAGTCGGCCTGCTCGTGGATGAGGGCCCACACCGGGCGGGTCTGGATGTTCTGGGCCTGCAGCCTGGCGATGACGGTATCCCGGTCGAGGTCGCTCTCCCCCAGATAGAGGCTGAAGAACCAGCGGTTGGGGCGGACCCCCTGGGCCTCGTCCCGGAAGGGCAGAATGCGCAGGCCCTTCTTGCCGTCCAGCCCGGCGACGTACTGCTCATAGCGGGCCTTCTTGGTCTCGATGAAGCCCTCCAGGCGGTCCAGCTGGACCAGACCCAGGGTGGCCTGGACGTTGGTCATGCGGTAGTTGTAGCCCACCTCGTCATGGAGAAACTGCAGAAGATCGGCCTTGGCCTGGGTGGACAGGTGCTTGGCGTGCTCGGTCCAGTCGGGATGGTTGGAGACCATCATGCCGCCGGCGCCGGTGGTGATGATCTTGTTGCCGTTGAAGCTGTAACAGCCTGCGTCGCCCATGGTGCCGGCAAACTTGCCTGCCAGGGGGCCGGAGATGTAATGGGTGCCCAGGGCCTCGGTGGCGTCCTCAATGAGGATGAGGCCGTAGCGCCTGGCAATGTCCATCAGGCGGGGCATGTCGGCCATGTTGCCGAAGACGTGCACCACGCCCAGGGCCGCCACATGGGCGCCGGTCTTGTTGTTGTAGAGCTTGCCGTCGCGCATGGTGCAGTGGTTGGCACAGAAGTCCTCCACCCCGTCGGGATCGATGCACAGCGAGTCGTCGCAGCCGATGAAGACCGGCTCGGCGCCGATGTAGCGAGTCAGGGGGTTGACAGCGGCAATAAAGGTCAGGGTGGGGACGATGACCTCGTCCCCGGCGTGGATGCCGGCGGCCATGGCGGCAATGTGCAGCGCCGAGCTGCCCGCGTTGGTGGCGACAGCCCGGGGCATGCCCAGGTAACCGGCAATGGCCTGCTCAAACTCGGAGACGCGGGCGCCGCTGGTGGAGACCCAGCCGGACAGGACGGCGGCACGGGCAGCGTCGGCTTCCCGCTCACCGAAATTCGGAACCGAAAGGGGAATGAATTCAGACATACAATTGCCCTCCCAAAACGGCGTCGGCGGGCACAGCTGCCCGGTCGGCCGGAGATTTTGCACTTCCTCCGCACAAAGAAAAGGTGCGGACAGGTATACACAGTTCATTATACCCTGCCGGGCCCCAAACGGCAAGGGGAGCACCCCCGAAAACCGGCTGCCCGGACCAAAAAAGCCCCGGTGTTCCGTCGGGGGCGGAACACCGGGGCAGTGCAACAGAAACGGTCAGTCGTCCTGATAGGGATCATCCAGCAATCCCAGCAGCATGGTGTGGGACAGCTTGGGGGAATTGTACTCCCGCACGTCGCTGTCGTCGGGCACGTCGGAAAAATCATCGGCGTCGGGGTCGTAGTCCTCTTCCTCATGGGGGGCCTGGTCGTAGCCGTCCCCCTCGTCGTAGTCCTCGTAGCCGTCGGTCTCGAAATCATCCACCGACACCCCGTCTGGCTCCTCGGGCAGAAGGTCCAGCTCGGCCAGCAGATTCTGCATGGCGCCGCAGTCC
>JAHZHS010000208.1 GCA_019420135.1 Oscillospiraceae bacterium | reverse complement strand
CGCCCAGCGCTGCGGCTACACCGACCAGCATTATTTCAGTTACTGCTTCAAAAAATACTGCGGGGAGTCCCCCAACGCCCTTCGCCGCCGTCTCGGTGCGGAAAAGGCAGGTGACGCTTCTTGAAAAAGCACTGCCCCCATACCGGCCTTCGCATCACCACCATTCTGGTTTCCATGGTCGTGGGCGTGGTTGCCGTCATCCTCTGTTGCTGCATCCTCCTTTTCCTTGACCGCTATCGCAACGCCATGGTGCAGAGTGCACAGACCAGCAGTTCCCAGGCGGTGTCCCAGGTTTCCAACACGGTGGGCAACTATCTGGCCGACATGAACCAGGCCATGCAGCTGGTGGAACAATCCATGCTGGAAAATACGGACAGCCGCGACAAACTGCTGTCCGCTTTTTTGAAATTTCGTCCCGATGTTGTAGCGGTAACCAGCTACGATACCGACGGCACTCTGCTGGACTGCTGGTCCCCTGGCCGGGAGCCTAAAGAACACATTTTCCGGAATCTTTCTTTTGATATTGACATAGCCCGCTCCACCGACGGGTCCTATATGATCGCCCCCCACGTGGAAACAATTTTTGAAAGTTACTATCCCTGGGTAGTGACCATGACCACTCCCCTGAACGAAGGTACCGAGGCGGCCTGGGTCTCGCTGGACCTGAGTTTTGCCAGCATTTCCAGCTACATCAACAATGTGGGCATCGGCCAGCGCGGCTACTGTTTTCTGATGGATACCGACGGCAACATCATCTATCACCCTCAACAGCAGCTGATCTATTCCGGTCTCAAGTCGGAGGATACTGAGGCACTGGCTTCTCTGGACGACGGCGCCTATGCCGACGACACCGTCATCTACTGTGTCACCAGCATTGAGGGAAGCGATTGGCGGGTGGTCGGCGTAAGTTATGTGGATGAACTGGTCAACCGCAATGTTGCCGACATGATCCGGCTGTCCTGCCTGCTGGCTGTCGTGGTACTGGCCGCCGCCCTCCTGACCAGCTGGCTGCTTTCCCAGCTGCTGGGCCGTCCGCTGCGTGGGCTGGCCGATGCCATGGAAAGCTTTGAGACTGACGCAGATCACTTTACTTACCGTTCCGTGGGCGGCACCCGGGAAGTTCAGGAATTGTCCAACTCCTTCGGGCACATGGTGGTGCGCATTCAAGAACTGATGACCACTGTCCGGGAGGAGGAGATCAACCTGCGCAAGACTGAGCTCAAAGCCTTGCAGGCCCAGATCAACCCTCATTTTCTCTACAATACCCTCGACTCCATCGCCTGGATGTGCGAGCAGGGCCGCAACGCGGACGCGGTCAAGATGGTCCATGCACTGGCCCGCCTGTTCCGCATCAGTATCAGCAAAGGACACGAGCTCATCCCCATTGCCAAGGAGATTGAGCATGCCGAGAGCTATCTTCAGATCCAGAAATACCGCTACAAGAACCAGTTCACCTATGCTTTTGACGTGGATCCGGCCTGCCTGGATTATCTCTGCAACAAGATCACTCTCCAGCCCATCATCGAGAACGCCATCAACCATGGCCTTGACCTGATGGTGGAGGAGGGCCATATCGACGTGCAGGTCAAGCAGGACGGCGACGATATCGTCTTCCGGGTACAGGACAACGGCGTGGGCATGACTCCCGAGCAGATCGAGGCAATCATGCAGCGCGGCCCAAAGGACCGCACCGGCATAGGAATCAAGAACGTCAACGACCGCCTCAAGATCTATTTCGGCAAAAATTACGGGCTGCACATTTCCAGCGAGCCGGACGTCGGCACCTGTGTGGAAATCCGCATGCCCAAGGTACGGGAGGCCGACCATGAAACGAAATAAACAGGCTCTTGCCTGCGCGGCTCTGGCCCTTGCCTGCCTGTGCGGCTGCGCGTCCGACCCGGTGACCTCCACCCAGCATTCCGTGGCACTGGTGGCAAAATCCACGGAAACCGAGTTCTGGCTTTCGGTCTTTGCCGGAGCCGAGGCCGCCGCCACCGAATACAATGTCAAACTCAGTATTCTCGGCCCCGAAACCGAGGAGGATTACGAGACCCAGAACCAGATGGTGGCTCAGGCCGTGGACGGCGGTGCCGAAGCACTGGTGTTTTCCGCCATTGATTACGAAAACAATGCCGCCGCCATCGACGCCGCAGCCAGCAATGGCGTCAAGATCGTAGCCATCGACAGCAATGTTGACTCCGAGGCTGTCAGCACTTACATCGGCACTGATAATTACGCCGCCGGACAAATGGCGGCCCAGGCCGCCCTTGACCGCGTGGCGGGTGACCTGAAGGTCGGGATCGTCAACTACGATATCAGCAGCGCCAACGGCCAGGAGCGAGAGCGGGGTGCTGTGGATACTTTTACCGCCAGCGGACGCGCAGCGGTCAGCGCCGTCATCAACACCCTGGCGGAAGCACAGCAGGCGCAGTCCGACACTGCCGCCATGCTGCGGGAGCATCCTGAAATCAACGTATTGCTGGCCTTCAATGAACCCACCAGCGTGGGAGCTGCCGACGCCGTGGAAGAACTGGGCGCAGCGGACAGTATCTTTCTTGTGGGATTTGACTCCAACGTGGTGACGGTGGATGGTCTGCAGGAAGGGTCCGTGGATGCCTTGATTGTGCAAAACCCTTACGCCATGGGTTACTTGGGCGTAGAAAGTGCTTATAAGCTGCTGTCCGGCCAGGGTTCCTCCCTGGACCGCACCGTCGACACTTCCACCCGCATTGTAGATCGTAACAATATCTTTACAATGGACAGCCAGAAAGCACTTTTTGCCTTCGAGCAGCGCGAAAGTTGAGCAATCTGCACAACTAAATTCGAATATGTTTTCACATATTGTTGTGTTTGGATAATTTTTTGCCCCTCTTTCGGTGAAATTTCACCTTGTTTTTGCAGCCGTTTTCCTTTAGCATTAATAGTGTCAGGCGGGTCCGGACTGGTGGGCCCGCGCAATAGAGAATCAAAGGAGAACGACTATGAAAAAAGCACTTGCATTGACCCTGGCAGCCGCCATGGCGCTGAGCCTGGCGGCCTGCTCCGGCGACACCTCCTCCGCTTCCGGTTCCACCTCCGGCACCGGTGAGGACGCCGCGGATGCTTCCACCTCCACTTCCACCGCTTCCGAGACCGGCACAGTTGCCAACAAGGACAAGCCCCTGATCTGGTTCAACCGTCAGCCTTCCAACTCCACCACCGGCGCGCTGGACATGGACGCCCTGACCTTCAACGACAATACTTACTACGTCGGCTTCGACGCCAACCAGGGCGCTGAACTGCAGGGCACCATGGTTCTGGATTACATCAAGGCCCATGCCGCCACCATCGACAAGAACGGCGACGGCATTATCGGCTACGTTCTGGCCATCGGTGA
>JAHZHS010000207.1 GCA_019420135.1 Oscillospiraceae bacterium | reverse complement strand
CTTAGCAGGGGCGCCTCTTCGACCTCTTGAGTATTACTCCACAGTCAAAGTGATTCAAAATATTCACTTATTCGTATCAATAAATGGCGGAGAGGGTGGGATTCGAACCCACGGCGCATTGCTGCGTCACTGGTTTTCAAGACCAGCTCCATAAACCACTCGGACACCCCTCCACAGTGGCACGCCATTCAGATGCGAGATATAGTTTACCACGGTTAGCGTTCCTTGTCAACCCCACGCCAAAAAAATCGTTAATTTTTTTTGCCCCCGGTGAAATGGTTTGACAGTTCCCGGAAGTATGCTATCCTGCCATGGCGTCTCGCCGCAGGCAATCTCTGCCGTGTTATCCGAAAAATCACCGAAGCCCACCGGGAATTTCACTGCAAGGACCGCCGCTTCGACCCGGAAGCATGGACGGATATCTGCCGGATGCTGGGCCGATATCGCATTTTCCCCCGCCCCCCTCTGCTCCCCCGCCTTTCCACTGCCCGGTGCAGCACCGTCCGGTCAGTGTTTTTATATGGCAGACAAAAAATTGACACTCCAAATCAGATTTGCTATCATAAAATAAGTAAATCGTCTTTCGGCTGGCTTTCCGCTCCGGAGGACAGTCGGGGTACCGCACGGAAACAATGGCCCCGCGCTGATGCAGCCTGCTCTTGCCAGGCTGCTTTTTTGCGCATCTGCGCCGGCATCGCCTCCGGAGGGAACCAGTACAGAGAGGAGAATTTTTTTGAAAAAACAGCGGATCAGCGCGGCAAGATGGTGCATCTATCTCATGGGTATGGTGCTGCTGGCCATCGGCATTACCCTGAATTCATTGACCGGATTGGGAGCTTCGGCCATCGTATCGGTGCCTTTTACCGTCAGTGAGGCTACTGGTCTCAGTTTTGGCGACCTGACTCTGGTCATCTACGTTCTGTTTGTAGGGGCAGAGTTCCTTATCATGGGCAAAAAGAGCAGTTGGACCTTTCTTTTGCAGATCCCGCTCAGCATCGTCTTTACCCGCATCATGAACCTTATCAAGGCCGTCCTTCCTTACGAAAACGGAGTTCTGCCGCTGGACCTGGGAATGCTCATCATTGCTATTCTGCTCACCGGCATTGGCGCTGCCATGACGGTAGACATGGCCCTCATCCCCAATCCCGGCGACGGCATCGTAGCCAGCATCTCCGCCCGCAGCGGCAAGGAACTGGGTCTGTGCAAAAATATTCTGGACCTGTGCTGCGTGTGCTGCTCGCTGCTCATCGGCACTTTCATGCAGGGCGATCCTCTGCTGGGCGTCGGCCTGGGCACCGTAATTTCGATGATCGGTGTCGGTCGCGTAATGGCAGTGTTCAACGCCCTGGCACGCCGAAAGCTGCGCACTCTCGCCGGTCTTGAGGCCGAGACACAGCGTGCCTGAGTATCTTTCCCCAAAAATAATCCCGGCTCCGGTACGTGCTGTACCGAAGCCGGGATTTTATTTTGATTGATTTCTTCCTTCCGCTCAGATCCGCGGCGTGATGGCAAAGACGCGGCAGGGCAGACCAGTTGCACCGTCAATATTTGCCCAGGAGACGAAGGCAATGGCACCGGCGGGTGCCACCTTGTCCAGATTGGCCAGCAGTTCCACCTGCAGGTGGCCGGTGGACAGCACATAGCGCTCGGCGGCCAAATCCCCTGCCGCTGCAGCCAGCTCAGAGGCATCGGTGTCCAGCGTCTCGTGGCCGTTCATGGCGATGCCGCGGTCCTCGTACAGGAAATGCAGCGCTTCCACCGACCAGCCGGGGAAGTTGTCGGCACCGTTTTCATCCGTGCCGGAAAGATTGCCCATATCCGGCCAGCGGCGGGACCAGTCGGTGCGCAGCGCCACAAAGGCATCCGCCGGGATGCGGCCGTACCGGGTCTCGTAGTCCAGAATGTCCTGGATGGTGACCGCGTAATGCGGATCCGCCTTGACCTTGCCGGTGATGTCGATAACGCACAGCGGGTACATCATACTGTGAACGCCGTACTTTTCCGACAGGGCTGCATCGCGCACAAAATGACCTGGGAAGTCGATATGCGTGCCGAACTGACCCGGAAACTTGAAGGTCTGGATCAGGCAATCGAGCATCTCATTGCCCCAGTCGTAAACCGTTTTGGCCAGCTCCACCGATCCGGCGGGGATGCCGCTCCAGACCGGGCTGTTGTTGTCCAGCGAATGGGTCAGATCGACCCATGCATAGTTGGGCGAGCGCAGCTCGTCCAGCACACCCCAAAGATGATACTCTGCCATGTGAAACCCTCCATTTTTCCAGAAATTTCTTGAAATAACAATTCCAGTATATAGGAAACCACATTTTCTGACAAGAAAAAATTTTATGAATGCCCTTCTCCCCTTGCGCAAACAGGCTCTGACGCCTATTATAGAATACGGTATTGGAGCGGGATTTCCCGTCCGGCAAAGACATTTCGGGGAGAAAAGGAGGTTTTGCCGTGAGCACGACGGCACGCTCGCTGACCAGCGGGCCTATCACCACCACGCTGCTGCGGTTTGCCCTGCCCATGATGCTGGGAGATCTGTTGCAGCAGCTGTACAACATTGCCGACACACTGATCGTGGGACGGTATGTGGGCGCCGACGCGCTGGCAGCGGTGGGGTCCTCCTACACCCTGATGACCTTTCTGACCTCCATTCTGCTGGGCCTGTCCATGGGCAGCGGAGTGGCAGTCTCCATCTCCTTCGGCCGCGGGGAACAGGGACGCATGCGGCGGGAGATCTTCCTCTCCTTCTGCATGATCGGACTCACCGCCCTGGTGCTGAATGTGGGCGTCTTTGTCCTGACCGATCCCATCCTGTGGCTGCTTCAGGTTCCCGCAGAGATCTGGGATCTGATGCGGCAATATCTGGTCATTATCTTTTTCGGCATCGGCGGCACCTTCCTGTACAACTATTACGCCTGTCTGCTGCGCGCGGTGGGAGACTCGGTGCGGCCGCTGGTCTTTCTGGGGGCTGCAGCGATCCTCAACATTGTCCTGGACATCGCCTTTGTGCTGGGGCTGGGCGCCGGAGTGGCGGGTGCCGCCTGGGCTACCATCCTGGCACAGTGGCTTTCCGGGCTGGGTCTCTGCGCCTACGCCCTTCTCACCCGTCCCGACCTGCGGGTGCGGCGGGAGGACATGCGCTGGGACAAGACCTGCGCCGGGCATGTCTTTCGCCTGTCCTTTGTCACCGGTGCTCAGCAATCCATCATGAACTTCGGCATCCCGATGGTGCAGGGCCGTGTCAACAGCTTCGGCACCCAGGTCATGGCTGCCTTTGCAGCGGCGGTCAAGATTGACTCCTTTGCCTACATGCCGGTACAGGATTTCGGCAACGCTTTCTCCACCTTTATCGCCCAGAACTACGGCGCCGGCCTGAAGGAGCGCATCCGCCGGGGCACCCGCAGTGCCATTCTGACCAGCA
>JAHZHS010000206.1:1024-3466 GCA_019420135.1 Oscillospiraceae bacterium | reverse complement strand
ACCTTGCCCGTGCGGGAATCCCGGTAATGGGCGTCGGGGTCCAGGCCCTTGAGGGTGATGTGAATGGGCCAGGGATTGGCCTGGGGGTTGAGCACCACCAGGCTGACCACGGCACAGCTGGCGTCGGCGGCGGTCTGCTGCCAGGCGGTGAAGCAGGTGTCGGTCATGGCGTCGGTGAGGCGGTCGTACCGGCCGTCGATGAGCAGGGGCTGGAGCTTGCGGCAGGTGTCGATCTGGGTGCGGATCTGGGCCTTCTCCTCCTCGGAGAGCAGCCCCAGGTCCAGCTCGTAGCCGAAGGCTCCGGCCATGGCCACCACGGCGCGGGTGGCCAGCGGGGTATGGCGGCCGCTCTGATGGTTGGGCGACGCCGACACATGGCTGCCCATGGTGCAGGGCGGATAGCCGAAGGAGGGGCCGTACTGGATCTTGAGACGGTGGATGGGGTCGGTATCGTCGCTGCACCAGATCTGGGGGAAGTATTGCAGCATGCCCGCGTCAAAGCGTCCGCCGCCGCCGCTGCAGCCCTCAAAGAGCACTTCCGGGAACTCGCCGGTCAGGCGGTCCAGCAGGTCGTAGAGGCCCAGCATGTACCGGTGGGCGGCCTCGCCCTGGCGGTCGGCAGGCAGGACGTGGCTGTACAGATCGGTGATGTTGCGGTTCATGTCCCACTTGATGTAGGAGATGTCGTTGTCCCGCAGGAGGGCCGAGAAGATGCCGTACAGGTAGTCCACCACGTCCTTGCGGCCCATGTCCAGCACCAGCTGGCTGCGGCCGGTGGCCGGGCTGCGGCCGGGGGCGGCCAGCACCCAGTCGGGATGCTCGGCGTAGAGCCTGGTGCCGTAGCAGACCATCTCGGGCTCGATCCAGATGCCGAAGCGCATGCCCAGGGCACGGATGCGGCCGATGAGGTCGGACAGGGAACAGCCCAGCTTTTCCTCATTGACCCACCAGTCGCCCAGGCCGCTGGTGTCGTCCGCCCGCTCCCCGAACCAGCCGTCGTCCAGCACCATCATCTCCACGCCCAGCTCATGGGCCTGCTTGGCGATGTTGTAGATGCGCTCGCCGTCAAAGTCCATGTAGGTGGCTTCCCAGTTGTTGATGAGGATGGGACGGGGACGGTTCTTCCAGGGGCTGCGGATGATGCTGTGCTGCAAAAAGCGGTGATACTGGCGGGACAGCTCCCCCAGGCCGGCGGTGGTGTAGCTGAACAGCACCTCCGGGGCGGTGAAGCACTCGCCGGGGGCCAGCGTCCAGCAGAAGTCGTCGTCGCTGATGCCCGCGATGAGACGGGTGCTGTGCAGCTGGCTGACCTCGCACTCGATCTTGAAGTTGCCGGAATAGACCAGCATGGCGCCCAGGCAGTCGCCGGCGTCCTCGGTGGTGTGGGGGGCGGCCAGGATGGCAAAGGGGTTGTGGTGGTGGCTGCTGGCGCCCCGGGCGGAGCGCAGCGTCTGGATCCCGAAGGGCAGCGGCGCCCGCTGGGGCTGGCGCTCCATGCAGTGGCGGCCGTGGAAGTGGATGAGCTCCCACTCCCCGAAGGGCAGGTCCAGGCAGGCGGAGGCCGCCTTGTGCAGCCGGATGGTGCCGGTGCCGCCGTTTTCCAGGATGGCCGCCCGGGTGATGACGTCGGCCTTCTCGTACACGCCGTAGAGCAGGGTGACGGTCAGGGCGGTGACGGGGTCCTTCAGCACCACCTGCAGGGTCTGGCAGTCGCCGTCCTCGTCAAAGGCGGCGGGCAGGCCGGGCAGGGAGTACTTGCCGGGCACAAGCTTGGCCTCCACAAAGCGCAGGTCGGCCAGAGGGCTGCCGTCGGGGTTGGAGACGCTCAGGCAGGAGATACGGTAGTCGCCCACGCCGCAGCCGGTGTATTCCTGGCTCATGGTGTCCAGGGAATAGTCCCGCACCTCCACCCCGGCGGGGTTGGGGGAAAAGCCGCAGTCGGAATAGAACTCGGTGGGGCGCAGGTCGTCGTCCCCGATGGCCGGGCCGTAATACAGGTGATGCAGGATCCCCCGCTCATCCGCCCACATCTGATAGCTGGTATGGGCAGTGTGCAGGGTAAAGAGATTCTTTGCGGGGATGATCTGGATACTCATGGAGGGCATCCTCCTTACTTATCAGAATTACAGTCTTTACTATCCCACAGATGCCGAAAAAATGGCACCCGGCCGCCTGGCCGGGTGCCGTTCGCCGAAAAACGTTTACGGTTTACCTTGCGGCGGGAAACAGCAGGATCACTTGCCGCCGGTCATGGCGATGCCTTCGATGAAGTTGCGCTGGAAGATCAGGTAGAGGATGACCATGGGGATCATGGCCAGCAGGCTGCCTGCCATCAGCACGGGAAAGTTGGTGGTATACTGGCCGTTCAGGGTGGACAGGCCGGCGGACAGGGTCATCATGTTCAGGTCGGTGTTGCAGATCAGCGGCCACATCAGGTCGGAG
>JAHZHS010000206.1:0-817 GCA_019420135.1 Oscillospiraceae bacterium | reverse complement strand
ACTGGGGGGTGATGAAGATCTGGCTGGGCAGCATCATCTGGACCAGCACGATGCCGAACAGCAGGTTCTTGCAGGGGAATTCCAGCTTGGCGAAGGCGTAGCCCGCCATGGAGCTGAAGATGACGGCGCACAGCACCCGGAAGAGGATGAGCAGGCCGGTATTGACGTACAGGTTGACGAAGGGGAGACTTTCCAGTGCGGTGACGAAGTTGTCGAAGTTCCAGTTGGAAGGCAGGATCTGGGGCGGAATGGCCATTGCCTCGGCCTGGGTCTTGAAGGCGGTCAGGATCATCCACACAAAGGGGAAGATCATGATGATGCTGCCCAGGATCAGAACCACATACGTCAGCGCGGTGGAAAGTTGCTTGTTGCTTTTCATGCTTGTATTCATACTTTACACCTCGTAATTGACCCACTTTTTCTGTCCGATGAACTGGAAGATGGTCACGACGCCGATGAGCAGCACCGTCCAGACCACGATGGCGGAGGCGTAGCCCTTGTCGCCGGCGATGAAGCTCTGGCGGTAGAACAGGGACATCAGGCTCTGGGCATCGTTGAGGGCGGGGTTGGCGTCGTCCACCATCATGTAGATCAGGTCAAAGACCTTGAGGGAGGACATCAGACGCATGATCATGACGACGAACAGGGTAGGCGAGACCATGGGCAGGGTGATGGCAAAGAACTGCTTGACCTTGGAGGCGCCGTCCAGGTTGGCGGCCTCGTACAAAGTGGCGGAGACGTTCTGCAGGCCGGCCAGCAGCAGCACGGCGTCGTAGCCGATGTTGGACCAGATCTGGACCACGGCGCAGGTGAAAAG
>JAHZHS010000205.1 GCA_019420135.1 Oscillospiraceae bacterium | reverse complement strand
TTCTATTACTTCTTTATCGCACATCAGTAAAGAGCCAGGGCATGAAGCAGCTCATGGCGGGCGGCGGTGTCGCTCTCATCGGCATCACCCTGGTTCCCCTGCTCTCCGGCCTGTTTGGCTAATCTCTGTTACGCGATCAGAAATCCCCGGAGGGTGCCGCCGTAAGGCGGCATCCTCCTGAAAGGAGGGACACACCGTATGGATTTCTTAATCAACGCGCTTACAGACTGGCTGAAAGAATTGCTGGTGGGCGGCATCATGAGCAACCTTTCCGGGATGTTCGATTCTGTCAACCAGCAGGTGGCGGATATTTCCGTACAGGTGGGCCAGACGCCCCAGGGCTGGAACGGCAGCATTTTTAGCATGATCCAGAACCTTTCCGAGACCATCATCATCCCCATTGCCGGGGCAATCCTGGCTTTTGTGATGACCCTGGAGCTGATCCAGCTCATTGTGGAGAAGAACAACCTGCATGACGTGGATACCTGGATGTTTTTCAAATGGGTGTTCAAGAGCGCCGCTGCTATCCTCATCGTCACCAATACCTGGAATATCGTCATGGGTGTGTTCGATGTGGCCCAGAGCGTCGTGGCGCAGGCGGCGGGGATCATCGGCTCGGACGCCTCCATCGACATCTCCACCGTCATGACGGATATGGAGACCAGGCTCATGGAAATGGACCTGGGACCGCTGTTCGGCCTGTGGGTACAAAGCCTGTTTATCGGCATTACCATGTGGGCGCTGTATATCTGTATCTTTATCGTGATTTATGGCCGTATGATCGAGATTTACCTTGTCACATCCGTTGCGCCGATTCCGATGGCCACCATGATGGGCAAGGAATGGGGCGGCATGGGACAGAACTACTTGCGCTCCCTGTTCGCCCTGGGATTCCAGGCGTTTCTCATCATCGTGTGTGTGGCGATCTACGCCGTACTGGTGCAGGGTATCGCCACCGAGGACGACATCATCATGGCCATCTGGACCTGCGTGGGCTACACGGTACTTTTGTGTTTTACGCTTTTCAAGACCGGCAGCCTATCAAAAGCAGTATTCCAGGCGCACTGACCCAGGAAGGAGGAACCCGAAAATGGCTTATGTACCCGTACCCAAAGACCTGACGAAAGTCAAAACCAAAGTCGCATTCAATCTGACCAAGAGGCAGCTGGTCTGCTTCGGCGGCGGGGCGCTCATCGGCGTGCCGCTTTTCTTTTTGCTCCGGGGACCTGTCGGGAACAGCGTGGCGGCCATGTGCATGATGCTCGTCATGCTGCCATTCTTCCTGCTTGCCATGTATGAAAAACACGGCCAGCCCCTGGAAAAGATTCTCGCCAACATCATCCGGGTGGCCATCATCCGGCCCAAGGAGCGCCCGTACCGGACCAATAACTTCTACGCCGTGCTGGAACGGCAGGAGAAACTCGACAAGGAGGTGTATGACATTGTTCACGGAAAAGAAACACCGGCAGGCCGGTAAAGCAAGCGGGCCGACGCCGGTGAAAAGAAAACATAGGCTGTCCAGCGCCGACAAAAAGCAGATCGAGGCGGCTATCGCCCGTGCCAACCGCACGGATAAAAAGGAAAAATCGGCCCAGGACAGCATCCCCTATGAGCGGATGTGGCCGGACGGCATCTGCAAGGTGGCGGATGGCCGTTATACCAAAACCGTTCAGTTCCAGGACATCAACTACCAGCTCAGCCAAAATGAGGATAAAACCGCGATCTTCGAGGGCTGGTGTGATTTCCTCAACTATTTTGACAGCTCCATCCACTTTCAGCTGTCCTTTCTCAATCTGGTGGCCTCCAGAGAGACCTTCGCCAGCAGCATTCAGATTCCCATGCAGGGTGATGACTTCGACCCCATCCGGGCGGAGTACAGCCAGATGCTCCAGAACCAGCTGGCAAAAGGCAACAATGGCCTGATTAAAACCAAGTACCTGACGTTCAGCATCGAGGCGGACAGCCTGCGGGCTGCCAAGCCCCGGCTGGAACGGATTGAGACGGACGTCCTCAACAACTTCAAGCGGCTGGGGGTATCCGCCGAGCCGCTGGACGGCAAGGCCAGGCTGGCCCAGCTCCACGCCATCTTCCACATGGATGAGCAGGTTCCTTTCCGCTTTGAGTGGGAATGGCTGGCTCCGTCCGGTCTCTCCACTAAGGACTTTGTTGCCCCCAGCTCCTTTGCGTTCCGTACCGGAAAGCAGTTCCAGATGGGTAAGAAGCATGGCGCGGTCAGTTTCGTACAGATTCTGGCCCCGGAACTTAATGACAGGCTGCTGGCGGATTTTCTCGACATGGAATCCAGCCTGATCGTGAGTCTGCACATCCAGTCAGTGGACCAGGTGAAGGCCATCAAGACGGTGAAGCGCAAGATTACCGACTTGGACCGCTCTAAGATCGAGGAACAGAAAAAAGCTGTTCGCGCCGGATATGACATGGACATCATTCCGAGCGACCTTGCCACCTACGGCAACGAGGCGAAAAAGCTGCTGCAGGACCTGCAATCCCGCAACGAGAGAATGTTCCTTGTCACCTTCCTGGTGCTGAACACCGCCGACACCCCGCGCCAGTTGGACAACAACATCTTCCAGGCCAGCTCCATCGCCCAGAAGTACAACTGCCAGCTGACCCGGCTGGACTTCCAGCAGGAGGAAGGGCTGATGAGCAGCCTGCCGCTGGGCCTGAACCAGATCGAGATTCAGCGGGGGCTGACTACCAGCTCCACGGCCATCTTCGTGCCGTTCACGACCCAGGAACTTTACCAGACCGGCAAGGAGGCACTGTACTATGGCATCAATGCCCTGTCCAGCAACCTCATCATGGTGGACCGGAAACTCTTGAAGAATCCCAACGGGCTGATACTCGGTACACCTGGGTCCGGAAAGAGTTTTTCGGCAAAACGCGAGATTGCCAACTGCTTTCTGCTTACCAGCGACGACATCATCATTTGTGATCCTGAAGCCGAATATGCCCCGCTGGTGGAGCGGCTGCACGGACAGGTCATTCGCATCAGCCCTACCAGCCCGCACTATATCAATCCGATGGACCTGAACCTGGACTATTCGGATGATGAAAGCCCGCTGTCGCTGAAATCTGATTTCATTTTGTCGCTGTGCGAGTTAATCGTGGGCGGCAAGGAGGGTTTGCAGCCGGTCCAGAAAACCATCATCGACCGCTGTGTGCGGCTGGTCTACAACAATTATCTGAATGACCCGTGCCCGGAAAATATGCCGATCTTGGAGGACCTGTATAACCTCCTGCGGGCGCAGGATGAGAAGGAAGCCCAGTACATCGCCACGGCGCTGGAAATCTACGTCACTGGCTCGCTGAATGTTTTCAATCACCGCAGCAATGTGGACATCACCAACCGCATCGTCTGCTACGACATCCGCGAATTGGGAAAACAACTGAAAAAAATCGGGATGCTGGTGGTGCAGGATCAGGTGTGGAACCGGGTCACCATCAACCGGGCGGCCCACAAGTCCACCCGCTACTACATCGACGAGATGC
>JAHZHS010000204.1 GCA_019420135.1 Oscillospiraceae bacterium | reverse complement strand
TGATGTAGGTCTCCCCGTTCTGGGTATGCCAGCTGGCGAAATTCTGCCACCCCTCATTCAGGCTGCCAGTCTTGCCGCCCTGAGTATAGGCCCGATAATAGGTCGTGCCCTGGGTGAGCATCTTGTTGGAGGAAAGAATGATATAGGGTTCAGCGTGCTGGGTATTGGCAGGCATCCAGTAGCTGGAGGTCCCGGCAATCTCCACAAAGGCATCATACTGGATCAGCGCCCGCAGAATCAGGTAAGCATCCCGGGCGGTCGTCACGTTGCCCGTGTCCAGGCCGCAGGGGTCGGTAAAGACGGTGCCTGTACAGCCCAGGGCCTTGGCTTCCGCGTTCATCATGGCGACGAAGTTGTCCACCGTGCCACCCATAAAAAATGCCGCTATATAAGCCGCCTCATTGCCGGAAGGCAACTCCATGGCGTACAGCAGATTGCGCAGCGTGACGGACTCTCCCGGGCGGATGTCCGCCAGTGAGGCTCCGGGCGTCCTGTACAGGATGTCATCGATGGCCCGGGTCATTTCGGCCGTGGCGGTGTCCAGCTCATCCTGATGATTTTTGAGCAGCAGCAGCATGGTCATCATCTTGGTCAGGCTGGCGGCTGTCAGCTGTTTTTCGCTGTCTTTCTGGTACACCACGATGTTGGTGTCCAGATTGACGATATAGGCCCCCTCCGCCGTGGGCTCAAAGTCGGGCGTATAGCCCTGCATAGCCGAGGCAGGCAGAGCCAGCATGACTGCAATGACAAGCACGGCAAGAATACCGGCAAAACGTTTTTTCATAAGCAGGTGTGTTCCTTTTGCGTTTGGCGGGCATCATGCCGCCGGGATAAACGATATGAACAGTATACCAAAAATTTCCCGCCGAGAAAAGGGCGAATCTGGCGGCCCCGTTCCGGTTCAGTTCATGGCCCCGGCTGAGGAAAACAGCCGTTCCACCTCATCGGCAAGAAGCCGGTGCCCGGGCTGCGCCAGGTTGGGGTCTGCGGCAAGCAGCGCCTTGGCCTCGTCCTGGGCCACACGGAGGGTACGGGTATCCTGTACCAGGTCTGCCACATGCAGGGTGGGCAGTCCGTGCTGTGCCTCCCCGAAAAAGTCACCGGGGCCACGGGTCTCCAGGTCATATTTTGCGATCTCGAAACCGTTCTGTGTATGGCACAGGAAGTTGAGACGTTCCCGCACTGTCTTGCCCTCATTGTCCGAAATGAGGATGCAGCAGGAGTCGGCACTTCCCCGCCCTACGCGCCCCCGCAGCTGGTGCAGCGCCGACAGGCCGAAGCGCTCGGCGTTCTCGATGACCATGACGGTGGCGTTGGGCACGTTGACCCCCACCTCAATGACGGTGGTGGATACCAGCACATCCAGCTCCCCCGCCTTGAAGGCCGACATGACGGCGTCCTTCTCCCTAGATTTGAGCTTGCCGTGAAGCAGTCCCACCCGACGGCCGGGCAGCAACGGGCAGGCAGTCTGCTCATAGTAGGTGGTGACGGCCTGGATACCGGCATCCATCTCGTTCTGCTCGATGGCCGGGCAGACGATGTATACCTGATGCCCTGCGGCGATCTGCTTTTCCAGATAGCCGTACATATCCCGCCGTTTGCGCCCCGTGATGAACCAGGTCTTGATGGGTTTGCGGCCGGGGGGCAGCTCATCCAGCACCGAGATGTCCAGGTCTCCGTACAGCAGCAGTCCCAGCGTACGCGGAATGGGCGTGGCGCTCATGACGAGGAGATGAGGGCTGTGGGCCTTGCCGGCCAGAAGTCCCCGCTGCCGCACCCCAAAACGGTGCTGCTCGTCCACACTGGCCAACCCGAGATTTTTGAACTGCACCGCGTCGGTAAGCACCGCATGGGTACCCACCACCAGCCCGGCGCGCCCGTCCGCAATGGCGGAGAGGGCCACCCGGCGCTCGGCGGCCTTCATTCCCCCCACCAGCAAGGTGACATTGACGCCGAAGGGTTCCAGCCGGTCAGCCAGAGTGGCGGCGTGCTGACGGGCCAGCAGCTCGGTGGGGGCAAGCATGGCGCTCTGCCAGCCGTTTTGGGCCGCATGCCAGATGGCGGCGGCCGCCACCAGCGTCTTGCCGCTGCCCACATCCCCCTGGAGCAGGCGGTTCATGGGAACCTCCCCGCAGAGGTCGGCGCAGATCTCGTTGCTGGCCCGCCGCTGGGCTCCGGTGGGCGCATAAGGCAGGCTGCGCCAGAAGGGGTCCAGGTCCACCGGATGCATGGGAGCGCCAGTCTTTTGCCGGCCGTGGCCCCGCATGAGGAAGATGCCCAGCTGAAGCACATAGAGTTCCTCAAAAATCAGGCGGCGCCGGGCGGCGGTGGCTTCCTCGACGGAATGGGGCGCATGGATGCCCCGCACCGCCTTTGCCCGGGAGGGCATCCGGTAACGGGTCAGCAGAACGGAGGGCAGCGGGTCTTCCAGGTCATCCGCCGCACTGAGGGCAGCTTCCACACAGCGGGCGATGCGTCCGCTGGGCAGGCCCTCGGTGCTGGGGTAGACGGGAACAAGGGGACCGGCCTCCACCTGTGCCTGGGTGCGAATGTTGGGATGGAGCATCTCCCGGTGGGTCAAAGTGCCGCCCACCCGGCCCTCAAAATAATAGCTCTGACCGATGGCGAGGCTTTCCGAAGCGTAGGAGGCATTGAACCAGGACAGGGTCAGGGTGCCACTGTCGTCCGCCGCCAGCACCTTGTACAGCGTTCGCCCGCCCCGGATGCGGCGGGCCGGTTCCTTTTGCAATACCTCCGCCCGGACGCAGCAGTCCACGTCATAAGGAGCCTCCGCCACCGCATAGGGCTTTGTATAATCAATGTAGCGCCGCGGGTAGTGCAGAAGAAGGTCCCTCACCGTGTGGATGCCCAGCTTTTCGAATTTTTTGGCGAACGCCGGGCCAACCCCTTTCAAGTATTGGATGTTGTCATCCAGTGCAGGCATGACGGGAACCTCCTTTCTGTGTGAATTTACAGGGGCGCGGGCAGCATTTTCCCCTGCCCCGGATTGCGAAAAAAGGACGAACCGGGATGCCGCTTTGTCACGGCGCTCCAAACAGATTCGTCCTTTTGGGATTCAATGGAAACTACTTACTCCACCGAGATCATGTAATAGTAAACCGGCTGGCCGCCGCTGATGTGGCTGACCTCAATGTTGCCGCCGCACTTGGAGCGGACCAGGTCGGTGGTCTTTTCGGCGTCGGCGTCGCTGATCTCGCAGCCGGAGATGACGGTGATGAACTGGGTGTCCTTCTTCTTCATGGAACGGGCCAGACGATAGGTCATCTTGGTGATATCGTTGCCGGTGGCCACGATCTTGCCGTTCTCCAGGGCCATGATCTCGCCCTTCTTGATGGTCTTGCCGTCAAACTCGCTGTCCCGGGCAGCATAGGTGATCAGGCCGGTGGCGACCTTGTCGGCAGCCGCCATCATATTGATGGCGTTCTCATCGGCAGAAGTGCCCGGATCAAAGTTGAGCATGGCGGTCATGCCCTGGGGCACGGTGCGGGTGGGCAGCACGATGACCTTGCGGTCGGCC
>JAHZHS010000203.1 GCA_019420135.1 Oscillospiraceae bacterium | reverse complement strand
CTGTTGCCCTTGGACCCGGTGCGCAGGACGGTGCCCGGCCAGGCGGTGCCGCCGATGTCGCTCTGGACATCCACCCAGGCGGCGTAGAGGGCATCCCAGGTCTTTTCACCCACCACGCCGTCGGCGGTCAGCCCGGCGCTCTTCTGAAAGGCGATGACCGAGCGCTCGGTCCCCGCTCCGAAATTGCCGTCCACCGACAGGGTGGGGATGGCGCTGTCAAACTCGGCCAGCCCCGATAGCCAGAACTGTACCTGTTCCACAGCGGTACCGGTGCTGCCCCGCCGCAGAACCACACCCGGCCAGGCCCCCGCCGAGATGACCGCGTCGAACTCTTCCCCCTCGCTGGTCAGC
Organism: Oscillospiraceae bacterium; assembly: GCA_019420135.1. Classification (GTDB taxonomy): domain Bacteria; phylum Bacillota; class Clostridia; order Oscillospirales; family Ruminococcaceae; genus Gemmiger. The sequence continues at coordinate 3,198 of JAHZHS010000203.1, read as the reverse complement.
TGGGCCAGGCGCTTGACCGAGACATAGATATAGCTGATTTTATTCCAGGTCGCCCGGCCCACCACGCCGTCTGCCGTGAGGGAAAAGTATTTCTGGAAAGCCTTGACGCAGCTTTCGGTGGCGGCGTCGAAGGTCCCGGTCACCTCCGGCTTGCCGAAGCCGGGGTAGTCCTTGGCGATGCGGGACAACTGCTTCTGCAGCACCGACACGGCGGTGCCGGTGCTGCCCAGACGCAGGGGTGAGCCGGGGTAGCTCTCCGGAATGGAGGCCAGGTTGGAACTGGTGGCCAGCTGGATGCTGCTGCCGTAATAATAGCGCAGGATCTGCAGGGCGGATTTGCCCTCGTTGGCCCGGTCGACGGTGCCCCACTGCTTCATGCCCGCGCAGGTGACGGATTTACCGTCACAGTATTCGGTAAAGTAGGGCTCGGCAAATCCGGCGCGCCGCACGTAGGTGGAAAACAGCTCGGCGGTCAGCCGCTCCATCACATCAAAGACAGTGCGGCCGTCCACGTAGGCCTGGTCGTAGCCCGGCGACCCGGTGATGTTGAAGCTGTATCCCCGGCTGGGATACCATTCGGTGTAGATGCGGTTGAGGGCCAGACTGATCTGGGCCAGAATATTGGCCCGCAGAGCCTGCTCCGGCCAGGTGGGGTAGACCTCGCTGGAGGCAACGTTGGCGATGTAATCCTGAAAACTTACCGTCACGTTGCGGGCGGAGGAAGTGGGGGCCCCCAGATGCACCGTGATGGTGCGGGGAATGACGACTTCACTCAGGACGGCGGGGGCGAGCCCGTTATCTTCCGGGGCCGGTGCGCTGGATCCGCCGCCCACAAACAGCGGATGCCCGGGTATCTGCACCGTGTTCTCCTGTACTCCGGCCAAGGCAATGTCCCCGGGCAGAAGTTCCAGCCTCGCCACGGCGGCCTGGCCGTCAAAGATCTGTACCCCGTCGATGGTCCGGCTCTGCCATCCCTCCAGCGCTGCCGTCAGGCGGTAGACGGCATAGGGCCGCACCGTGGTGTTGCTCTCGTCCAGACTCAGCTCCCGGTCGGGGGCTTCCAGCACAATATCCCCCGATGCGCCGTTTTCGTCGGTGAGAAGGCGGACCTGCTGGCTGCCTGTCTCGTCCCATATGGTCACAGCCACCCCGGCAAGCGGCGCGGCCTGCCCGGCAACCGTGGTATAGACCCGTAATATTCCGTTTGGCATAAAAAGCACCTCCCGTTACAGGCTATGCCGGAGCAAAGCTGCCTGCCACCTGGACAAGCCAAAAGCACACCCCCTCCGGGATAACTCTGCCCGGAGGGGGTGTGCTTTTGAAGATGCGTTGTGACTTAGCGGGGGGAGGAAAGACCCTGTTTTCGGAAGTCGGCAGGGGAGCAGCCGTATTTTTCCCGGAACTTGCGATAAAAATAGCTGCTGTTTTCGTAGCCGATGGCCTCCCGCACGGCGTCCACCGCCAGACGGGTGTTGGAAAGCAGATAGGCCGCCTGCTGCAGTCTGCGCTGCTGCAGCAGCTGCTTGAAATTCTGCCCGGTGTGGTGTTTGAGCAGCCGGCTGACCCCATAAGTGGGCTGGTGCAGCTGGGCGGAGATATCCTCCAGCGTTCCGTCCTTGTAATAGGTCTCGATGTATTTCAGGACGGTAAAAACGGTGTTTTCGTCCTGGACACCGGGGCCGGTGCGGTTGATCTCCTCAGCAAACTGGGCCAGATTGAGGAGCAGCAGACCCATGGTGGTCTGGTTGAGGGTGTTGAGGCCGGGCTTTTTTTCCAGAAGGGTCCAGATCATGTTTTCCAAAAGATTCTGTACCGGCAGAATGCCGTGGGCGGACACGTGCAGATAGCCCGAGAAGGTGGATTCCCCCGCCAGGGTGGAGATGAGAAAGTCCCGCAGCACATTTTCCTGTTCCAGCATGGGGATGCAGCGGTCGAAAAACTGGGGCAGGATGATGAAATTGACCCCCACATCCCCGGCAGCGGCGGGCAGGATTTCATGATAGACGGCCTGATTGAGAAAGAGCAGATCCCCCGTTTCCAGCACCAGCCTGCGGGTGCCGTTGAGGATATGGGTGGTGGATCCGCTGCACATGTAGAGCATCTCCACATAATTGTGGCGGTGACGGGGAAAGTGGATGAACCGTGTGTGGGGGCGGATCTCGATGAGCTTTCCCCGCTCCAGCAGTTTTTCACTGTCAATGACAAAGTCCCGGCGGGAGGTATAGCGTTCCCGCTGTACCTCGCTGTCACCGGCCAGGATTTCCCGCTCTTCCTCGGTGATTTGCTGCAGCTGTTCCAACAGTTTGGCATTCATGCACAACCCTCCCACCCTCAGCATAGCACAAATGACGAAAATCTGCAAATAAGGTCCTGATCGTTGCCCAAAACCGTCCTTTTGCGTGCAAATAAGAACCGTTACAATAGAGTCAGAAAATCTGAGACAGGGAGGATCCGGATGGAAAACTGTTATCTTGCCATCGACATCGGCGCCTCCAGCGGGCGTCATATTCTGGGCCGTGTGGTGGACGGCCGGATGCAGCTGGAGGAGATCCACCGTTTTGACAACCGCCAGCTGCGCAGCGGCGGTCACGATTGCTGGGATGTGGACCATCTCTGGCAAGGCATCCTGGACGGCCTCAAGGCCTGCAAGGCAAGGGGGATCATTCCGGCCACTGTGGGCATTGATACCTGGGCGGTGGATTTCGTCCTGCTGGACAGGGCGGGCAAGCGCCTGGGCGATGCGGTGGCCTACCGGGACGGCCGCACTGCTGGCATGGACGGGCGGGTGGAGGCCCTGATTCCGCCCCGGGAACTCTATGCCAGGACCGGCATCCAGAAGCAGCTTTTCAACACCATTTACCAGCTGGCGGCCCTCAAAGAGGAACACCCCGAGCAGATGGAAGCCGCCCACAGCCTGCTGATGATTCCCGACTACTTCCACTACCGGCTCACCGGCGTGCAGAAGCAGGAGTACACCAACGCCACCAGCACCGGGCTGGTGAATGCCGCCAGAAAGACCTGGGACCGGGAACTGCTGGACATCCTGGGGCTGCCTCGCCGGCTGTTCGGCCCCCTGTCCATGCCGGGCACCGTGGTGGGTCCCCTGAGGGAGGAGATTGCAAAAGAGGTCGGTTTCCAGACCACTGTCATCCTGCCCGCCACCCACGACACCGGCTCGGCCTTTCTGGCGGTGCCGGC
>JAHZHS010000202.1 GCA_019420135.1 Oscillospiraceae bacterium | reverse complement strand
TTTCTTGCGAAATCAGACGGTTTTGTGGTTGCGGGGGCAGGACTTGAACCTACGGCCTCCGGGTTATGAGCTGCGTCCAGACGCTCAAGCCGCTGCGCCCCAGTGCTTTCCGGGCCTTTTTGGGCCTGAAATCCCCAAAAACCCGAAGGTCGATCCTCTCCGCTCCAAGACAGCTTTCAGTGTTCTGGGTCACATTCTGGGTCAGGAAACTATGCTACTGTGAAGGACCTCTGTCCCGCTGCCTTTGGGGCCCTGTCGTTTATTCGATATGGGTGGGTTTCCTGGCCAGAATGTTCAGCCAGATGCATTCACCCTATCCCGCTCCCATAAGGACGGTCAGCAGCGGGATCGTCAGAATTGAGCACAGCGTGGAGACAAAAATGATTTGAGATGCAAATACAGCGTCGCCGCCGTATTTGTCCGCCAGGATGGAGGCGGTGCTGCCTGCGGGCATTCCTGTCATAAGAATGCAGACATTCACCAGCGTGGGATCCAACGCAAACGGTTTCAACACCAGCCAGACCAGCAGCGGGAACAGGATCAGCCGCAAGCAGGCGTACCACAGCACGGATTTGGAAAACATCGACCGAATTGGTGCGTCCGCCAGGATCGTGCCTATGACAATCATGGAAAGCGGCACCGTGCAGCCGCTGGTAGCGGCGATGGCCTCCGACAAAAAGCCTGGGAGCGAGACTGGTGTCACCATCAGGATCAAGCCCGCAAACACCGAGACAATGCAGGGATGACGGATCAACTTTCTGAAAGCATCTTTTTTGCTGACGCTCGTAAACAGGGAAAGCCCTGCCGTCCACATGGTAAAGCGGAGCGGGATCTGAAAGACCGAGGTGTAAATGACGCCCAGATCTCCAAACATCAGATGCGCAATGGGCAACCCTATGAAACTGGAGTTGGAGCAGATCATGCCGTAGGACAGCACGCTTTTCTGTTTCGCCGGATGCCGGCGAAACACCAGCTTGCTTCCGTAAAACGAAAGGACCTGGATCCCGATGGAAATGCAGACGGCCAGAATACAGGTGCGCGCAAAGCCGTCCGGCAGAGTGATCCCTCCCGTAAACGACTCCACGATGTTGCAGGGAAGGATCGCGTATATCAAAAGATCGGAGAGGGTTTTCCTCCCGCTTTCGTTGACGATCTTCAGCTTCTTTGCCAGTATGCCCAGCAGAATCAGCAGGAACAGAGTCTCCTGCAGCGACAGCATCTCCCAGAAAAAATCCATTTCTTTCCCCTCTTTTGCGTGCGTGCAGCTGCGCATGGCGCGTCCGGTTTTGGTGCGGGCGATACAGCTCCGCGGTATGCCTTTTTCCGTACAAATGCGGGGCAGGACCCGACACGGAAGCCGGGCCCTGCGCCGAAAAGAAGTGTGTGTTCGGTAGCGGCAATTTTTAAGGGGCGGTGTGGTGCTTACAGGATCTCGCAGCCGATTTCCTTCAGCTTCTCGTCCACCCAGGGACGGATGTAGGTGCCGTCATCCAGGATGTGAGCCATGATGTCGGCTTCCTTCTTCTCCACTGCCTCGGTGGCGTCCGCCAGATCCGCGGCGATGGCGGGCTCAATGAACAGCACGCCGTCGTCGTCCCCCACCACGATGTCGCCGGGATGGACGATCTTTCCGCCGATCACCACGGGGACGTTGATCTCGCCCGGGCCGTTCTTATAGGGCCCGTTGGGCGTCGCTGCCCGGGCGTAAACATGGAAATCCTCCATGGCGGCCAGACCGCCCCGGTCCCGGATGGCGCCGTCGCAGACGATGCCTCTGATCCCCCGGGACTTGCAGTAGGTGGCCATCAGTTCGCCGAAAATGGCCCGGTCCGTGAAACCGCCTGCGTCGATGACGATGACATCGCCGGGCTTTGCCAGATCCATGGCGGCGTGGAACATCAGGTTATCCCCCTGGGGGACCCGGACGGTGAATGCCGTGCCCAGCAGCTGGCCCTTGTAGCCAATGGGTTCGATCGCCGCATCCACTGCCGCGATGCGGCCCATATTGTCATCGATATTTGCCACCGGCATGCCCTTGAACCGCGCCACCAGTTCCGGTGCGGGCCGGTCAAAGTCCTTTATGATCCTGCATCCGATCGACATGATGGTATCCTCCGTTTTCAAACAAATTCATAGCCGGTTTTCTTCGCCAGGACAGCGCGGTCTGCAACGCATCTGGCCGGCACTTTCCCGGTGGTGACGGCGGCGGGAACCAGATCGCAGACCATTTGGATCTGCGTCTTTTTGCTCCCCACGCCGTAGCTGCCGCAGTGGGGGTTGATGATGACGTTGTCCAGAGCTTTCAGCGGGTCGTTCTCCGGCAGCGGTTCCCGCTCCACCGTATCCAGGCCGGCGTACAGGATCTCCCCCGTCTGCAAGGCCCAGGTGAGGTCATCATTGTCGATGACGGGGCCGCGGCTGGTATTGATGATCATGGCGGTATTTTTCATGCGCTTGAAAACGTCACGGTTGAACACATGGGTGGTTTCGGGCGTCAGGACCACGTGAATAGAGATAATGTCGCTGTGGGTGATCAGTTCGTCAAAGGATACGAATTCCACATCCGGATACTGGGCCCGCACCATATCGCTGACATAAGGGTCGCAGCTGATGACCTTTGTCCCGAATCCGTTGTGGAAAATATCGTGCAGATGGCGGCCTGCCAGTCCGAACCCGTACAGGCCCAGCGTCAGTTCCCGCACGTCGGGGGGGAGGAGGTACTGGCACTTCGGCCAGTTTCCCTTCCGAACTTCCCGGTCATAGTAGCTGGTGTTCCGGATCAGGCTCATGATCATGGCGGTGGCCACATCCGCCAGTTCCTTTGCACAGAAGCCCGGCAGATTCAGCACGATCACGCCCAGTTCCGCCGCCGCCTCCAGGTCGATGCTGTTGACCCCGGCGCCGAAGCGCTGCACGAACTTCAATTCCGGCAGCGCCTCCATCACGGCGCGGGTGATGGGCGGGTTTCCGGTGGCCAGAATGATCTGCGCACCCTGACAGCCCGCGATGATCTCCTCTTCTGTGGGCTCCTTCTGCTGGGCAGCAGATACCTGATACTCCAGCAACTGCACCTCGATCCCCGCAGCCGCATAGGCCGCGGCAACGCGCGCCAGTTCTTCAGATGTCACGCTGCCATAATCCTTGTCAACGACAATGGCTTTCATTTTTAACTGCCTCCTTGATATGCTTACAGCGGCCAGAACAGGGGAATGAAGATCATGGATACGACCAGGATCACGATGGAAAGTCCCAGACCGGGCCGGAAGAAGTCCATGAATTTCAAGTTTCCGGGGCGAACGATCAGAGTATTGGTGCCGCTTCCCACGGGGGTCAGGAAGGGGGAGGATGCCGCCACGCAGATTGCGACCGCTACGGCGGCGGTATTCATGCCGAAGGCCTGCGCCACCGGAATAAACAGCGGGGTCACCAGAGTTGCGCAGGAGGTGTTCATCATGGCGTTAGTCAGGATTGTCACCAGAACCAGGATCACAAACAGAACGATCAGCTTGTTGGGATGCTCTCCCAGCAGACGCACCGCCGTATCGGTAATCAGCGCGCCGGCGCCGCT
>JAHZHS010000201.1:2164-3570 GCA_019420135.1 Oscillospiraceae bacterium | reverse complement strand
AGATGGCCTGCGGTCTGGGCGCCTGCCTGGGCTGCACCTGCCACACCAAGGTGGGACCCAAGACCGTCTGCAAGGACGGGCCTGTATTTGATGCCGGGGAGGTGTTCGAGCTGTGAGTGACCTGCATGTGAATTTCCTGGGCAAGACGCTGGCCGGCCCCGTGGTGGCGGCCTCCGGCACCTTCGGTTTCGGTGAGGAATACGCCGCCATCGAGGATCTGCGCCTGCTGGGCGGCATCTCGGGCAAGGGCCTGACCCTCAACGGTCAGCCCGGCAACCGGGGCGAGCGCCTGCACGAGACTCCCTCCGGCCTGATGAACTCCATCGGCCTGCAGAACCCCGGCGTGGATCACTTCATCCAGCACGAGCTGCCGGTGATGAAGAGCCTGGGCACCAGCGCCTGGGCCAACCTGGGCGGCCACAGCGTGGAGGAATACTGCGAGGGCGCCGAGCGCCTGTCCGCCACCGATGTGGATTTCATTGAGCTGAACATCAGCTGCCCCAACGTCAAGCAGGGCGGCCTGGCCTACGGTGTCCACTGCGCCGACGCCTCCGCCGTCGTCTCGGCGGTGCGCGCCCACTGCACCAAGCCCCTGATCGTCAAGCTCAGCCCCCAGGCCGAGAGCATCCCCGACATGTGCAAGGCGGTGGAAGCCGCCGGTGCGGACGCCATCAGCCTGTGCAACACCTTCCAGGCCTGTGCCATCGACCTGGAAAAGCGCCGCCCCGTCTTTGACAACATCTTTGCGGGCCTGTCCGGCCCGGCGGTGCGCCCCATCGCCCTGCGGATGGTCTGGCAGGCGGTGGGTGCGGTGAGCATCCCTGTGGTGGGCCTGGGCGGCATCCTCACCGGTGCCGACGCCCTGGAGTTCATCATGGCGGGCGCCACCCTGGTACAGGTGGGCACCGCAAACTTCATGGACCCCGGCGCCTGCGTGCGCATCACCGAGGAGATCGGCCTGTGGATGGACACCCACGGCGTCAGGACGCTGGACGAGATCCGCGGCTGCGCCCGTGCGTGATGCATAAAAAACGGTATATGCCGTATAAATCATGAATATTTCCCGAATAACTTGCAAGGATATGCGGGTTATGCTAAGATAAAACGAAGAATGGAACAGCGGTACGGAGGAAAACAAAATGGCGAGAGATAACAAAGAAATTCTGAAAGAGTGCGAAGCGTTTCTGGAAGGTCACTTCCTTCTGTCCAGCGGCCGTCATTCCGGCGCCTACTGCCAGATGGCCTTTCTGCAGCAGTATCCCGACAAGTGTGCCGAGGTCATGGCCTCTGTGGCGGAAAAGCTGAAGGACACCGATGTGGACGTCATTGTGGGCCCTGCCATGGGCGGCATCGTCTATGCCTACGAGCTGGGCCGTCAGCTGGGCAAGCGCGCCATCTTCACCGAG
>JAHZHS010000201.1:0-2154 GCA_019420135.1 Oscillospiraceae bacterium | reverse complement strand
GGGTGACAAGTGCATCATTGCCGAGGACGTGGTCACCACCGGCATCTCCAGCCTGGAGACCAAGCGGGTCATTGAGGAGGCAGGCGGCACCTGCCTGGGCATCGTCTGCGTCGTCGACCGCACCCGCGCCGAGGCGCCCTCTCCCATTCCCATCCTGGCCAGCGCCCTCAAGCTGGACCTGCCCAACTACCTGCCCGAGGAATGCCCCATCTGCAAGGAGGGCAAGCTCCCGCTGGTCCACCTGGGCAGCCGCAAGATGAAGGAGCAGGCCAAGCAGACGCTGTAAGGTCTGCGGCCAACACAGAGGGAATCCGAATACTCCCGGTATTTTGGAAGGAAAGGTAACATGAACGCATATCTTGTTTTGGCAAACGGGATGGTCTTTGCCGGCAAAAGCATCGGCTGCCCCGGTACCACGGTGGGTGAGGTCGTGTTCGCCACCGGTATGGTCGGCTTTGAGGAGACGCTCACCGACCCCAGCTACTACGGTCAGATCATTACCCAGACCTATCCGCTGATCGGCAACTACGGCATGAACAGCGAGGATAAGGAGAGCGACCGCATCTGGGCCAAGGGCTACATCGTGCGGGAGGCCTGCACTACCCCCAGCAACTTCCGCAGCGAGATGACGCTGGACGAGTTCCTGCAGAAAAACGGCATCATCGGCATTGAGGGCATCGACACCCGCCACCTGACCCGCACCCTGCGGGAGAGCGGCGTCATGAACGGTGCCATCACCACCGAGTTTGACCCCGCTGCCGACCCCGAAAAGCTGGCGGCTCTCATGGCTGAGATCAAGCCCTACGCCGTGACCCAGGCGGTGGCCACCGTCACCTGCAAGGCGCCCGAGACCTTTGAGCCCACCGCCGGCGTGGCGGAAGGGGAGCAGCCCCTGCATGTGGCGCTGCTGGACCTGGGCTGCAAAAAGAACATTGTGCGCTGCCTGTGCAAGCGGGGCTGCCGCGTGACAGTGCTGCCCGGCACGGCCACCGCAGCCGATCTGTCCGCCCTGAAGGCCGACGGCCTCATGCTCTCCAACGGCCCCGGCGACCCTGCCGAGAATGTGGAGATCATCAAAAACATCGGCGAGATGCTGGACACCGGCATTCCGGCCTTCGGCATCTGCCTGGGCCATCAGCTCACCGCCCTGGCGGCGGGCGCCCAGACCTGCAAGCTGAAGTACGGCCACCGCGGCGCCAACCAGCCCGTCACCGAGTTTGAGACCGGCCGCACCTATATCACCAGCCAGAACCATGGCTATGCCGTCATGGGCGAGACGCTGCCCGCCGAGGTGGGTACCGTCAGCCACGTCAACGCCAACGACAAGACCTGCGAGGGCGTTGTCTACACCAAGTGGAACTGCTTTACCGTGCAGTTCCACCCCGAGGCCAACGGCGGCCCCAAAGATACCGAATTCCTGTTCGACCGCTTTGTCGGGCGGATGAAACAAGCGAAAGGAGACCAGTGAAATGCCGAAGGATCCCAGCATTAAAAAGGTTCTGGTCATTGGCTCCGGCCCCATCATCATCGGCCAGGCGGCCGAGTTCGACTATTCCGGCACCCAGGCCTGCCGCGCTCTCAAGAGCGAGGGCATCGAGACGGTGCTGGTCAACTCCAACCCTGCCACCATCATGACCGACCCCGACATCGCCGACCATGTCTATATTGAACCCCTGACCGCAGCAGTCATTGAAAAGGTCATCGAGAAGGAAAAGCCCGACGCCATCCTGCCCAACCTGGGCGGCCAGATGGGCCTGAACCTCTCCATGGAGCTGGCCCGCTCCGGCTACCTGGACCGCTCCGGCGTCCGGCTGCTGGCCTGCCGTCCCGACACCATCGACCGTGCCGAGGACCGTCAGCTCTTCAAGGACACCATGGAAAAGCTGCACCAGCCCATCATCCCCTCCAAGGTGGTGGAGGACCTGGATGACGCCCTGGACTTTGCCGATGTCATCGGCTACCCCGTCATCGTCCGCCCCGCCTTCACCATGGGCGGTACCGGCGGCGGTATCTGCGAGGACCGGGAAAAGCTCCATGAGATCGCCACCAACGGCCTGCGTCTGTCGCCCATCCATCAGATCCTGGTGGAAAAGTGCATCGCCGGCTGGAAAGAGATCGAGTACGAGGTCATGCGTGACTCTAAGGGCAACGTGA
>JAHZHS010000200.1:3335-3658 GCA_019420135.1 Oscillospiraceae bacterium | reverse complement strand
CTCCTACCTGAAGAAGTGTATGGCCTCCGGCAAGCTGCGCCGCTACAAGGCCAAGGGCGGTCGGATCTGCTATGTGGCCAGCTTCATCATGGATGCGATGGAGCAGAGCCCCGACTTTACCCGCACCATCAACGTCACCCAGGTGGCAGACGGCGGCGAGGGCGTGGAGACCCGCATCACCGACATCGACGGCGTGCCCATCATGGAGGTCATCGACGACGAGGTCTTTTACGATGCTTTCAAGTCCGACGGGGAAAACGGCGGCTCTGAGCCCAACGCCACCACGTCCCACAAGATCAACACCCTGATTGCCTCGCCCCTCA
>JAHZHS010000200.1:0-3325 GCA_019420135.1 Oscillospiraceae bacterium | reverse complement strand
CCAAGCTGGTGCCCAAGATCTCCAGCATCTACTACTTCAACCCCGGTACCCACACCGAGGGCGACGGTTACCTGTACCAGGAGCGGGAACTCTCGGATGTGTTCACCTTCCCCAACGGCAAGGACGGCAAGGTGGATTCGGTGTTTGTGGACACCTCCACCACCGCCGTGACCGAATAATGGCTGCCTATGCCACCCCGGAGGACTATGCCCGGTACTGCCCCGGCGGCAGTCTCCCGGAGGCGGAACTGGATGCCCTGCTGGAGCGGGCCTCCGCCCAGGTGGACGGGCTGTGCTTCGGGCGCATCCGCCGGGCCGGATTTGAATGTTTGACCCAGTTCCAACAGGCCTGCATCTGCCGGGCGACCTGCCTGCACGCCGAATTCCTTGCAAATTACGCCGACGCCCTGGAAAGCCCGCTGCAGAGCTACGGCATCAACGGGGTCAGCATGACTTTTGACGGTACCCGGGTACAGCGGCAGGGTGGCGTGACTACCAGCAGCGAGGTGTACGGCCTGCTTTTGCAGACCGGCCTGGCCCACAAGGGGGTGTGGTGATGCAGTGGCCGCAGTTGGTCAAATCATGGGCCTGCAAGGTGCCCATCAACATCACCCTGACCGACGGCATCGGTGAAGACGGCGCACCCAAAACGGCAGTCACCGTGGAAACCCTGTGCAGCTGCAACGGCAAGGGCGGATGGACAGTGGATGAACGCCGGCAGATGGTGCGCTACACCTGCGCGGCGCTGATCCCCGGAGACATCGCCCCGCAGCTGGCGCACCTGACCGGGTGGGCTGAGCTGCAGGGCAAGCGCCTGACCATCCACGCCGCCGACCGGGCCCTCAACCCCGACGGCAGCGTCAACTATACCAGACTGGAGCTGATGTGAATGGCAATGGTGGACATCAAGCTGGATCTGACGGCCCTGGGCAAGATCAGTGAGGCTGCCCGGGCCGCTGCCATGGAGACGATGGAGGCGGTCAAGACCGACCTGGTTGCCAGCCAGACCATGCCTTTTGGTAACGGTACCACTCAGGGCTCGCTGTATGTTACCCAGCTGCAGCAGGACCAGCAGGTACACACCCCCTTGGGCACCGATACCCTGTATGCCCGTTTCCTCTACTACGAGCTTCTGATGCTGGCCGCCAACGGCAGCGCTTGGGCCCGCAAGGGGGAGCACAAGACGGTGACTGCCAAGCCCCTGAATTTTCAGAAGGGCAAAAATCCCAACGCGGGCGGGCACTGGTATACGCCTTACCTCAAAGGTGGGGCGAAAGAAAGCTTCATCCCTGCCACCTACGCAGCCAGACTGAAGGAGCACCTGAAATGACCCTGGAACATCTCAAAAACTACCTGAAGGAACAAACCGACGTGGGGGATGGGATCGCCCTGGGAGCCATCGACGGCAATCGGGACCGCTTCCTCGGCGTCTATCCGGGTAAGCCTCCCGACAAGCAGCATATCTGCCTGGGCGGACCAGAGCAGACCACTACTGCCGAACTGTATGCCACTCTGCTGGTCCACTGGGGCAAGAGCATGCCTGAGGCCATGGCCAAGGCACAGCAGGTCTGGGCTCTGTTTTATGCCAAAGGCCGCTGCACCATGGACGGGGCGGAGGTGTATGCGGTGGAGCCCGGCGGCGGCCCGGTGCCGATTGGCCGGGATGACCGGGGCATCTGCGAGTTCGTCATCAATCTCAAAATCACCTGTGTGAAGGAGTGATACCCATGGCAAAGACGGGCGTTTACCCCGTATTTGAAAACAAATTCAAAATCGGCGTCAAGGGCAGGGCCAGCACCAGCCCCGACGACCTGAAAACCATCTCTGACCTGGAGACCTTCTCGGTGGCCATCGACGGCAACATTGAGGAGTGGTCTCCTATGGAGGCCGAGGGCTGGAAGCGCCGCATGGTCACCGGCAAGGCACTGACCATCACCCTGTCGGGCAAGCGCTGCATCGGGGACGAGGGCAACGACTACGTGGCCGACAATGCCTGGGGCACCGGCAGCAGCTGTGACACCAAGTTTGAGTGGGAGTTCCCCAGTGGTGCCAAGCTGGCTTTTGACTGTGTGCTCAACGTCACTAACCCCGGCAGCGGCGACTCCACCAACGTGGCCGCCCTGGAGTTCGAGGTGCAGAGCGACGGCAAACCGGAATACACACCCGCCTCCGGCGTGGGCGGCTGATTTGTTTCAACCAGGAGCCGCGCAGGCGGAGGGCGGGACAGGGGAAACCAACAAAAGGAGCAATGATAAATGGCAAAACTGTATACTCTCGACGGCAAACTGCTCACCGAGACTCCGGAGATACGCGTGGGGGAGAAGATCTATCCCGTGGATAACCGCCAGAAAACGGTGGCCAAGTTCCAGAAGGAGGTGGCCACCAATGACATCGATGACCCCATGCAGGGCGTCCGCAAGGCTCTGGAGCTGGCTTTCGGGCCCAAGGCGGCGGCCGAGATCGACGGGATGAATATGCCTTACCCGGCGTATCAGAAGCTGTTCACCCTGGTGATCGCAGCCATGACCGATGATGACCCGGCTGCCGTCGAGGCGCGGTTTCGCGGGCAGGACACCCCCACATAAAGAAGAGAACCTCTATGACCCTGACTTCGATGCTGTGCTGATCGAGCAGAGCATTGCCACCCAGTATGGCATCCTGCCGGCTGCTCAGGGAGAGCTGCCCTTCCCGGAATGGTCCAAGCTGGTGGGGGGCCTGATGGATGACACGCCCCTGGGGCGGGTGGTAGCGGTGCGGGCAGAGAGCGACCGTAAGGTTATCGCCCGCATGAGCCCATGGCAGCGCCGTATCCGTGCCGAATGGTCGGCGCATCTGGCCCGGCAGACATTGACCCGCAGCCGGCCGGAGACGCTCCGTGCCGAGATGGCAGCCCTTGAGCGGGCAATGGCAAAACTGTTTGGAGGTGATTCCCATGGCTGACGGGACTAATGTGGGCAGCGTATATCTGGATCTGGTTGTGCGGGATACCATCGAGCAGCAGATGCAGAGCCTGGCATCCAAGGCACAGGCTGCAGCACGGCGACGGTTTGTTGACACAGGCAAGGCCGCTGGCGATGCCATGACCCGGGGCATGACCGATGCTGCCAAGACCATGTCCAGTACCATGCAAAAGGCCGCAGCCGATTCGCAGAAGGCAATGAACGGCATGGTCAATGGACAGTTCAGCAAATCCGTGGCGCTGCTGCAGGCGAAGATCCGGGAGCTGGAGACATCCTTTGACCGGGTGACCACCCAGATGGATGCCATGTGGAGCAGGGGAGTGCGCCACGGTAATACCGCATTCGACAAGCTGGCAAACCAGCAGC
>JAHZHS010000020.1 GCA_019420135.1 Oscillospiraceae bacterium | reverse complement strand
CTGGCGTATGACGCCGCCGGAGGCCAGCATGGGGATCTGGGGTGCGGATACGTGGCCGATGGAAAAGCCGATGTGGGAGCCGCCCAGCCCCGGCACCCAGCCGGGCACGGTAAAGGACAGGCTGTTGAGGGCATCCGCCACCGCGTTGATGCCCGACGTCACAGCGCCCAGCATCCCGTTGACCAGGCCGATCACCCCGTTGACCGCCGTGCGGACGAGGCTCTGAATGGAGGCCCAGACGTTGTCCACGGTAGCGCGCACGCTCTCCCAGGCGGCGGCCCAGTTGCCCGCAAAGACGTTGGACATGAAGTCCGCCACGCCCGTGAGTGCGGTGAGAATGACCCGGGCCGCATCGCTCATGAGGGCAGCGGCAAAGGTAGCCGCCTGTCCCGCCACGGTGAGCACCTGAGCCACCAGCGGGCCAAAGCTCTGGGTCATCCAGTTGAGGAAGGGCAGCAGAATGTTGTTCCAGTAGTTGAGCACCATGGTCTGCCCCGCCCCCAGCAGCTGCAAAGCCTGGTTCCACAGGGGCAGCAGATGCTCGTTCCACAGGGATTCCACCAGGGTCAGAAAGGCGGTGAGTACCGGCTGCAAAACGCTCTGCCACAGATTGGTCACCAGCAGCATGAGGTTCTGCACCCCCAGGGTCACCCCGTCTAGAATGGGCTGGCCCCAGGACGTCCACGCCGCCGAGATGCCCGCCATCATGCCGTTCCAGATGGTCAGCAGCAGATTCAAAGCGGGCACCACCACGCCGGACACCGCCTGGGAGATCAGGGTGCATCCGGTCTGGAATGCCGTCACAAAGGCGTTGATCAGGGTGGTCAGTATCCCCGACGCGATGGGCGCCATGGCAGTGGAAAAGCTGTTGTAGATGCCCGGAGCAAACACCCCGGCCAGCCAGGTCAGAAAGGGCCGCAGCGTTCCCTGCCACAGGGTTGCCGCCGCAGCGGACACCTCCGTCCATGCCCCCGCCGCCGTCTCCCGGATGCTTTTCCAGGCGGCAGCCCAGGCAGCACGGCCGGTCTCGGTCAGGCTTTTCCACCAGGCCCAGAACTGCGCCGCCGCGGCCCGGATGCGGTCCCACAGGCTCAGCTGTGCCGCTGCGTCCTCCCCGGCCCCTGCTCCGGCATTTTTTCCTTTGGACGAACCCGATTTGGACCCCGAGCCCGACGTCTTTGCCGCAGGCAGTTTTTCCAGCTCATCAAAGCTGGCGGTGTACCGCGCCGCCGAAGCCGCTGCCTTTGCGGTGGCTGCAGCCGTTTTTGCCGCCGCCGAAGCCGCCGCCTTCATGGCGGAGGCCGCCCCCTGGGCCGCGCTCTCCATCTTCGTCATATTCTTGGCTGTGTCCGCCGCCGGGCGCAGGGTCGCCGCGGCCGCAGCGGCAGCCGCCCGCCACCCGTCCCTCCCGACGGAGGGCAGTTCATATTTTTCGGTTCTGGCTTTGTACAGGTTTTCTGCCACCGCCGTTCCTCCTCTCGTCTCTTTTCAGCGCGGGGGTTGCTTGTCCCCGCCGAACATCCGCGCCAGTTCCGCCTGCAGCGCCCACTGGGCCGTCCGGTCCGGCTGTGTACGGCCCGCCCGCCGGGCCAGAAAGCAGTTCCACTCCCGCCGGGCCTTCCGCTGCCAGGGCGTCATCCGCCGCAGGACAGCCGGGTCGCGCTCGGTGCGCACCGCCACCAGCTTGCCCAGAGGGGTCTCCTCCATCAGCCCGGACACCAGGCGCACCCATTCCGCCCAGGGCAGTTCTCCCTGGGCGGAGGGCAGCACGCCATACTGGGCCGCCACACTCTGCAGGATGGCCTCCTCGTCAAAGATCAGGTCGTACTCCGCCTGCCCGGCAAAGACCTCCTCAGCCCTGCTCCCGGGCGGTGCGAAATCGCCGGCGCACCACCTCGGCATCCTCGCCGGTCACCGCGGCCAGTACCAGGGCAAACAGCTCCTGCACTGCCGGGTAAGGCAGATTTTTCTCCTCCAGCTCTTTTGCCGCCTGGGCTCCCAGCGCCAGCCGGAAGGCCTCCCCCAGTTGGGTTTCCGGCTCGGCGTCCGCCTTTGCCATCACCCGCTGGATCTGCATCACCGTTTTCTGCCGGTTGTCCACCGGATAGACCTTGTCCCCCACGCGCACCTCGGGGACCTCGGTCAGCAGTTTGTCGTCAAGGGTATAGAGTTTTCCCATGTCGTCCTCCTTGTAAAAAAACTTCCCGCCCACCCATCGGGGTCTACGCCCCGTTCCCTTCTGTCAGTTGCTTTTGTTCCGGTCAGCCCGTTGCCGCCGGGGTGTAGGTGGGCTTGCCGTCGCTGTGGACCTCAAATTCCAGAGCGGCCACGTCGGTGGCGTCGCCGCTGCCGGGGTTGGTCACGCTGAGCACACAGTCAAAGGCCAGCTTGGCCCCGTCGGGAAACTCCCACTCAAACTTGGTGTCGCAGCTGCTGCCGGTGCCCCAGGCGTTGGAAGCCACATAGTCGTTGCCCTCGTCGCCGATCTCCCGCTTGCCGGACAGGGTGATGGTCAGGCTCTTGCCCGTGACCATGCGCCGCTTCCAGCCCTCGGCCTCCATGGGGGTCCACTCCTCCACGTTGCCGTCGATCTCCACCGAGAAGGTCTCCAGACTGGACACCGGCTTCATGTCGTCGTCGATGCTGGTTCTGCCCTTGGTTCCGATCTTGAACTTGTTTTCAAACACCGGATAAACGCCGGTTCTTGCCATTTGCCGTCACTCCTTTTTGATTTGTCAGGGGCACCGTTTTTCAGCGCCCGTAGTAAAGCTGTACCCGGATCAGGTACTCAAACACCCCGTCACCGCCCTTGCCCAGGGGCACGGGGCCGGGGCCGGGGTCGGCCCAGAAGACCAGCGCCCCGTCCATGGTCAGACCCGTCTGGCCGTAGA
This sequence comes from Oscillospiraceae bacterium, assembly GCA_019420135.1. GTDB lineage: Bacteria > Bacillota > Clostridia > Oscillospirales > Ruminococcaceae > Gemmiger. The sequence goes on along the minus strand of JAHZHS010000020.1, from coordinate 16,775 downwards.
ACAGCGCCCAGACCTTCTGTGCCTCGGCCTCGGCTTCGGGCTGGCTCTGGCCCCAGCGCAGCAGCAGCCGTGCGGTCATCACGTCCCAGTGGGTGCATTCCGCCCCGCCCAGACAGAGTTTCGCCCGCCCGTCCGCCTTTTCCTCCCGTCCATCAAAAATCCCCAGAAAGTAAGGCTTGCTGCCGTCCACGCTGCCCAGGCGTACACATTCCGGCCGGTCAAAGCGGGGTGCCAGCCAGCCGTACAACTGTTTCAGCGTCATGCCGTTTCCCTCCGTTTTTTACACCAGCGTCAGCCGGGTGTAGTTCACACTGCCGTCGGGGTTGCGCCCCCGCATGGCGGACTCAATGCGCCAGCTTTTCCCGCCGATCTCCACACTGCCCGCCAGCACATCCCGGTCGGGGGCGATGTCCCCGTCAAAGAGGGCCGTGCCCTGCCTCCACTGCACCACCCGCTCGGCGTTGATGCTCCGCCGGGCACCGTCCCCGAAATCCCGGTTGGGGCTGATGCTCTCCTGGGGATCGTCGTCCAACCGGCACATCAGGGATAAGACCAGCACCCCGTCGGGAGCGCCGTCCGCCGTCTCGCCGTCGGTCAGGGTCACGGTGACGGGAGTGCGGCAGAGCTCGGGGCGCACCAGTCTGGGCCAGCGGCCGCTCATGGTCCCACCCCGCGGCAGCAAAGGCCGCTCAGGAGCAACAGTTCCTGCATCTCCTCACAGACACCGGCAGCAGAAGCCGCAGTCCCCTCGAAGGTCATGCTCACCCCGCCCACGTCGTACTGCTTGAGGCCCCGCCGCCAGGCCGAGCCGTCCTCCAAAAGCCAGTTTGCCTGGCAGCAGACGGCCCGGCGCACCAGTTCTGCGGCACGTCCGGGCAGGGCATCCGCCCCGCCCGCTGCCTCGATGCGTCCCAGGGTCAGCCGGTCGGCGTCGCGGCTGGCCTGCCACAGAGCCTGGTCCAGGGTCTCCCCGGTCAGGGCCGCGTCCTCTCCGTACAGTTCGGTATAGTCCTGCCGGGAGGCATAGCTTTGCAGCGCCATACTCTCACCGCCCTCAGGACACAGTGGAAGTGTCGATGTCCACGTAGACGCTGTCGATCTTGCCGTCCTTGCCGTTGGGGAAGGTAAAGACATCGCTCAGGGCGCGGTTCTGGTAGAGGTAGCCGTCGCCCTCGGCGTGGCCGCCCGGGGCAAAGAAGTAGATGCTGGAGATCTTGGGCACCAGCTTGGTGGTCAGCGGCGAAGCAATGAGCACGTTGATCTTGTGTGCGCCGGAAGCCGGGGCAAAGCCGCCGTCGGCGCCGTCGAACTTGAACGCATCGTAAAAGACCTCATCGTCCACCACTTCCATGATGGGCACGCCGTCGATCTCGGTGACGCGGGTCTCGATGCCGGTGCCGCCGTCGGCGATGCGGGTGAGCTCGATGGTGTGGGTCAGCTCGGGGGCCTGTTCCAGAGCGTTCATGACGGCGCTGGAGACATAGGCGATGAGGGCGCCCCGTGCACGGTAGCGGCGCAGCTTGCCGGCGGCCAGCATGGCCTTGATCTTTCCGAAGACCGCCTCAGGGGTAAAGGCCGAAGCAGCGGTGGAGCTGTTGTAGCCCGACTCCTTCTTGGCGACGGCCGCCACCTTGGAGAAGAAGAGAGCGTCGGCTTCGGGCGCGGCCTGGGTCTGCTCAAAGGTGCGGGAGATGTTCATCACCGAGGCGGTGGAGTTGCTCTCGTCCACGTCGGCGCGGTCGATGAGGAACTCCACATCGCGGTCATGGGTGACCTCGTAGGCGTGGTCGGTCTGGGTGACGTTGCCGCGGTTCCAGCCGCCGTCACGGCTGTGGTTCTTGTAGCCGGACACCGACATCTGGGTGAAGTGGAAAGTCTTGGCGTCCAGCCAGCGGACGTTGTCGGTGACGAAGGGTCCGCACAGGGCGTTCTGGGTCATGACCTCCAGCAGTTCCGACTGCCAGTTTTCCGCGTAATTCAAAGTATTTGCCATAGGTTACATACCGTCCTTTCTCTGTAAGGGTTACTTGAAGCGGTTCCAGCGCCGCTTTTCGGGTTCCGGCTCACCGCCGGGTGCGGGGATGAGGTTGGGGTCGGTGTCGGCGCCCAGGCGGAAGCCCGCCATGGCCCGGCCGTTTTTCCAGTCGGGATGACGTTTCAGCACCCCGTCCATGGCGCGGGTCACGGTCTCCTCGGTGACCTCCCCCTCCTGTCTGGCCGCACCGATGGCCAGGGTCACGGCGTCCTCCGCCAGTTCGGGGCTCACCCCCGCCGCATAGGCTGCCAGACGGCACCGTGCCTGCAGAAGCTGCTCCTCCAGCCGGGCAATGCGCCGGGCGCTGTCGTCCCCGGCTCCGGCAGATTCGGCAGGTTCAGTCGGCTCAGCCGTTTCGGTGGGGTCGGTGTCCTCCCCGGCCGCCTCCTCCGCCGGTTCTGTCTGCTCCTCCGGCTGTTCGCCGTCGGCTCTGGCTTCTTCCGGTTCGGGAGCCGCCCGCTCCGGGTCAGGCTTTTTGTCCTTTTCCTTGTCGGTCATTTTCTTCTCCTTTCCGCCCGTGGGCTGTTGGTATCACAAAAGGGCAGCGGACCAACCGGTCCTGCCGCCCTTTCGCTTCAAAAATGTTCTGCCGGGTCTCAGCCCGCCGTCTCCCGCAAAGCGCGGATGCGCTCTGCCTCGGCGGTTTTCCAGGTCTCATCCCGGCTGGAGCCCCACAGCTCGTCCACCTGGGCCTCCACGCTCATGATGCCCGCCTCCGCCGCCCGGGCCACCGTGTTCACCCGCTCGTCAAAGGCGGGGGCCCCGTACTCGCCGAAGCCCGCCTGGGCCCGGTATTCCCCGGGTGCCCGGCCCTCTGCCAGGTCCTGGGCCTGCAGGGCTGCCCCGGCCAGCAGGGGCAGGGCCTTTTCCAGCGCCGCCGTGATGGCATTGCGGGTGAAACCGGTCACATCCTTTTTCTCCCGCTGTGCCTCGGCGGAGGCCATCCGCCCCAGGTCGATGCCCAGGGTGGCCGGACTCAGCACCCCCTGCAGACACAGGTCCAGGGTGGCCGCGTAGGCGCTCTCAAAGGCCTCGTAGCGGATCTCGGGCTGCACCGTCTCGATGCGGTCGGCGGCGTTCTCCCGGTCGCTGGAGGCGATCTTGACAAAGCTGGCCCCAAAACGTCCCGGCACCCGCAGGGCTCCCGTCTCGGGGTCCCGGGGGATCAGGCATTCGGGAATGTACCGCTGCACCCGTCCCGCCCGCACGGCGTCCAGCCACTGGCTGATGATCTCGTCGTGGGCGTCGAAGGCGTCGTTTTTCTTGTCAAAGATGGACGCCCCACGCCCCGGCCACCGGGCGCTGGGCCAGAACATCAAAGGTACCGCCAGGGACACCGCCGGGTCAAAGGCGGCATTGCGCAGCCCGGCACAGTCCTCCTCGGCGGAGAGCGCCACCGGTTTGCCGTCGGCGTCCAGCCGGTAGCCCACGCTGCCGGGGCGGTACTCCTCGTACAGCACCCGTCCTTTGCGCCCCACCGGGGTCAGAAAATCCACCCCCACGATGCGCCCGTGGCGGCGGGCGTACTCCACCCGGTCGGCGCCGTAAAACTCCAGGATCGGCCCCGGCGCCGCCTGGGGGTCGAGGCTGATCTTGAAAGCCCCGTCCCCGGTGACCAGACACTCGGCCACCGCCCGGCCCACCAGAGCCTCAAAGTCGTTGTCTCGGGCGATGGCCTCCCAGCGGGCGGCAGCCTGGGGGTCGTCAAAGCGGATCTCGTCCAGATCGGCCCGCACAATGCCCGCCAGGGTGTCCACCATCACGGCAGGCAGACCGCTGTGGGCCTTGCGCAGGTTCTCACTCTCGGGAGCCGCCGCCCAGAACCGCGCCCTGCCCACGGCGTCCTCCCCCAGCTGCTTGAACAGCTGGTCCAGCTCGCTGGCATCGCCCCGGTACCACACCCGGTTGCGCAGCACGTTGGTGGCATGGCTCACCGGCTCCCGAATACTCAGCCGCCGGCCCTCTGCCGGCTGGATCTCCAGCCAGGTCTGCAACATGGTCCTCATCCTTTCCATCCAGTTCATGGTTTTTTCCTCCTCGCCTTATCCGATCTCCTCCCGGTAGGGCATCCAGGCGTACTGCTCGGCATTGATGCAGTGATCGTTGCCGTCCTCCGGGCGTCCGTCCGCCTCCCAGCTGTAACAGTCCATCTCCTCCAGCAGCGGCCCGCAGCCCTCCTCCACAAACAGGTGGGTGCCATGGGCCAGCCAGCCGCTCTCCATGCGGATGCGGTCCAGAACGGGCAGTCCTTTCCAGGCAGGCAGATACTCATACAGCCCGCCCTTGAGCCGCCGGTACTTGCGGCACTCGGCCAGGGTGGCCTGGTCGGCGCTGTCGATGAACACCCGCCGCCCGAACCCCCACGCCGCCCGCTGCTCCTCCAGGAATTCTTCCAGCAGGGGCGGGATGTCGCTGGGGGCCAGCACGGACAATCCCTGCCGGGCCCGGTCCTTGTTGGAGTAGACCCGCACCGCCAGTGTGACTTTGCGCCGGTCCTCCAGGATGCCGTCAAAGACAAAGGCAAAGGTATCCTGGGTGCGTTGGCTGTAACTGGTGTCCACTCCGCAGGCAAAGCGGACAAAGCGGATGGTCCCCGCCTCCAGCTGGCTCCGCAGCTCCGCCGCGCCCACGCGGTGGGCGGGTCCCACCTCAAAGATGACTCCCTCTCCCCGTCCCCGCAGGCCGAGAATCTTGTTGCGGTAAAGGCGGCTGCCCGCCGGGGCGTTTTCCAGAATACGCCGCCGGGTCTCCTCGCTCAGGGCGGCGTTGTCCTCAAAGCCGAAGAACCAGTGTACCCACCCTTCCTTGGGGGGCTGGTTGAGCTGTTTGCGGATCTGTTCGGGGGTGGAGTGCTCCCACTGAGGCAGGGGCCTTGCGTGGTTGATGTACTCCTCATACACCGGCTTGCGGGGGTCATCGGGGTTGAGGGTTGCCAGCAGATAGTCGGCCCGCATGGCCGCCTCCCGCAGGTACTCCATGTCGGCGATGTTCACCTCGTCGATGTAGACGCAGCCGTACTGACCGCCCAGGGCTTTTTTCCAGCGTTCCCGGTTGCCGTAGCCCAGCACGTAGATGATCCGGTCCCCGTCGGAGGTCTTGAGACGGATGTGGGCCTGGGTGGTCTTGCCGTACCCCGCGGGATAGTAGTCGGCCAGCGGCCCGAAGTCATCCAGAATGCCGAACTCCTTGTTGATGATATTTTTCTCCACCGTGCCGGTGTCCAGCCCGGACAGGATGTGCAGCTTTTTGTCGCTGGCGGCGCACCGCAGCATGAACTTGAGCAGCGCCACCGTGGTCTTGCCCGCAGCGGTGGTGCCTTCCAGGAACTCGCACCGGGCCCGGCAGCGGAGAAAGGCCATGCTCTTGGCGGAAAATTTCAGCTGTCCCCTCATGGCGGATCCTCCCCCTTCCAGTGTCCGGCGGTGCAGCCCCACAAGGCGTTGAGGACTTCATCCAGACGCCCGGTGGCGGCCTCCTCCTGTTTGTCGTCGCCGTTTGCCGCGTTGATGGCCTTGGCACAGAGCTCCGCCGCGTGCATCCGCTGGCGCAGCTCCACCGTCTCGTCCCGCATGACGTCGGCCCACATCTGTTCGATTTCCTTCATCTTCACCGGCGACCGCCGCCGTCGCGGTGTCCCCGCCGGTCTGGCGTCATCCTGCGCCTGGCCCATCCCTTCGCCCCCTTTCCCCGTCCCGGAACCCGAATTTACTTTTGCAGGCAGAAAAAAAGACGCCGCAGCCCGCATTGTGACGGGCTTTGTCGCCTGTTTTCGCCTGAATGATTTGCGGCCAAACGCCGCGCTGTTTTGCCAGGATACTTCCCTTAGATTTTTCTAGGTTCCCGGCTGTTCCGGTGCGTTTTTCCATTTTGGTTATACCACGCCGTCCATGGGGTCTGCGAGGGTCACTGTGCACCCTCTTCCGCCCTTTTTGCAGGATTTTGCCCCACGGTGCCCCCTTTCAGGCAACACAAAAAGGCGGCGCACATCTGTTAACTCGCAGATGAACGCCGCCTCTGAATAGGCTATTTTTTATCGTATCTTCGATTTTATTTCAGTCATTATTCCTCACCGCCCAGCTCCCTGCGGATAAAGGGCACCACATCGGCGGGCTGAATATCCAGCACCAGAGCAAACTCGGTGTAGAGCATGTTTTCCGCCTCCCGCATGGCGTTTTCATCGAACCCGGACAAGCGCTTGCCCACAGCGCGGCGGGCGCGGCGGAAATTGTAGATGGCCTTGACCATGCGCAGCAGTTCCCGGTGGTCGCCTTTTTTCAGTGTCTCGTTGTAATACTGGCGCCGCACATCCGGATTCGGATCGCACTGGACGTCCTCCTCCGGAAGTTCCCGGATCAAAGCAAGGATCTCCTCCTTGCTCATCACCGGATGCATCCGTGCCATGAGCAGTTCGTTGCCCTCCGGCACACAGATGGTCATGCTCTTGTCAAAGACCGGCTTGAGCACAAAGCAATTCTGTTTTTGATCGCCGAGCTGCCGCACCTCATGGGAGGCGATTTGGCAAGCACCGGTGGTCCCATAACAAACCATATCCCCAACCTGAAACATCTTTCGCTCCTTTTCTCTTAAAAGCCGCTTTCAAAAACAGCGCTATTACGCCTACTATATAGTATATCACCCTTTTCTAAAATATGTCATGGGCTTTTTATACAAAAAGCGGCGTTGTGTCGATCCCTGTTTTTTTACACAAATTGCCCCGCATTGCAAAAGCCCCCAACGCGCGGTATACTGATATTACTTCTATTCCAGTTGATTCAGGAGGTTTTCGGGATGCCGGATACACTCAGTGCTGCCGATTTTCTTTCCATCCGTCCGCAGTACAAAAACGAGCAGGCGGAAGGCGAGCTTCCCGCCGCCGTGGAGCATCTGTTTGCCCAGGGCACCATGATCGATCACTACTTTGTCAGGCCCGCCCCCAGCTTGTTTGAGGACGAGACATTTTCCAATTTCGGTAAGGTCAGCGCCATGGTATTCTGCCAGCAGGAGGGCGGTGCCCCCTGGCAGGTGCATTTTCAGGAGCCCACCATGGTCAAGGATCTGTCCATCGACATGCCGGATGCCGAGTTCCGGGCCATGCTGGCGGCCTCGTCGGTGACGCTCCCCGGGGAAGGCTGACCCGCCGCCTTTTTCTGTTTCACCCGCTTCATTTTGACAAGGAGGTATTTTCATGCAAGACTTCATGCAATTTCTGCGCACCCGCCGCACCTACCGCCGGTTCAAACAGACGCCTGTGCCCGCCGCCGTGGTGGACGACATTCTGGAAGCTGCCCGCATTGCCAGCTGCGGGGCCAACCGCCAGACGCTGAAATACCTGGTGGTACAGAGCCCCGAGCAGGTGGAAACGGTAAACGGCCTGGTTCACTGGGCGGCCTACCTTCCGCCGGAGCAGGGCACTCCCAAGCCGGAGGAACGCCCCACCCTGTTCATCGCCGTGTTCCAGGACGAGGCCCTGCCCGGCGCCAGTGACACCGATGCCGGTCTTGCCCTGGGCAGCATGACGGCGGCAGCCTGGTCCCACGGGGTAGGCAGCTGCATCATGGGAGCCATTGACCGCCCTGCCCTGTGCAATCTGTTCGGCACGGCGTCCTCCCTGCGGCTGCACAGCATGGTAGCCTTCGGCTATCCCTCCCACGAGAGCCGCGTGGTGGAGATGCACGACGGCGACGTGCGCTATTATCTGGACGATGCCCGGGACTACTGCGTTCCCAAGCGTCCATTGTCCGAGATCCTCCTGGGCCGGATCTGACCTTTCCTTTTTCCGTTCTTTTTCTGGGATTCGGCATGTTTTCCGCCGGTTTGCATAGCCATTAGAACAAGTAATTTCTTCAAAGAAATTCCGGTTTTTGCATTACTGCAGGTTTACCTCCCCTTTTTTCACAAATATTTTGAAAAAAAGTTGCCCCCATGCGGCGAAATCAGGCTTTTTTCTCTAGTCAAAGGGAAAAACCTATGCTATACTAAATGCAAATTTTCAGGCGGACACACCCAAGAAAGGCGGTTACCCTATGCGTAAATCCACAGAAAATACAGAGTCCAAGGTTTCCGGCAGACAACCCCGGAAACAACCGGCCCGCAAAGCCCACACCCCTGCCACCGAGATCTATCTCCAGTTTGAGGGCAAGGAATATGACTGTGTGGCTCTTGTGGAGCAGGCCAAGGCAGATTACCGTTCCACCCACAAGATCGGCATTCATTCCTGCCGCGTCTACATCAAACCCGAGGAAGGCTGCGCCTATTACGTCATCAATAAGGTGGATGGCAAGATTCCTCTGTAACGTCTTTTTCTCATAAAACAGATCTCCCCTGCGGAGGGTAATTCCGCAGGGGAGATTTTATATTTTGTACGGCGGTATTTCTGTCTCTTACGGGAGGGAAAAGCCGCCCGTCCCGGCATTTTCCAGACCCGGCTGCCGCAGGAGTCCGTTCTGGTAGGCATCCACCAGCTTGCGCAGATCGCAGATCATGGCCTGCCGGGCGCGGCCCTCATCGGTGTTCCTAACCAGCACCCGCCGAGGCGAAAGATAGATGTACTCGCTGTGGGAGTCGATGTCCTCGTCCTCCCGGATGGCCTTTTCGGTGCTCTCGAAGGGCTGATGGGTGCGCAGGGCCAATCCCCGGCTGTTGTAGACCAGGGTATATCCTGCAATGCCGGTCCGCTGGTGGTAGGCCCGGCAGAATCCGCCGTCGATGACCACCAGTCTGCCGCCGCTTTTGACGGGGCTTTCCCCCTCGATGGCACGCACCGGGACATGGCCGTTGATGATATGGCTGCCCGCATCGAACAACCCGAATTCCCGCAGAATGCGCTCGGCGGTCTGTGCCTGGTCAATGTGGGTGTAGTAGGGATTTTTGCGCTCCACGTGGGTGGCCTCATCGGCGATATACAGCCGCTCAAAGGTGGTCATGGCGCTGCGTCCGAAGACCGGTGACCCGGCCCCGCACCACAGATACCACAGGAAATCCTGTCCCGCCTGGCGGGCGGTGCTGTTTTCCGTGGCAAAGTATCCCTGCCGCGCCTGCTGATCGCAGTAGTCAAAGAGGGCACGTCCGGCGTAGCATTTGCCCTCAAACTCCTCGGCGGCGAACTGTCCGTCGACGGTCATGGGAACGGCGCCGTGGTAGAGCAGATTGCCGTTGATGGTCTTGTACAGTCCGCCCCGGGCATAGAGGAACTGAATGTGCCGCTGCAGCCGTTCGCTCTCCCGGAATGCCCGCACCATCTCATCCAGGATGCTCTGTTCCCGGGCGGTCATGTGAGCGGGGTTGGCGGGGTCCACGGTGGGGAAGTCGCTGTCCAGCAGCGGATACCACTGGCCGCCGCAGCGCACCGTACCCGAGGCATAGTTGATCTGACGGATGTAGTCCTGCCCCTGCATTCCGAAATCGGGATTGCGGGCAATGACCGCCGCCTCCGCCTTGAGCAGCATGATGGTAACAGCCTTGTGCATCCGGGCCACCCGCATCAGGGTTGCCTCGTTGTTTTTGCCGTCCCTGGCATGTGGGTACCACCGTCCCACAGCGCTGCATCCGTAGACGCTCTCGGCGAAATGTTCCAGCCGCCGCAGGCTGATGCCGTACCCGTTTTCCAGCAGATCCAAATTGTCGTACTGGAGGGAGTTTTTCACCACCGTCAGCACGCAGACGGGGCTGCCGGCGGCGGCTCCCATCCAGACCACATCGTGGTTGCCCCACTGGATGTCCACATCGTGGTAGGCGATCAGGTGATCCAGAATGCGGTCGGGTCTGGGGCCCCGGTCGAACAGGTCGCCCACAATGTGCAGCCGGTCGACGGCCAGCCGCTTGATGACCTCGCACAGGCGGATAATGTAGGCATCGGCGCGGTCGTAGCGCAGAATGCTGTCCACGATCTCCCCATAGTAGAGATCCTTGTCGTGATCCTCAAAGTGTGCGTGGAGCAGCTCGTCCAGCACATAGCCGCAGTCGGCGGGCAGACAGCCGCGCACGTGCTCCCGGGTGTGTTTGCTGGAGACAAATCGGCACAGCTCAATGAGGCGCAGGAGTGTCTGCCGGTACCAGGCGTCGAGATTTTTCTGGGCGGCCTTGAGTTCCGGCAGCTTCTGGGTGGGATAGTAAATCAGGGTGGCCAGCTCGGCGTGTTCCCGGGCAGGCACGCCGTCCCCCAGCACCGTGTCGATCTTTTCCCGGATCACACCGGAAGCGCTGTTGAGGATGTGCACAAAGGCCTCGTGCTCGCCGTGCAGATCACTCATGAAATGCTCGGTTCCCTTGGGCAGGCGCAGTACCGCCTCAATCTTGATGATCTCACTGGCCGCCGCCGAGATGGTGGGATATTGCCGGGCCAGCAGGGCCAGATACCGCATCTGGCCGTCGCTGTATCCGGCTCCTCCCCGGCCCGCGCTCATCGCGTCCTCCTGTTGTTTCCCCGGACCATCCGCGCCATTCCCCACAAAAGGGCATTTCCGGCAAGCTTTGCCGGTTCCAAGGAATGCACCGTCACCACACTGTTCCATTGCATCAACCGTAACCTCCCCGTTTTCTTTCCGGCGTTTTTCAGGACCCTTCCGAGGATCCCCGCGCCGTTTTCTGTCTGCTGTGCTTTCCCGGTTTTTCCTCCCTGCATCACCGTTGCTTTCTGCCCCGGGCCGGATGTATTTTCTCCGCAGGTCCTGTTCTCCGGGATTTTTCCCCGGGATATTTTTCCCAAGGTTCCGCTCCTTCTGGCCGTCGCTCGTCCAACCGGACCCTCTCCGGACGGTCCCTTTCGGATCAACTTGCTTCTGACCGGTTTTCTTCCCTCCGATTCCTCTCCGGTCAAATTCCTTCCGGCCAGCTCCTTTCCAGCCGTTTTTCTTCCGACCGACTCCCTTCCTGCCGGCTCCTCTTGAGCCAGCTTCCTTCCGCCCGGCGTTTTTCCTCTCTGCCGACCATGGAAATTTTCCAGAATTTTGTTTTCTTTCGTTTGACCGAACAATCAATATCGCTTCTTGTTTTATTTATTAAATTAATCAACGATAATGTTCATATTATAGTGTTTTTTCCTTTTTGATGCAAGGTTTTCCCGCTCCATTTTTCTGGGATTGTTTGTTTTTGGCATTTCGTCAGATTCTTTTTTTCTTTTTTGGCAGTTTCGCCACCGTGGAATAATCTGACAATTCCCAAAAAATATGGTATTATATAAAAAGGGGATTTATATTTTATAATCTTAATAAATAATTTTTCTGATCCTTTTCGAAATTTTCACAGAAAGAGGGGCGTCGCACATGCCCGTGATGCACGGCAAAAACCTGGCTAAGATCAAACAGCAAAATCTGGAATCCATCAAGCGGATTTTATTCCGCTACGCACCACTATCCCGGGCTGAAATTGCCGAGCGTCTGGAACTGACCCCACCCACCATCACCAATATTGTTGCTGAGCTGATCCAGCAGGGTGTCGTACAGGAGCTCACCGGTCCCGGCAATACAGTCACCTCCCACGGTGTGGGCCGCAAGCCCATCAACATTGATCTGGTGCCCGGTTCCCGTCTGGCGTTGGGGGTTTCTCTGGGCCGTGATTTCACCCATTACTGCATCACCGATCTGCGGGGCGGCATTCTTGCCCAGGGATCCTACGATCTCCTGTCGGAGGACTACGACACCATGATCAAGCAGCTGCTCAAGCTGCTCCATATGCTGGAAATCCGTCATCCCGCCGAGTGGGAGCGGCTGGTAGGCATCGGCATCACGGTACCGGGCATTGTCAATGCCCACACCGGCGTCATCAAGAATCTGGGAACCGAGCGGGTCAGCTGGTGCAATCAGCCTTTCGGGGATACGATTCATCAGGCCATCCATCTGCCCGTCCGGCTGGAGAACAACGTCCGTGCCCGTGCCTGTGCCATCTCGCTGTTCCGTCCCAATCTTCTGACCGACGACACCACCACCTTTGCCTTCTGCCATGTAGCCTGGGGCATTGCCTGTCCTGTGGTACTGAGCAACCAGTCCTTCCGCGGGCAGGATGCCGCCGCCGGTGAGATCGGCAAGATGATTCTGGATCCCAAAGGTCCCGAGCTGCCCGACTGCGGCATGCCCGGCAGCCTGGAGGCGCTGTCCAGTATGCGTGCCGTGCTGGAATACTGCCGTCAGGCCCTGCGCAGCGGGGAGTGCACCGTGCTGGCCGAGCTCTGCACCGATCCCGACCAGCTCACGCTGGAACAGGTGCTGGAAGCCCAGACCAAGGGGGATCCTGCGGTGCGCCGCATTCTGGACCGGGGCATGTTCTACCTGGGCATTGCCCTTGCCAATATTGTCGGCTTTCTCAACCCTCACCTGATTTTCCTGAGCGGTCCCATGTTCCGCAACCACGAAAACTTTGAGACGGTGGAGCGCTCCCTGCGCACCTACGCCTTCCGCTCCAGCGACGAAAAACTCCAGCTGGTCTATGTGGACCTGGGCGAGTACGGCGGCGCCGTGGGCGCGGCTGCCAGCTGCATTGAGAAATTCTTCCTGCGGGGCTGAGGATTGCCTCTGCCCGGCGGGGTTCTGCCAGTTTCTGCTTTTTCTCGTCCGGCCGTTGACAAAATGCCTGATCCACGGTATAGTGTTACCGTAAAATCCGCCTGTGCGGAGTTTGTGGATCTTTTCCCAAAGCAATCTGCTTTTCTTTTCGCCACATGATCGTCTGGTGCCGTGCACCGGGTCGTGTGGTATTTTTTTGCCCCGGCGCCGGGGCATCCGCCGCGCAGTTTTCATTTCACGGAGGAAAATTCAATGGATCAGGTTTTTATGAAGCAGCGCCCCATCCTGCCGCTGGTCGTCTCCATGGCCCTGCCCATGACATTGTCCATGCTGGTCAGCTCGCTGTACAACATCGTGGACAGCTACTTTGTGGCCAGGATCAGCGAGGACGCCATGACCGCCCTCTCCCTCGTCTACCCCATCCAGAATCTGGTGACCTCCATCACAGTGGGGTTTGCCATCGGCATCAACGCGGTCATCGCCTTTTTGCTGGGGGCCGGCAAGCAGGAGCAGGCCTCCTGTGCCGCCTCCCTGGGTATGTGGCTCAATCTGCTCCACGGTGCCCTGCTCACCGCCGGCTGTCTGCTGGCCATGCCGGGCTTTCTCTCCCTCTTCACCGACTCGGAGGCCATCCTCTCTTTGGGCCTGCGCTACTCCGGCATCGTGTTCTGGTTCTGCGTGCCCATCGCGGCGGGCATGGCCTTTGAAAAGACCTTCCAGGCTGTGGGCAAGATGACCGTCTCCATGATCTGCATGCTCATCGGCTGCGCGGCCAACATCATTCTTGACCCGCTGCTCATCTTCGGCATCGGTCCCTTCCCCGCCCTGGGCATCGAGGGTGCCGCCATCGCCACCGGCCTGGGCCAGTGCCTGACCCTGGCGGCCTACCTGGTCTTTTACGCCGCCGGGGTGCTGCCCCTGCGCATCCGGCTGCGGGGGCTGACCTCGGTGGGCTTCCTTGCCCGGCGCATGTACCTGGTGGGGGTGCCCGCCACTCTCAGCCTGGCCCTGGCCTCCCTGCTCATCACCGCCCTCAACGGCATTTTGTCCGCCTTCTCCCAGACCTACGTTCTCATCCTGGGCGCCTACTATAAACTGCAGTCCTTCCTCTACCTCACGGCCAACGGCGTGGTACAGGGCATCCGCCCCCTCATGGGCTACAATTACGGCGCCGGGGAATACGGCCGTGTGCGCCGCATCTTCCGCACCAGCCTCATTCTCATTGCCGCCGTCATGCTGCTGGGCACCCTGCTCTGCCTGGCCGCTCCCGCCGCCCTCATCGCCCTCTTCACCGACAACGCCGAGACCATCCGCCTGGGTGCTGGGGCGCTGCGCATCATCTCCCTGGGCTTTGTGGTGTCCAGCCTTTCGGTCACAGCCTCCGGCGCGCTGGAGGGCCTGGGCAAGGGGGTGGAATCCCTTGTCATCTCCCTGTGCCGGTATACCATCCTCATTCTGCCCCTGGCCTGGGTGTTCAGCCGGTTCTGGGGAGCCGACGGCGTCTGGCACGCTTTCTGGGTCACCGAGGTGCTGACCGCCCTTCTTTCCTGGCTGGTCTACCGCCGGGCCACCGCCTTTTCCCGCTGAGTCCGCCTTGCACCGCCCCCGCATCTCCGCTATAATGGAGGAAACCATTTTTACGCGGAAAGGTCTGCACGCCATGCAGTTTGTCAATTTTCTCATCAAGCCCGCCTCCAGCCTGTGCAATATGCGCTGCCGCTATTGTTTCTATGAGGACGAGGCCACCAACCGCACCCAGGCCAGCATGGGCATCATGACCAGGGAGACCGCCGATCTGCTCATCCGGGAAGCCCTGGACGCGGTGGACTTCAACGGCCGGGTCAGCTTTGCCTTCCAGGGCGGGGAACCCACGGTGGCGGGCCTTGAATTTTTCCGCCATTTTGTGGCGGAGGTGGCCGACCGCAATACCCGGCATATTCCGGTGAGCTATTCCATCCAGACCAACGGCCTTGCCCTGGACGGGGAGTGGGCGGAGTTTCTGGCAAAGAACCGCTTTCTCGTGGGCGTTTCCCTGGACGGGGACAAGACCCTGCACGATGAGTTCCGCATCGATGCGGCGGGCAAGGGCACCTGGACGCGGGTCCGGCAGAACATCGCCCTGCTGCAGCGGGCCGGGGTGGATCTCAACCTGCTCTGTGTGGTGACCAAGCGCTGCGCCAAGAGTGCGGTGCGGGTCTATCACGCCCTGCAGAAGACCGGGGTGGAATATCTTCAGTTCATTCCCTGCCTGGACCCCATCGAAAAGCCCCGGGGCAGCATGCCCTATTCCCTGCTGCCGGAGGATTACGGCACCTTTCTCTGCGCCCTCTTCGACGAATGGTACCGGGACTGGGCGTCGGGCCATTACACCAGCGTGCGCCTGTTTGACGACTATGTGCATCTGGCTATGGGGTTGCCCGCAGGCACCTGCGCCACCAGCGGCAGCTGCGGGGCCTACTTTGTGGTGGAGGCCGACGGCTCGGTCTACCCCTGCGACTTCTATGTTCTCGACGAGTGGAAGCTGGGGCATCTGGGGGACCAGCCCCTGCCCGCCCTGGCGAAAAGCGACCGGGCGATGCGGTTTCTGCAGGACGGCCTGGAGCACCCCACCGCCTGTGCCTCCTGCCAGTGGCAGCCGCTCTGCTTCGGCGGCTGCAAGCGGGACTGGTGCGACGATCCCGCCGGGGGCAAGCAGAACTATTACTGCCCCGCCTTCCAGAAGTTCTTTGCCCATGCCGCCCCGCGCCTGCGGCAGATCGCCCAGGCAGAGCTGCGGGCCCGCGGCCGCTGACCGATACACCCCACAAAAAAGGAGGAATTCCCATGCCGTTCATTGATGCCAAAGTCACCGTATCCCTCGACGCCACCCAGAAGGAAGCCCTCAAGGCCGCTTTCGGCAAGGCGATCCCCACCCTGCACAAGACCGAGACCTACCTGATGGTGGGCATTCAGGACAACTGCGACCTGTGGATGGCCGGGCAGAAGCTGACCCGGGGCGCCTACGTCTCGGTCAGCCTGTACGGCAGCGCCTCCCCCGCCGATTACAGCGCCATGACCGGCGAGATCTGTTCCATCCTGGAGGATCAGCTGGGCATCCCCGGCAACGGCGTCTACGTCACCTACCACCCCGTCAGCGACTGGGGCTGGAATGGCTGCAATTTCTGATTTCATACAGCAAAGCTCCCCATCCTCGCCGGCATCCGCACCGGAGAGGACGGGGAGCTTTTTTATGCAGTCGATTGGTCGCGGAACCAACAGTGCCCCGGGGCGGCGCCGCGCAAAGGCGGTATCCGCTCCGGGGCACCCATCTGTCGGACCGATTTTTCTTCGCCGGATTACAGTGCACCGGCCTGATGCAGCAGCTGCATCACGGCTGCCTTGGGTTTGGCGCCCAGGCTCTGGGTAACCGCCCGGCCGTTCTTGAAGACAATGAGGGTGGGGATGCTCTGCACCGCAAAGCGTGCGGCCAGTTCCGGCTCATCGTCCACGTTGACCTTGCCCACCTTGAGGGCGGGTTCTGTCTCAGCGATTTCATCCACAACAGGGCTCATCATACGGCAGGGGCCGCACCAGCCTGCCCAGAAATCCACCAGCACCGGCTTTTCGCTGCCCAGCACTTCGGTCTCAAAGTTCTGTTTCGTAACGGTAAGGACTGCCATAGCATTTCTCTCCTTTGCATCGCGATCGGGACGCCGGGCCTCTGTCCGGCCTGCCGATCAGGTAGATCCGGCGGCTTGCCGCAAACGCGGCCACGGCGGTAGGAAACCGCCCGCGCCGAACTTTTTCAGTATAGCACATTTCGTCATTTTTTGCGAGTTTATCCATTTTTGTACTCATATTGCATACAATTGCAGCAAAACAGGTTACATTTTTTGTGATTTTCTCTTGCGCAGGACCCGATCCGGTGGTAACATAGAAGCTGGCGTAAGAAATAATAAAAGAGTGCGGCGCGGCCCTCCAATTTACGGGAGGGCGTGCCGCCGGAAAAGGGAGAGTGTGTCACTATGTCGATTCAAAACGCCTACCTGGCCGGAGTGTATGAGGGCCTGGCCGCGCGCAACGCTGAGCAGAAGGAATTCCTGCAGGCGGTGGACGAAGTTCTGGAAAGCCTGGAGCCGGTCGTTGCGGCCCGCCCCGAGCTGGAAAAGAACGGCCTGATCGAGCGCATTGTCGAGCCGGAGCGCGTGGTCATGTTCCGCGTGCCCTGGGTGGATGACAACGGCAAGGTCCAGGTCAACCGCGGC